>JANOOJ010000278.1:0-11901 GCA_031421295.1 Novosphingobium sp.
CATCGTTGCCCTGGCGGCGCGGGTGGTTGCCGAAAACCGCGCTGCGGGCCGCAGGCTGGTGCTGGCAGAAAGCTGCACCGGCGGCCTCGTCGCGGCGGCATTGACCGAAATAGCGGGCTCTTCGGCGGTGCTGGATCGGGGCTTTGTGACCTATTCGAACGAGGCCAAGCAGCAAGCGCTCGGCGTCTCGCTCGACATCATCGACACCTTCGGCGCGGTCTCGATCGCCTGTGCCTGGGCGATGGCGCAAGGCGCGCTGAAGCGCAGCACAGGCGATGTAGCCGTTGCGGTCAGCGGAATTGCGGGTCCCGACGGCGGCAGCGTTCAGAAGCCGGTCGGGACGGTCGTGTTTGCGCGCGCGATCCGGGGCGAGGGGGAAGTCACCGCCGAAGAGCGGCGGCTCGATGGTTCAAGCCGCGCCGCAGTGCGGCATCAGGCGACGTTGGTCGCGCTCGAATTGCTGCTGCCGTAGAGTTCGGCCGCGCGCTTTTCAAACGCGGCCACCATCTTGCGGAACGCACGCTCGAAATACTGTCCCGCCAGCGCCTCGAACAGCGCATTCCCAAAGGTGAAGTTGACGCAGAAATCGACCTCGCAGGAGGTTTCGCCAAGCGGCCGGAACAGCCAGCGATTGTCGAGATCGCGCATCGGCCCATCGATGTAATGGACGGTCAGCGAATCGGGTCGGTGCTTGGTCACGCGCGAGGTAAATTTCTCCCGCAGGGCATTGAAGCCCACCAGCATGTCCGCAATCATCTCGGTCTCGCTGTCCGAGCGGACCCGGGTGGCTACCACCCAAGGCAGAAATTCGCCGTAGTGCGCAACATCGGCCACCAGATCGAACATCTGCTCGGCGCTATAGGGCAGCGCATGGACCTCATGAATTCCGGGCAATGGCCTAGCGCCCCTTGGCCAACAGCGCTTCCCTCGCGGCGCGCATGGCGCGGAAATCGTCACCGGCATGATAGCTGGAGCGCGTCAGCGGGCTGGCGGCGACTTGCAGGAAGCCCTTGGCCCGCGCGATCGCACCATAGGCATCGAAGGCCTGCGGGGTGACGAAGTCGATCACCTTGGTGTGTTTGGGGGTCGGCTGGAGATATTGCCCCATCGTCAGAAAATCGATCTGGGCCGAGCGCATGTCATCCATCACCTGATGGACCTCGAGCCGCTCCTCGCCCAGCCCCAGCATCACGCCGGACTTGGTGAAAATCCGTGGTTCGTGGCGCTTGACCTGTTCGAGCAGACGCAGCGACGCATAGTAGCGCGCGCCCGGGCGGATGGTCGGATAGAGCCGGGGGACGGTCTCGAGATTGTGGTTGTAGACGTCCGGCCCGGCCTCGACGATCGCCTCGACCGCGCTTTCCATCTTGTTGCGAAAATCGGGGGTGAGAATTTCAATCGTGGTCGCCGGGGTTGCTCGGCGCAGCGCCTCGATCACCTTGACGAACTGGCTCGCGCCGCCATCGGGCAGATCGTCGCGATCGACCGAGGTGATGACGATGTGTTCCAGCCCCAACTTGGCCGCCGCGATCGCGACATGCTCGGGTTCGAGCGGATCGACCGCGCGCGGCATCCCGGTCTTGACGTTGCAGAAAGCGCAGGCCCGGGTGCAGACATCGCCGAGGATCATCACCGTCGCGTGCTTCTTGGCCCAGCATTCGCCGATATTCGGACAGGCCGCTTCTTCGCACACCGTGTTGAGACCCAGATCGCGCATCAGCTGACGCGTCTCGCCGTAACCCTTGCTGGTCGGTGCCTTGACGCGAATCCAGTCGGGCTTGCGCTGGCGTTCGACCCGCCCTTCCCGGACAGAGACAACGGACGGAGCGGAGGCCAAATCGTTCATGGCGCCCAGATAGGCGCAAGCCGCACGGCTTGCCAGAGTGAATTGCCCTCGCCATTAGGCAGGGCATGAGCACACCCGAACTCGACCGACTGATCGCCGGTTATCGCCGCTTCCGCAGCTCCGCCTGGACTGCGAACCGCGAGCGCTGGCAGGCACTGCGCGAGGGACAGCAGCCGGAAATCATGGTGATTGCCTGTTCGGACAGCCGGGTCGATCCGGCGCAGATCTTCGATGTCGATCCCGGCGAAATTTTCGTGGTCCGCAACGTCGCCGCGATGGTCCCCCCGTTTGAGACCACGCCGGGCCACCACGGGGTCTCGGCCGCGCTGGAATTTGCGGTGCAGTTCCTCAAGGTCAAGGAAATCGTGGTGATGGGCCACGGCATGTGCGGCGGTTGCAAGGCGGCACTGACCCGCGAAATGCACGGGACCGAGCCGGGCGAAGGCGGATTTATCGCCGACTGGATCGGGCTGCTGGATGGCGTGCGCGATCCGATCGTTGCCGCGCATGGCACCCAAGGCCGGATCGCCGAACGCGCGATGGAGCTTGCCGGAGTGCGCGTCAGCTTGGCGAATCTGCGCACCTTCCCCTGCATCCGCCGCAAGGAGCGCGACGGTGAACTGTCGCTGCGCGGGACGTTCTTCGCGATCTCCGACGGGCTGCTGCACGTGCTCGACGAAGCGACCGATACATTCGCTCCGGTTGAATAGCGCAAACAGAACGGGCGGCAGTTGCCCGCCGCCCGTCCAAGTGTTCCGACTTCGACCGGTTAGACGGCCGGTTTCGCCTTGGCCGCAGCCTGAATGCCCCACAGCCGGGCCAGCGCAACGCGCGGACCGGTGACCCTCGCAAAGGTCGCCTGGGCTTCGGCATATTTGCCCAGATCGTATTGCGCGATGCCCAGCCGGGTCAGCACACGCGGCATATCCACCCCGGGCTTGGTCAAAGCGGCGGTGTAAAACCGCTCGGCCTTGACTGCTTCACCGTAGCTCAGGAATGCATCGCCCGCTGCCATGGTCGTCGCGGCAGTAGCACTCGCTGCGCTGGCATCGCGCTCCAATCCGGTGAGCGAAGCACGGTCGGCCGAAATGCGCGCAGCCGAGATGGTCTTCGATTCGCTGACGAACATATCGCTGGGCTTGAGCTTGCCTGCAGCCAGGCCTGCAGTGAGGATGCGCTGCACCTCGCCCGGCAGGCGGCGCGCATCGGCGGCCTGGATATATTCGATGTAGTCGCGCTCTTCGTTGAAGCTCTTGGTCCGGTCCATCAGCCGCATCAGATCGAGCGTCTCCTGCGCGGGGTACTTGGCGATTTCGCGCACAACGGTGATCGCGCCCGACCAGTTCTCGGTGGTCGGATAGACCTGGACAAGGCCCATGCTGAAGCCAGCCGCCTGATCGAGCAGCTTCGCCTTATAGGCTGCGCCCAGCCCGCGGCGGAACCAGTTGGCCGGCGGGGCCGTGCCTGCGGCCTTGCGCGCATCGATGGCTTGCTGAAGAATCGCCAGGCCGCGCGGAACCTGATTGTCCTGCAGATAGGCATCGGCGAGCAGCGCATCGGCATCGTTCTCGTGATAGCCGCCGGTCGTCGCTGCGGTTAGCGCAGTGCGGGCACCGGCAAAATCGCGAGCGTCATAGGCAATCGAGCCGATGAAGAAGTTGAAGCGTGCCGCCTCAGCCGGAGTTGGCTTGCCACTTTCGATGATCGCCTGCAGACCGCGACGCTGCAGCGCCTGATCGAGCGTAACACCGCCCAGCGTCACCCCCAGCTGGCCTGCCGTGTAGCGATCGTCCTGATTGGCCACCGCCGCAAAGGCCGCGTCCATCCGCGCCTTCTCGCCTGCGAGCGTCGCGCCCAGAGCAGCCAGCGCGCTATCGCGCTGGGTCTTGGCGGTCGCGCGCGCAGCAGCGCCCTGGGCCTGGTTCATGAGAGTGGTGGCAGTATCGACCTGCGCCTTGGCAGCAACCACGTCCGGGCGGGTCTTCGCTTTCTCGATGTCCGCGCTGAGCGGGGCAGCCAGCGCCTGAAACGGCTTGGACAGCGCGAGCTTGGGCGCAGCGGGGGGCTTCTTGGGCGCGGCCAGGGCCGGAGCGGCAGTGGCGACCAGCCCTGCGGCCAGCGCAAGCGCCATTGCCGAACGGGCGAAAAGCGGGGTGCGGATCATCGTGTTTCTCTCCTCGTGTAACCGGCAAACTCCGCCTCGGGGCAGTGGTTCCGGCAGCAAAACTTCCAACTTGCCAATGACGCGATTTCGCTGCCTTGGCAACTGTGGTGCCGACTATGGATTGCCCACTGAACAGCGATTGAATGCGCTTTGCCGCAATCGTTCAGCAAAGCGGGGTGAGGTGTGGAAAACATGGAGTTCGCACCTCATCTCAGGCGTGCTCGACTGGTCATTCCGGCATGCTTGGCCTAGAGGCATGGCACTTCCTCTTCCGCAACAAAAAGAACGATAGAACCGCGTGAGCGACGACACCGAAAACCTCGACCCCCCTCTGCCCGATCCGCCAAATCCAATCGGCGGCCCGACCGGCGATTACACCCGCGTCGACATCGTCGACGAGATGAAGACCAGCTACCTCGATTACGCGATGAGCGTGATCGTCAGCCGCGCGCTGCCCGACGTCCGCGACGGGCTGAAGCCGGTCCACCGCCGCATATTGTTCGCGGCGCAGGAAGGCGGCATGGTCGCCGGAAAGCCCTATCGCAAATGCGCCAAGATCGTCGGCGACGTGATGGGCAATTATCACCCGCACGGCGACAGCGCGATCTACTTTGCGCTGGTCCGCATGGCGCAGGACTGGTCGATGCGTGTGCCGCTGGTCGATGGCCAAGGCAATTTCGGGTCGATGGACCCGGATGATCCGGCCTCGATGCGTTATACCGAGGCGCGGCTCGCCAAGGTCGCCAACAGCCTGCTCGACGATCTCGACAAGGATACGGTCGATTTCGTCGACAACTACGATGGCTCGCGGCGCGAACCCTCGGTGCTACCCGCGCGGTTTCCAAACCTGCTGGTCAACGGCGCGGGCGGCATCGCGGTGGGCATGGCCACCAACATTCCGCCGCACAATCTGGGCGAAGTGATCGACGGTTGCCTGGCGATGATGGACAATCCGGCGATCACCACCGAGGAATTGTTCGAATACATCCCCGGACCCGACTTCCCGACCGCGCCGATTATCCTTGGCACCCACGGCGCGCGCTCGGCCTACCTGACCGGGCGCGGATCGATCCTGCAACGCTGCCGTCACGAGATCGAGGAAGGCCGGGGCGATCGCCGCTCGATCGTGCTGACTTCGATTCCCTACCAGGTCGGCAAGAACGGGCTCGTCGAGAAGATCGCCGAAGCCGCCAAGGACAAGCGGATCGAGGGCGTATCCGACATCCGCGACGAATCGAGCCGGCTCGGCGTGCGCGTGGTGATCGATCTCAAGCGCGATGCGACCGCCGAGGTCGTGCTCAACCAGCTGTGGCGGCACACCCCGGCGCAGACCGGCTTCCCCGCCAATATGCTTGCGATCCGGGGCGGGCGCCCGGAAACGCTGGCGCTGCGCGACTTCCTCGCCGCCTTCATCGCCTTCCGCGAAGAAGTGATCACCCGCCGCACCAAATTCGAGCTCAACAAGGCGCGCGACCGGGCGCACCTGTTGCTTGGGTTGGTGATCGCGGTGACCAATCTCGACGAGGTGGTGCGGATCATCCGGGGCGCACCGAACCCCGCTGCCGCCCGCGCCGCCTTGCTCGCGCGCGAATGGCCGGTGGGCGAGATCGCGCCCTATATCCGGCTGGTCGAAGCGATCGAGGACGACGCCGAGGATCTGTCGGGCACCAGCTACCGGATGAGCGAGCTGCAGGTCCGGGCGATCCTCGAGCTGCGTCTCCACCGGCTGACCGCGCTCGGCCGCGACGAGATCGGCAATGAGCTCGAAGGCCTGTCGGTCGCGATCAAGGAATTTCTCGCCATCCTTGCCGACCGGGTGAAGCTCTATGGCGTGATGCGCGACGAGCTGGTCGCGGTGCGCGCGGCCTTCGCCACCCCGCGCGTCTCTGAAATCGCCCCCGCGTGGGACGGGATCGAGGACGAAGACCTGATCGAGCGCGATGAGATGGTCGTGACGGTCACGCTCGACGGCTATATCAAGCGCACCCCGCTCTCGACTTTCCGCGCGCAGAGCCGCGGCGGCAAGGGCCGCTCGGGGATGACGACCAAGGAAGAGGATGCGGTGGCGACGATGTTCGTCACCTCGACGCACAGCCCGGTGCTGTTCTTCTCGACCGCAGGCAAGGTTTACCGCCTCAAGGTCTGGCGCCTGCCCGAGGGCGGACCGGCGACGCGCGGTCGCCCGATCGTCAATCTCCTGCCCGCGCTCGATCAGGGCGAAACCATTGCCGCAGTGCTGCCGCTGCCCGAAGACGAAGCCAGCTGGGGCGAGCTCAACGTGGTGTTCGCCACCGCCAAGGGCAGTGTGCGCCGCAACAGCATGGATGCTTTCGCCAACATTCCGTCGAACGGCAAATACGCGATGCGGTTCGAGGACGGATCGACCGACCGCCTGATCGGGGTCGCACTGCTGACCGAGGGCGACGACGTGCTGCTGGCGTCCAAGTGCGGCAAGGCGATCCGCTTTGCCGCCGACGACATTCGCGAATTCGTCAGCCGCACCTCGACCGGGGTACGCGGGATGCTGCTCAAGGGCGACGACGAGGTAATCTCACTGTCGATCCTCCACCGCGTCGGCGTCAAGGATCAGGACGAGCGCGAGCAATACCTCCGCTTCGCCGCGTGGAAGGCCGAGCGCGAAGGCGAACCCGATATGGCACCCGAACGCTTCGTCGAACTGGGCGAGAAGGAGCAGTTCATCCTCACCGTCTGCGCCAACGGCTACGGCAAAATGTCGTCGGCCTATGAATACCGCCGCACCAATCGCGGCGGTCAGGGCATCACCAATATCGACAACATCGGCCGCAACGGCGAAGTCGTCGCGAGCTTCCCGGCAACCCGCGCCGACCAATTGATGCTGGTGACCGACCAGGCCAAGCTGATCCGCCTGCCGCTCGAATCGCTGCGGGTCATCGGGCGCGGTTCGGCCGGGGTGCGCCTGTTCAATGTCGCCGACAACGAACATGTCGTCAGCGCGGTGCGGCTTGCTGATCAAGAAGAGGATAACCACGATGAAGTTTAGAAAGATCATTAGCCTGCTGATGGCATTCTCGCTATTTCGTGTTGACACTGCGACAGCACAGAGCTTCGGGCGTTTTGATGCCGTTCTAACGGATCTCATGGTTGTTGTATCTGGGAACAATCGTAGTCGTCAGAGTTACAGCATAATACTTGATCGATTCACTGGTCAATTCAAGATTTGCCAAACAGGAAGGAATAGCCTGCTGCCAGTCAGTCCTCCCTGCTTCGAAACAACCGCTATGTCCCCAAGCGGACAAGCGCCGATCTACAAGCTTGTTGTTTACAATGACTCCAGGCAGGCGTGGGTTGGCTATGGATCGACCACACTTAGCTTTGAGTTCTACATGACATTCTTTATGGACACGACCAATGGTCACATTTGGTGTTTTCAACTTCGCGGGGATAGAAATTCTTCTGGCAATTTGAACTACGATATCTGGCCAATGTGGAAATAATGGAGGCCTGAGCCATACTGAGGATCGAACCCTCGGGTCAGGGGTGCGGTGCGCGCGTCACCGGGATCGACCTTGCCGCTCCGCTCGACCCCCAGGCAGTGGCGGAAATCCGTGCGGTCTGGCTCACCCACCACGTCCTCGCCTTTCCCGGCCAGACGATGAACGACGACGATCTCGAGCGCTTCACTTTGGCGTTCGGCGGGTTCGGGCATGACCCGTTCTTCGCGCCGATCGCCGGCCGCACCAACATCGCCGCGATCCTGCGCGAGGCGGACGAGCAGACGCCGTTGTTCGCCGAGAACTGGCACAGCGACTGGAGCTTTCAGGCCGCGCCGCCCTCGGGCACCTGCCTGCTGGCAGTCGATATCCCGCCGCATGGGGGCGATACCCTGTTCGCCAACCAGCATGCCGCGTGGGAGGCCCTTCCCGCCGCCCGCCAAAACGAACTCGCCGATCTGATCGCGGTGCACAGTGCCCGGCTCGCCTACGCCCCCGACGGCACTTACGGCGCGCGCGACAAGGGCCGCAGCATGGCGATTCGGCCGAGCGAGGAAGCGCTGGCGGTCCAGACCCATCCGCTGGTCCCGGCGCATCCCGAAACCGGGCGGCGCGGATTCTACAGCACGCTGGGGTATATCATCGGCATCGACGGGTGGGAGCCGGAGGCGGCCTTGCCCCTGCTTCAAGAGCTTGCCCAATGGCAAGGGCGCGAGGAATTTACCTATCGCCACAAGTGGGAGCCGGGGATGCTCATCATGTGGGACAACCGCTCGCTGCTCCACAAAGCCACCGGCGGCTACGAAGGCCACCGCCGTGAATTGCATCGGACGACGATTGCGGCGTGGGCGGGTTAGACTGTCCGTTTACGCAAGGTTCCGATTACCCCGACACAAATCAGGAACTGCCCGAAGTAGTAGAGCGGCCAGATCAGCAGCCTCGGCAGAGGACTCCCCGCCAGCGGGCCCATCTGCGCGAAAATCAACAGGTCGGACACCACGAACAGCACCGCGCCGATACCCACGCGGTAGCGCGGGAAGCTGCTGCTCCATGCCGCTCCGGCCATGCCGCCCAGCGTCAGCGCATAGAGCGCGACCGGCAGAGCCATGCTGCGGTCGGCGGGTAGCAGCCACGCGATGATGGGGGTGCCGATGAGCAGAACCGCCGCCAGCGCCTTCTGGCTGGGCGTGGTCTCATCCCGGCGATGGCGCAGATAGAGCGCGATGGCCGCCAGATGCCCCAGCATGAAGCAGAACGCCCCGGCCTGGAAATTCACCTCGATCGCCATGTCGCCCAGCGCGCCGAGCGCCATGACCAGCGCGATCGTCCGCGCATCGGGGGCGGGATGGCGAGCCAGCGCATAGACCGCGAGCAGGGTCACGCCCGCCCCTTTCCACGCGATCTGATAGATCCCCGGCAGTCCTGAATCCTTGACCAGCCAGAAGCCGATCCCGGCGATCAGGCTGGCCACCAGCCATGGCCGCTGTTCGAAAGCCAAGCGTTTGGGCATGCAATTCCCCCTCGCCCGACGCTTGCCGCTGTAATTTCCGTCGCGCAAGCGCTAGGCGCTGCCCATGCAACACGACGTCCATATTATCGGTGGAGGGCTCGCCGGGAGCGAAGCCGCCTGGCAGCTCGCGCGGCGCGGATTGCGCGTTCGGCTATCGGAAATGCGCGGGACCGGCGAGCGCTCCCCCGCGCACCAGACCGATGCATTGGCCGAGCTGGTCTGCTCGAACAGCTTCCGCTCGGACGATCACGAGAAGAACGCGGTGGGCCTGCTGCACCACGAGATGCGCCAGCTCGATTCGCTGGTGATGGCAGCGGCAGCCACGGCCAGCGTGCCTGCGGGATCGGCGCTTGCAGTAGACCGCGATGTGTTCTCGGCCGAGGTCGAGGCCGCACTGGCCGCGCAACCGACGCTGGAGGTCGTGCGCGAGCGGATCGATAAATTGCCCGATGCCGGCCTCACCATCATCGCCACCGGCCCGCTCACTGCCGTCGGTCTGGCTGGCAGCATCGGCGCAGCGACCGGTGCGGACAGCCTCGCGTTCTTCGATGCCATCGCCCCGATCGTCCATCGCGATTCGATCGACATGGATGTCGCGTGGATGGCCTCGCGCTGGGGTAAGGGTTCGGGCCCCGACAGCGACGGCAAGGATTACATCAACTGCCCGATGACCCGCGAGCAATACGCGGCGTTTCATCAGGGTCTGCTCGACGGCGAGAAGACCGAGTTCCGCGAGTGGGAAGCCAGCACCCCCTATTTCGACGGCTGCATGCCTATCGAGGTGATGGCCGCGCGCGGGTTCGATACGTTGCGGTTCGGCCCGATGAAGCCCGTGGGCCTCGACAACCCCCACGCTGCTTCGCCCGAATTTCCGAATGGGCGCTGGCCGCACGCGGTGGTCCAACTGCGCCAGGACAACAAGCTGGGCACGCTGTGGAACATGGTCGGCTTCCAGACCAAGCTCAAACATGCCGAGCAGGTCCGGCTGTTCCGGACGATCCCCGGGCTGGAGAACGCCGAGTTCGCGCGGCTCGGCGGGCTGCACCGCAACACTTTCCTCAATTCGCCGACGCTGCTCGACCGCCAGCTACGGTTGAAGTCCGCGCCACATATCCGCTTTGCCGGGCAGATCACCGGTTGCGAGGGCTATGTGGAAAGCGCGGCGGTCGGCCTGCTGGCGGGGATGATGGCGGCTGCCGAACTGGGGGGACAGGACTGGCAGTCCCTGCCCCGCACCACCGCCTTGGGCGCGCTACTCGCGCATATCACCGGCGATGCCGAGGCCGACAGCTATCAGCCGATGAACGTCAATTTCGGGCTATTTCCGCCGCTACACGAGGTGAAGAAGAAGTCGCGCAAGGAAGCCTACACTTCACGCGCCAAAGCCGATCTAGTCGGCTGGCTCGCGGTCTGAGCGGCAATTGCAGCGCGGCTCTTGCGATGGCTTGGGTTTGGTTGAGGCGAACTCCTGCCGGGTCAGTGCCCGGTCGCCATCGCCGTCCGCGCCCTTGAAACGGTTGGAGGTGCGCACCGCCCACTCCTCGAAGCTCAGCAGATTGTTGCCATCGACGTCGAGCTTGCGGAAATCGCGCACCCGGGTCGAGAGCAGCTCGTTGCGGGTGATCTTCCCGTCCAGATCGCGGTCGAGCCGGTTGAAGCGGCGCTCCTCGCGGGTGGCCTCATTGGCGGACGGTAGCGCCGCACCGCGCAATCCGCGCCCGTCGGCGGTAGGTAGCGGGGCCTCGGTCTCGGGATCGTCATCGTCCGCCGCAGCCATATCGGGCAGCGGCGCTCCCACCTCGGTCGCGGCGCGGCCCTGCCACCAGAACATTCCCGCAGACACCAGCAGCAGCGCGGCAACGGCACCAAGCACGATCCGGTTCATTGGGCACAATCCTGAGTCATGGCCGCATCATAGGCCAGACTATCGCCCGAACAAGCCAATGCGCATCGCCGCCAGCCCGGCGCTGGGCGAGCCCAGCAGGTGCGGATGCTCGGCCAAGCGGACGCGGCGCGCAATACCATAGAGCACTTGCAAGGGACGCAGCGCGCGAGGCATGCGCAGCTGCGGCCAGTCGAACTTGCCTATCAGGTCTGCCGCTTCGGCCTGAAGCCGGGGATCGACCAGTTTCTCGGCGCAGTCGATCAGCGACCAGCCGAATGCGGCTTGCGTTGCTTGGCTAGCATCCCCGCCCAGGCGCTCGGCGAGCACGGCAAAGGCGCTGCTACGGGCGGTGCTCAACCGTTCGACCTGTCCGCTATCGTCGCCCAGCAGGCTTTCCCAGCCATCGATCAACACGGTGAGCCGCGGCGCGTCGTCCTGCCAGTCGGCCAAAGCCTGCAACACCGGTTCGCCGCGCGGCCATTGCTCCGCAGGCTCACCCAGCCGGTCCCGCCACCAGGCGAGGCGGATCTGGCCCAGCAGCGGCTCATGCGTGGCCCGGACGATCCCCGCCAAGCGCATGTCGAGCGCCAGCACGGCCAGCGACGGCACCCGCGCGGCCCGCGGCGCATAGCTCAGCGCCAGTCGCTGCGGCATGGGCAGCAGCGCCAGCAGAGCGGTTTCGTCCATGCGCCAACTCCCCGCGACCGGCCCCGGCTGTCAAGCGCGCAAATCTTAGCGGTAACAGCAAATTAACCGCGATGCTTGAGAGAGCGGATACCTAAACGCCGTATCAGCAGCTTGTTTAGGCACGCATTCAGCAGGGGGCACAATGCTCGATTCGATCCGGCGTACCATGCGCAACCTGCGGTCGCATACCTGCGGCAACGCCACTCTGCTGCTCGCGCTCGGCATGCCTGCGATGGTCGGCGGAGCGGGCCTCGCGGTCGATACCGCGCAGTGGTACATGTGGAAGCGCGAGCTGCAGTTCGCGGTCGATCAGGCGGCGCTGGCCGGTGCCTGGGC
>JANOOJ010000279.1:0-8335 GCA_031421295.1 Novosphingobium sp.
CGCCGGAATCGGCTGGGCGGGCCGTCAATTCGGTCCATATTCCTTAGCGCGCAAGGCTCGCGCGGCAAGCCGGATCGGCGCAAGTGCTGGCTAATCTGGGGATAAATGGGAAACGTCGTCCCGGACTTGATCCGGGACCGCTGGCCGCTGGGCGGGACCAAGAGGGCAGCGATCCCCGCTTTCGCGGGGATGACGAATTACCCCAGCATCGCCATCCCGCCGTTTACATGCAGCGTCTGCCCGGTGATGTAGCCCGCCTCGCGGCTGGCAAGATAGGCCACCGCCGCGCCGATATCGCTGCCCTCGCCCATCCGCCCCATCGGGATCCTGGCGTTGAGCGCGGCCTTCTGGGCATCGGGCAGCACCTCGGTCATCGCGGTGCGGATGAAGCCGGGGGCGACGCAATTGACGGTGATGCCGCGGGTTGCCAGCTCCTGCCCGAGCGACTTCGACATGGCGACCAGCCCGCCCTTGGCGGCGGCATAGTTGACTTGGCCGGGGTTGCCGGTCGCCCCGACGACGCTGGTGATGGTGATGATCCGCCCGAACCTGGCCTTCATCATCGGCCGCGCGGCCGCGCGCATCAGGCGGAATGCCGCCTCAAGATTGACGCGGATCACCGCGTCCCACTCTTCATCCTTCATCCGCATCGCAAGGTTGTCGCGCGTGATACCGGCGTTGTTGACGAGAATGTCGAGCTGGCCGAGCGTATCGACCGCCGCCGGGATCAGCTTCTCGACGTCCGCAGCGTTCGACAGATCGCAGGCAATCGCAACGTGATCGACTTTCTGGTGATGCTGCACCGTATGCTCATCGAGCTCATCGCGAAACGCGCGCAGCTTGCCCGCATTGGACCCCGAAACCGCCAGCCGCGCGCCCTGCGCCGCCAGCGCCCGCGCAATCGCGCTGCCAATCCCCCCCGAAGCCCCGGTGACAAGCGCGGTCATTCCAGTCAGGTCGAACATGCTCACAGGTCCTTCGCCAAAGCTTCGATATCGCCCATCGTCACCACGCTTGTCACGCTGACATCCTGCACGGTCCGGCCGATCATCGGGCCGAGGACTTTGCCGCCGAGTTCGACGAAGCTCTCTACCCCGGCGGCGTGCATCGCCACCACGCTTTCGCGCCAGCGGACGCGGCCGGTGACTTGTTCGACCAGCAGGCGCTGGACTTCGGCGGGATTGGTGACCACGGCGGCGGTGACATTGGCGTAGAGCGGCAGGCGTAGCGCCGCAGGGGGCGTCCGCCCCAGCGCCTGCGCCATCGCCTCGGCGGCGGGCTGCATCAGCGGGCAGTGGAACGGGGCGGAGACCGGCAGCAGCACGCCGCGCTTGATGTCGAACTCCTTGACCAGCGCAATCGCGCGCTCGATTGCGCCGAGATGGCCCGAAAGCACGACCTGGCCGGGATCGTTGTCATTTGCGACGCTACACACTTCACCTTCAGCCGCCGCATCGGCCAGCGCCTGCGCCTTGTCGATATCCGCGCCGAGCAGCGCGCACATTCCCCCGATCCCGACCGGCACCGCCGCCTGCATCGCCTGCCCGCGCAGCTTGAGCAGCCGCGCGGTGTCGGAGAGGCTGAATGCCCCCGCCGCGCAGAGCGCGGTATATTCACCCAGCGAGTGGCCCGCGACATAGTCGGCCTTGTCGGCCAGCGTGATCCCGCCTTCGCGTTCGAGCACGCGCAGCACCGCGATGGCATTGGCCATGATCGCGGGCTGGGCGTTCTCGGTCAGCAGCAGCGCCTCGTCGGGCCCGTCGCGCATGATCGCGGAGAGCTTTTGTCCCAGCGCATCGTCGACTTCCTCGAACACCGCACGCGCGACCGCGCTGGCCTGCGCCAGTTCGGCCCCCATCCCGACCTTCTGGCTGCCCTGTCCCGGGAAAACGAATGCACGCATCTTTTGTCCTCATCTACTGTCTGCCCCTCCTCGCTGGAGGGGGAGGCGGGTGGGGTTGTACTGCCGTGTCTGGCGTGGGGGGACCCCCTCCCCCAACCCCTCCCCGTCGGGGAGGGGAGCTTGGCCTAACCTCTAGATTCGCCCGTTTGCGCGAACAACCCCGAACGGGACAATCCTGTTGGCAGCGTCATGGCCGATGTCGGCGCTCCCGAGGAACGGGATTGCGTGGCGCTGGCACCAATAGCGGGCGATCTCCTCGGCCTCCGCGCCGAAGGGCCGGTCGTTCTCGGGCACTTCGCTGATCCGCCCCAGCCGCAGCCCCGCGACCCCGCCGAGATGCGCGGTGACATGAAACAACAGCCGGTCGACCGCGTAGAGATATTCGCTGACCTCCTCGACCAGCACGACATGCCCGGCCAGCCCCGGCATCAGTGGCGTGCCGCAGAGCATCGCCAGCGTGGTCAGATTGAACGCGACGGTGGGATGGCGGTCGAGCGATGGCTCCAGCCCGCTGTGATCGCCCGAGAGGTAAGCCAGCGCCCGCCGCACGGCCTCCTCGCCGCCGTCGCGGCGGATGTCGCCCACCATCGGTCCGTGCACCGGCCGACCGATCCCCGCGCGGTAGAGCCCGGCGAGCAAATAGCCGCCATCGGAATAGCCGAGGAATGTCTTGCGGTTCGCCGCCGCGCGCATCCCGGCAAGCGCAGCTTCCGCGATCCGGTTCGCGCCATAGCCGCCGCGCGCAAACCACACCGCATCGACCGCCGGATCGTTCGCGCAGTCGAGCAAGGCCGCGAGGCGCAATTCGTCGGAGCCCGCGAAATGGCCATCGACCGCAAAGCACTGCTCGTGAAAAATCAGTTGGAGGCCGGGAAACTCCGTCGCCGCCAGCGCCACAACGCGCGCGGCGTCTTCGCGGAGCAGCGGCGTTGACGGTGCGCAGATGGCGATACGGCTCATGCACCCCCCTTTGCCTCAATCGCGATCCCCGCGAAAGCGGGGATCGCTGGCCGCATTGCCGCGCGCTCCCGCCCGGAGGCCAGCGGTCCCGGATCAAGTCCGGGACGACGATGGTTGTCAGACCGATGGGGGACCACTAGCTGCGCTACGATGACCGACCTCACCGCCCACCCCTGGTTCTTCTGCGGCATCGGCGGCTCGGGCATGCTGCCGCTGGCGCTGATCCTGCGCGGCCAGGGCGCGGTAGTCGCCGGATCGGACCGCAGCCGCGATCAGGGGCGGACGCCCGAGAAATTCGCCTGGCTCGAAGCACTGGGCTTCGAGCTGTTCGCGCAGGACGGCAGCGGGATCGCCAGCGCCGCTCAGGTGCTGGTCGCCTCCGCTGCGGTCGAAGATACCGTGCCCGAGATGGTCCGCGCCAAGGACCTCGGCTGCCCGCGGATGAGCCGCGCCGAGCTGCTCGCCGCGCTGTTCAACGCCGCCACCACCGGGATCGCCATCGGCGGGACCAGCGGCAAATCGACCGTGACCGGCATGACCGGCTGGATCATGACCGAAGTCGGGCGCGATCCGACGATCATGAACGGCGCGGTGATGAAGAATTTTGTCGCTGCTGATGCCCCCTTCGCTTCGGCGCGGGTTGGCAAGGGCGGCACCTTCGTCAGCGAAGTCGACGAAAGCGACGGGTCGATCGCGCTCTACCGGCCCAAGGTGGCGGTGCTGCTCAATGTCAGCCTCGATCACAAAAGTCTGGAAGAACTGCGCGACCTGTTCGGCGATTTCCTCGCTCGCGCGGAGATCGCCGCGATCAATCTCGACGATGCCGAGACCGCCGCGCTCGCTGGGCGCGCCAGATCGTCCGTCACCTTCGGGATTGCCAGCGGCCATGCGATGATCGGGGTCTTGCTCGGCAGCATTGCCGAAAGCCCGACCAGCCTGCTCGCCACGATTATCGACCGCCGCGACGGATCGCGCCACACCCTGTCGCTCCAGGTGCCGGGGCGCCACAACCTTGCCAATGCGCTGGCCGCCATCGCTGCCAGCAGCGCGGCGGGAGTGCCGGTGAGCGATGCGGTTGCCGCGCTAGGCTCGTTCGCAGGCCTCGCCCGCCGCTTCGACATCGTCGGCACCAGCCCATCGGGCGTGACCGTGATCGACGATTTCGGGCATAACCCCGACAAGGTCACCGCCACTCTCGCCACGCTCAAAGCGCATCCGGGGCGGGTGATCGCGTTCTTTCAGCCGCACGGCTATGGCCCGCTCAAGCAGATGGGCGCCGAACTGGCGGAGACCTTCGCGCGGATGCTCGGCCCCGAGGACGTGACGATCCTGTGCGACCCGGTCTATTTCGGCGGTACGGTCGATCGCAGCGTCGGCAGCGCGCGGATCGCCAGCCTGATCCGCGCGGGCGGTGGCCGCGCCGAGCACATCCCCGCGCGCGAAGATTGCGGCGCCCGTATCGCCGAGCTCGCCCGCCCCGGCGACCGCGTGGTGATCATGGGCGCGCGCGACGATACGCTGAGCCTGTTTGCGCGCGAATTGCTGGCAAGACTGCCCTAGTTCGCGCCCTTGCCCAGCCCCGTCGCCTGCTGGCCGAAATGCACCGTGACTGCGACCACCGCGCCGAGCGCCAGCCCGAACAGCGCCGCGAGGCTCGCATAGCTGAGCCAGCCGAGCACCCCGCCGAGCGCGCCACTCGCATCGTGGACCGTGTGCTCGACCGCTTCGACCAGATGCTCGGGCCCGGCCAGCCCCAGCGTCGCCAGCTGGTGGAGGATGATGCTCCCGCCGACCCACAGCATCGCCAGCGTGCCGACCGTGGCGATTACCGCCAGCAGGATCGGCATCGCCGCGACCAGCCCGCGCCCGAGCTTGCGCACGCCTGCTTGGGGCTTCCCGGCGAGGTGCAGCCCGACATCGTCCATCTTCACGATCAGCGCCACCGCGCCATAGACCAGCACGGTAATCGCGATCCCGACCACCGCCAGCACCACTCCGCGCTCGAAAATCGGCACGTCGGCAACCTCGGCCAGCGCGATCGCCATGATCTCGGCCGAGAGGATGAAATCGGTCCGGATCGCGCCCGAAACGCGCTCCTTTTCGAACGCCGCCATGTCGGCGATCGGGTCAGCCAGCGTCTCGCCGTGCTTGGCCCCGCCGAGCTTCTCGAGCACCTTTTCCGCGCCCTCGAAGCACAGATAGGTCCCGCCGAGGATCAGCATTACCGGGATCGCCACGGGCAGCAGCGCCGACAGCGCCAGCGCGGCGGGGAGCAGGAACAGCAGCTTGTTCTTGAGGCTGCCCTTGGCGATCTTCCAGATGATCGGCAGCTCGCGGTCGGGGGTGAACTGGGTCACATAAGTCGGCGTCACCGCCGCATCATCGACCACCACCCCGGCGGCTTTGGTTCCCGCCTTGGCCGCCGCCAGCCCGACATCGTCGATCGAAGCCGCCGCCGCGCGGGCGATTACCGAAATGTCATCGAGCAGGGCGACGAGGCCGGTGGGCATGGGGTATCCTGAGGTTGGGCGGCGGGTGTCCGGCCTAGCCTAACCCGCGATCAGATCAACCCCAGTTGCTTGTCCGCATCGCCCGCCGCCGCAGCACTCTTCACCGCATCGGTGCGCGCCATCGGCAGGTTGAGCCGGTCGCCGCGCAGGATTTCGGCGACGGTGATCACCTGCAACCGGTCATCCGCGCGGTTGAGCAGCGGGTTCTGGTATTTGCCCGCCGCGACGATCTCGTCGCGCATTGCCTTGGTCGGCAAGTCCATGGTGATGAGGAAGCCGAATTCGGCCTGTTCGCGCTGGCGGTCGCTGTTGAGCGTGGCCAGCGTCGCGCGGTTGGCCCCGCCCGATTTGACCTGGAAGATCGCCTTGCCGTTCTCGTCCTTGTCTTTCAGGAAATAGGCGATCCCGTCGATCCCGGCATCCGCGCCCTTCTTCTCGTTGATCCGCGCCTGATTGTTCGAATAGGTCAGCACCGCCCACTTCTCGAATTCCTTGCGGGTCTTGTCGTCCTTGCGATTGGCCAGCGCCTGTGCCGATTCAAGATCGCGCGGCACCCCGTCGAGGTGGATATTGGCTTCGATCGCGGGAAATCCTTCGACGCCGTATTGCTTTTGAAAGCGATAGAGGATCAGCGAGATCGACTGATAAGTGATGTCGATACCGATCCACTGGCGTTCAAGCCGCTGAGCGACTGCGATAGTGGTCCCGCACCCACAATAGGCGTCGAGCACTACATCGCCCGGGTTTGAAGATGCTTGAATAATGCGTTCGAGCAAGGCTTCGGGCTTTTGTGTCGGATAGTTCAGGCGTTCTTGAGCTTGGGAATTGATTGGCGGTATGTCTGTAACGACAGATTGAATCGAACCGCCCGATGTTAGATAGCGTTTGAACCTCGGAAATCCCCCGTCTTTCTTTGGCCAATAGATCAGGTCGGCCTCATCGAGACGATCTAACTTCTCTTGCGTAGAGATGTCGCTCCAACCCGTCAGGTCGATGCGTCCGTCCGGCACCTTTCGAGGCACCGCCCAGTGGCGCCCGAGTTTTGTCGGATCAAAGCCTCTCCACGGCTTTCCAGAGTCGCCCGTTCTCAGTTCGGCACCGGTCAAATCCGCCGCCATGAAATGAGCATGTTCGTCTTTGGTCGAATATTTTGACGCGACGTGGGCTGCGTCATGTGATTGAGGGATGTCATTCCAAACGTAACTTGGCGATTTCGCGTAAAAGAGGATCGTGTCGTGGGTCGGGCCCCAGCGCCTAGCGCCGGAGTGACTGCTGGTCCGCTTCCAAACTATCTCGTTCAAAAAATCCCCGCCCTGCCCGCAGAACACTGCGTCGAGCACCAGCTTGAGATAGTGCGAAGCGGTCGGGTCGCAGTGGAGGTAGAAGCTGCCGGTCGGTTTGAGCACGCGGTGGATTTCGACGATCCGCAGCGTCATGTGGACGAGGTAGGCGAGCAGACTTCCGCGCCCCAGCACTTTTTCCAGCCCGCGGATCAGTTCGACCGTCTGCGGCGTCCAGTTGGAGTTACCCCCCCCCGGAGATTGTAACCTATTGATATTTAATATATAATTTAGCCCGTCGATAGCCTCCTCACCCCAGTTCCACGTATCGACGAAGGCCTGCGCCTGCGCGCGGTCTTCGCTGCCCTGGTTGTTGTAGATCTGGAAGTAGTTGCGCTTGGAATTGAACGGTGGGTCGATGTAGCTCAGATCGACGCTGCCGCTGGCGATCTTGTTTCTGAGAATGTCGAGATTGTCGCCGTAATACAGGCGGTTCATCGCCGCGATCTGTTCACTGCTGCGCGGCGCGACCATTCCTGGGCTCCCCCTGTTCGATCAACTGCTTAACCCGATTTGATGGCATCGCAAGCCTGCGGGGCAGTCTTGTCGCTAAAGGTCCAACAGGCTTCCGAGTTTGGCGCGGACATCCGCCAGTACTTCCGCGCTTGCACGGCCCTTGCTGGTGGCCCGCCGTGCCCGCCAGTCGAGGCAGTTGATCTGGTCCGCCAGCACGACACTGGGTGGATTGCGGCTGACCACCACCTCGAACACGTAGCCCTTGATCCGCGAAGTCATAGGGCAGCAAATCATCATCCCGCGCTTCTGGTTGTAGCTCAGCGGGGTCAGCACCAGCGCGGGGCGGTGGCCGGCCTGTTCGTGCCCGGCTTGCGGATCGAAGTGGAGCCACACGATATCCCCGGCATCCGGCGCCCACGCCGTCATTACCAGATTTCCTTACCCACCGGGGGGCCGTAATCGACCAGATCGGGGAAGGTATCCGGATCCATCCCCGCCAGCAGTTCCTCCAGTGTGTAGACCGGCGTACGCACCGGCTCGATCACGATCCGGCCTGCCTCCTCGCGCACATCGACCGTCTGATCGATCTGCAATCGCGCCGCCGCCATGACCGAAGCCGGGATGCGCACCGAGGCGCTGTTGCCCCATTTTTTCACTTGCTGACGCATGGTTTATCTCCAGCGAACGGCCTAGCAGAGTGTCGACTTGTGTCAACATTCGTATCTACCTGACTGGGTTTCCTACATCGCACGGTTGTGCCATTGTCGCCGCAGGCCGTATGCCGGACGATCGATCGCGCTGCGGAGCGGTGATTTCAACCGATGCGACAGTTTCCGTGTGACTTTTGTGTGACCTTTCGCGTCGCCACTCCGCGCCAGGCTTGCATTCCCGCCAAATCCGGCTATGCGCCCCCTTCCTCCTTCCACCGGCTCAGAACGAGCGGGTTGACAGGCGGAAACCAAGAAAGCCGGAGGGGCCCCGCAATCGTGCGGATCGGCCAGCGATCGGTTCCGAAATGAAGGACGAAGCATGCCGCTTTACGAGCATGTCTTCCTGGCACGCCAGGATTTGTCGCAAGCGCAGGTCGATGCGCTCGCGGCTTCCGCTACCGAGATTGTCGAAGCCAACCAGGGCAAGGTCGTCAAGACCGAGAGCTGGGGCCTCAA
>JANOOJ010000280.1:0-3328 GCA_031421295.1 Novosphingobium sp.
GTGCTCGACCCAGCCGGGCTGCGGATAGTGCTGGGTCAGCTCACGCTGGGCGACCGCCCGCATCCCGCCGTGAGCATCGAACAGCATCGCCCGGGTCGAAGTGGTGCCCGCATCGAGCACCATGATCAGTTCGCCGATCGCAGTCATTTATGTCCTCTCCCTCGGTCTCGAGCCTAGCGGCGGCTCCGGGGCTTGGCGAGGGGGCGCGGAACGTCCATATCCCCCGCATGGATGCACCCCCCAAGCCTTGGCCCACCGGCCTGTGCGAGCAGGCCGAACCGCTGGTGCGGCGCGTGCTGGCGCCCAATGCCTCGCCCTATACCTACACCGGCACACAGACCTACATTGTCGGCGCGGGAGCAGAAGTGGCGGTGATCGATCCGGGTCCGGCGGGGACCGGGGTCGCCGGTCATGCCGATACCAATGGCGCGGGCCATGTCGATGCGATCCTGGCCAGCATCGGCGATGCGAGGGTGGTGGCGATCGTATGCACCCATACCCACCGCGATCACTCGCCCGCCGCGCTGCCGCTCAAAGCCCAAACCGGCGCGCCGATCATCGGTTGCGCGCCACTGGTGCTCGAGGATGACGGGCCACGCGCCGATGCCGCGTTCGACCCGACCTATGCGCCCGACCGCGTGCTGGCGGACGGCGAGCGCCTGTCGGGGGACGGCTGGACGCTCGAAGCGGTCGCCACCCCCGGCCATACCAGCAACCATTTGTGCTACAGCCTGATCGAAAGCGGGGCATTGTTCACCGGCGATCATGTGATGGCGTGGTCGACCAGCGTGGTGTCGCCCCCCGATGGCGACATGGCCGCCTATATGGCCAGCCTGCAAAAGCTCTACGACCGCGATGATACGCGCTATTATCCCGCCCACGGCCCGGCGGTGGACAAGCCGCGCCAGCTGGTGCGCGGCATGATGGGCCACCGCCGCAGCCGCGAGGCGCAGATCGTCCGGCTGCTGGGCGAGGGACCGCTCGAAATCCCGGCAATGGTCGCGGCGATGTACAAGGGCCTCGACCCGCGTTTGGTCGGCGCCGCAGGCCGTTCGGTGCTGGCGCATCTGTTCGATCTGGAACGACAAGGGCGTGCCGCACGTTCGGGGGAACGATGGACGATCCGAAACTAGCCCCAAAACCGATTGGCGAGACCGCCCCGGCCCCCGCCGCGGCCCCGCTCGCCGAAATCCGGCACGAGCGCAACGTCGCGCGCGCCTCGGCACTGCCCTGGGTCCTGGCGATCGCTGCGCTGGCAGCGACGGGCTACCTGCTGTTCAAGCCCGAGCGGCTGGGCGATCCGCTCGCCACCAGCCTGGTCGCGTTCGAAAAGCAGAACCGCCTGACGGTGTTCAGCGCGCAGCTCGCCGCAGTGGTGTCGAGCGACGACCAGCGCTATTTCGGCTTGCTCAAATCGAAGCAGATCGCGGTGATCCCGGCGCGGGTCGATTACACGCTCGATCTCAGCAAGATGACCCGCGAGCGGCTCAAGTGGAACGAGGAAAGCAAACGTCTCGACGTGTTGCTCCCCCAACTGACGGTCAGCCGCCCCAACCTCGACGAAGCGCGCGCGCAATATCTCCGCGAAGGCGTGTGGATCACCCGCGAGGCGCAGGACAAGCTCACCCGCAACAATACAAGGCTGGCCGAGCAGCAGGCGATGACCCAGGCCGCCAATCCGGTGCTGAACGAGCTGGCTCGCACCGCCGCCAAGGATGCGATCCGCCAGAACCTTGCCATCCCGTTGCAAGTCGCCGGTTATGGCGATGTGACCGTTGCGGTGCGGTTTGAGGGCGAGCCAATTCCGACGAATTGAGTTCCGCCCCGATTGGGGTATCGTCGCCGCGCAAGTTGCGAGGAGGAACCGATGGCAACCGTTGCAGCCGAACCATTTCGCGAAGCCCCGGCAAGTGAGGAGCGCTTCGCCGCGACCATGGCGATCGTCATGGCGGCATTCGTTGTCGCCGGATTCTCGAACCAGTATTTGATGGGCCGGTCGACCTTTGCCGCGCCGCTCAGGGTCCACCTCCACGCGGTCGCATTCATGGGCTGGGTGGCGCTGTTCGTCACCCAAAGCTGGCTGGCGACGCGCGGGCCGCTGGCGCTGCACCGCAAGCTGGGCTGGATCGCGGCGGGCTGGATGGTGGCAATGGTCGCTGCGGGACTGACAGTGATGATCGCGGTAGTGCGGAACGGCACGGCACCGTTCTTCTTCCGTCCGCAAGAATTCCTGATCGCCAATCCGCTGGGCCTGCTTGGCTTCGTCGGGCTGACCAGTGCGGCCATCGTCATGCGCAAACAGACCGATTGGCACGCCCGGTTGCACATCTGCGGCATGGCGACGATCATCGGCCCGGCGTTCGGGCGGCTGCTGCCGATGCCGCTGCTGATACCCTACGCCTTCGAATCCGCAGTGATGGCCGGGGCCGTGTTCCCGCTTGCAGGCGCGATCCGCGACTGGCGCAAGACCGGCCGGGTTCATCCCGCCTGGGGGATCGGCCTCGGGGTGCTGGCGCTGACAATCGTCGCGGGCGATCTGCTCGCGGCTTCGCCGTTCGGCGATTGGCTCTACCAGACCACCGTGGCTGGATCGCCCGGTGCCGCCGTTGCCGGAATGGAGTTTGCTCCGCCGCCCGACACGCCCTTGCGCACGGGGCGCTGAGCCGCCATTTGTGAGGGCATGACCGCCCAGCCCATGATCCTCGCCGGCACCGATCTGCGCGCCGAAATCGACCGCCTCCGCAAGGACCGCAACGCGGTGATCCTCGCGCATTATTACCAGAAGCCCGAACTGCAGGATCTCGCCGATTTCGTCGGGGATAGCCTCGAATTGTCCAAGAAGGCCGCCGCGACCGATGCCGACGTCATCGCCTTCTGCGGGGTCAAATTCATGGCCGACACCGCCAAGATCCTCAGCCCCGACAAGATCGTGGTGCTGCCCGATCTCGACGCCGGGTGCAGCCTGGAAGATTCGTGCCCGCCCGAGAAGTTCAAGGCCTTCCGCGAGGCGCACCCCGATCACATCGCGCTGACCTACATCAACTGCTCGACCGAGGTGAAAGCGCTCAGCGACGTGATCGTCACCTCGTCGAGCGCCGAGACGATCCTCAGCCAGATTCCCAAGGACCAGCCGATCATCTTCGGCCCCGACCGGCATCTCGGCGGCTATCTCAACCGCAAGTTCGACCGCGAGATGCTGCTGTGGCCCGGCGTGTGCATCGTCCACGAGGCGTTTTCGGAGACCGAGCTGCTCAAGCTCAAGGCGCAGCACCCCGGCGCGCCGATCGCCGCGCACCCCGAATGCCCGCCGCAGATCGTCGACCACGCC
>JANOOJ010000281.1:0-13319 GCA_031421295.1 Novosphingobium sp.
GGCGTTGATGGCCAGCAGGATGCCGTTCTGCGCCACCAGCGGCATTGTGCTGTTCCTCAGTCCCGAGACGATCCACACCGCGGACACCGCGCAAAACAAGACTAAGCCCCAACCCGTCACCCGCCGCCCCAGATCGAGGGCAATCAGGGCCGCCGCGATTATCGCACCGACTGCGCCGATCCATTCGAGCAGGCCGTTCATGCTTGACTAGTCCTTGTTAATCGTTCGATTAAACAAGCCGGGAAGGGCCTAAAGGTTCCGCCCGTTTTCGGAGAGGCAAGACCATGGGCGCATTTCCCGCGCATCCCGATAGCGTTGAGCCAGACTGGCTGGCCGGGAAGCTGCGTGATGCCGGCGTGTTGGCCGATGCGGGGATTACCGGACTGCGGTGGGAGCCGATCGGCACCGGCCAGGTCGGTGACAGTGTGCGCTATCATATCGACTACGATCAAGCCGGAGCGGGCCCCCCGACCATCGCCGGCAAGTTCCCCGCCGCCGATCCGACCAGCCGGGGCACTGCGGCGATGTTCGGGCTCTATCGCAAGGAAGTCGGCTTTTACCGCGAGTTGTGTCCCACGCTCGAAATTCGCGTGCCCCGCACTTTTGCGGCGGAGGTGGCCGAGGACGGAATCGATTTCATCCTGCTGTTCGAAGATCTGGGTCCGGCGCGGGGTGGGGACCAGCTCGCCGGTTGCACGTTCGACGACGCCAAGGCCGCGATTGGGCAGGCCGCCGCGCTGCATGCCCCGAGTTGGGGCAATGCCGCGTTGACCGGGCGCGACTGGTTGCATTCCGGCCCCGAAGTCACCGCGCAAATCAAGGCGCTTTATCCGCAGGCCCAGGCGCTGTTCCGCGAGCGCTACGCCGGGCTGCTCGCGCCCGAGCTGATGCGTTTGTGCGAGGACCTCGCCGAAGCCGGCGACCTGTGGTTCGGGCGCGAGGCGCGGGTGCCGTGCCTGGTCCACGGCGATTTTCGGCTCGACAATATGCTATTCGACATTCGCGGCGGGAGCGAGCCGATCGCGGTGCTCGATTGGCAGACGATCCAGGTGGGCAGCGGCCTGACCGACATCGGCTACTTCCTCGGTTGCGGTGTGGGCAGCGCGTTGCGCCGTGCGCATGAAGACGAGCTGCTCGCGCTCTATATCGACGAGATGGGCGGGCGAGGGGTGGCTTTGACCCGCGAGGCGATCTGGGACGACTACCGGATTGGCGCGCTGCATGGCCTGTCGACTGCGGTATTCAGCGCGGCTTTCGTCGAGCGCACCCCGCGCGGCGACGAAAACTTCCTCTCGATGGCGCGCGGCGCAGCCGAACTCGCGCTCGATCACGACAGCCTCGGCGCGTTGAAAGGCCACTGACATGTTGACCAAAGGCGCCCCCTTCGGCGAAGCTCAGGACATGCTTCGACAAGCTCAGGATGATCGGGAGTTTTCACGATGCTGACCAAAGGCGACGATTTTCCGCTCCACCAGACCCCCGAGCCGGTCGCCTATGCGGGGACCGATCGCAATTTCTACGATCGCTATTTCTTCAACGGCTACGCCCCCGAAGGCTCGGGCTTTTTCGCGGTGGCGTTCGGGATTTACCCGCACCTCAATGTTGCCGACGCGCATTTTTCGATCACCCGCGACGGGGTGCAGCACACGCTTCACGCCTCGCGTGAGCTGCGGATGGAGCGCTTCGATCTCACCTGCGGCCCGATCCGTATCGAAGTGGTCGAGCCGCTTCAGGTGCTGCGCGTCACCGTCAACGGCGAAGGCATCGCCGCCGAGCTGACCTTCACCGGCCGCGCATTCCCGATCGAGGAACCGCGCTTCACCCACCGCATCGGCCCGCGCACGTTCATGGATTACACGCGGCTCACCCAGAACGGGCGCTACACCGGCTGGATCGAGGTCGATGGCAAGCGTGAGATGTTGCATGCTGCCACCGTCGGCACGCGCGATCGCAGCTGGGGGGTCCGCCCGGTTGGCGCGCGCGACGAGCAGCCGCATGGTACCGGCGTCGTCCCCGGCTTCTTCTGGCAATGGACCCCGCTCAATTTCGCCGACCGCAGCGTGTTTTTCCACATCAGCGCCGATGCCGCGGGCCACGCCTGGAACACCCGCGCGGTGACCGCCCCCGATGGCGGCGGCGCTGCGACGCATTTCGAAACCCTCGCCGCGACAATGAAAGCCGAATTGGCCGACGGCACCCGCTGGCCGGTCGATGGACGGATCGAGATGGACACCCCCGAAGGCCCCGACGTGATCCGGCTCGATCCGGTCGGCCGCTTTCAGATGCGCGGGATCGGCTACACTTCACCGAAATGGGGACACGGCCTGTGGCACGGTCCGCTGGCGGTGGAGCGCGAGGACATCGTGCTGGCCGAGTGCGATCCGGCGCGAATGGATCACTTCCACGTCCAGCTCCCCTGCCGCGCCTTCAGCGAGCGCTACGGCGAGGGCTTCGGCGTGTTCGAGCAGCTGATCCTCGGCCCCTATGCGCCGCTTGGCTTAACCGGCTTCGCCGACCTCGGTTAGCCGCGCCAGCTGATCGGGGCTGAGTTCGAGGCTGACAGCCGCGCAGAGTTCCTGAACCTGCTGCACGCTGGTGGCGCTCGCGATCGGCGCGGCGATACCCGGCTGAGTGTTGAGCCACGCCAGCGCGATCTGGGCGTGGCTGGCACCGGTCTCGGCAGCCACCTCGTCCATTACCGCCAGCATCGGCGCGCCGGTGGTCACCAGTTCCTTCATCCGGCTTCCCCGCACCGATTTGCCCAAGTCCGCCTCGCTGCGGTACTTTCCGGTGAGAAATCCGCTGGCGAGGCCATAGAACGGCAGGGATGCAATGCCGCGCTCGACACAGAGCAGTTGCAACGCGCCTTCGTATTTGCTGCGAGCGACGAGATTATATTCGTTTTGCAACGCGACGAAGGGCGCAGTCCGGGCCGCAGCGGCGGCGTCAAGCGCGGCAGAAAGCCGTTCGGCGTCGAAGTTCGACGCACCAAGCGCGCGCACTTTGCCCGTCGTCACCGTCGCCCCGAATGCGGCAACGATGTCGGCGATTTCCAGCTCGGGATAGTCCTTGTGCGCGTAATACAGATCGAGATAATCGGTGCGCAGCCGCTCCAGCGACTGGTCCAGCGAAGCCAGCACGCGTTCGGGGGCATAAAGTTCGGCCCCGCCAAGCATCCCGGTCTTGGTGTGGATCCGCATCTCGGCGCGCACTCCGCGCGTCTCGAGCCACTCGCCGATGACCGCCTCGCTCTCGCCGCCCTTATGGCCCGGGACCCAGGCCGAATAGACATCGGCGGTGTCGATCATCCGCCCGCCGGCCGCATAGAACGCGTCGAGGATGGCCAGGCTGGTGTCGCGGTCGGCAGTCCAGCCAAACACATTGCCGCCCAGCACGAGCGGAATTCCGCCGATAGGACTCATGCGAATTTCTCCCTGAGCGCGAGCAGCGCCAGCGCCGCCTTGGCCGCTTCGCCGCCCTTGTCCTTCTGCGCCGGATCGGCGCGGACCAAGGCCTGCTCTTCGTTCTCGACCGTCAGGATGCCGTTGCCGATGGCGAGCCCGTCCATCGTCAGCGCCATGATGCCGCGCGCGCTTTCGCCCGCGACGATCTCGAAATGGTAGGTCTCACCGCGGATCACCACGCCGATCGCGACATAGCCGTCGTAGAGCTGGCTCTGATCGGCGAGCGAGATGGCCCCGGGGATTTCCAGCGCGCCGGGGACGGTCAGCACCTCGACCTTGTGGCCCGCCGCCTTGAGCGCCCGCCGCGCGCCCTCGACCAGCATATCGTTGAGGTGATCGTAGAAGCGCGCTTCGACGATGAGGAATCTGGCCATCATTCGCCCCCTGTGCCGGGAATCGGTCGCTCACCGACGATCGACAGCCCATAGCCATCGAGGCCGACCAGGGTGTGGTGCGTGTTGGTCAGCAGGATCATGTCATGCACGCCGAGTTCGGTCAGGATCTGCGCGCCGCCGCCATAATCGCGCAGCTCCTCGACTTCGGGCGCACCCGCTCCCTTACCCTCGGCGCGGAGTTGCATGAAGCGGCTGACCATGTCGGGGGTGCGACGGTTGATCACCACGACCACCCCCGATCCCGCCTCGGCAATCGCCTCCATCGAACCCGAGAGCAGCCCCGAGCGCTCGCTTTCCTCGCCAAACGCATCGACGAAGAACGACATCGTGTGCATCCGCACCAGCGTCGGCAGGGCCGGGTCGATGTGGCCTTTGACCAGCGCCATGGTCTCATCGCCGGTCGCCTTGTTGTAAAAGGTGATCGCATTCCACTCACCGCCCCAGCGGCTGGTAAAGCGCATTTCCCGGCGTTTTTCGACCAGATGGTCGTGCTTGCGGCGATAGGCGATGAGATCGCGGATCGTGCCGATCTTGAGGCTGTGGAGCCGGGCGAATTCGACCAGATCGTCCATCCGGGCCATGGTGCCGTCTTCGTTCATGATCTCGCAGATCACGCCCGAGGGGTTGAGACCGGCGAGCCGGGCAATATCGACCGAGGCTTCGGTATGGCCGGCGCGCACCAGCACCCCGCCATCGCGCGCCACCAGCGGGAAGACATGGCCCGGGGTGACGATATCCGCGCGGGTCTTCGACGCATCGATCGCCACCGAGACGGTGCGCGCGCGGTCCGCTGCCGAAATTCCGGTGGTCACGCCTTCGAGCGCTTCGATCGAGGTGGTGAAGGCGGTTTCATGGCGGGTGCCATTGTTGCGACTCATCAATTCCAGCCCGAGCTGGTCGACTCGTGTTTTGGTCAGCGCCAGGCAGACCAGCCCGCGGCCATGCGTGGCCATGAAATTGATCGCCGAGGGCGTAACCATCTGCGCCGGGATGATCAGGTCGCCCTCGTTCTCGCGGTTTTCGTCGTCGACCAGGATGAACATCCGGCCGTTGCGGGCTTCCTCAATGATTTCCTCGATCGGGACGAGCGCGGGGCCATCATCACTGGCCGAGAGCACGCGTTCGAGCTTGCCCAGCGTATCGGCGGTGGGGTTCCAGTCCGCCTCGGTGCAGTCGCGCAGGGTGTTGGCGTGGAGACCGGCGGCACGGGCAAGGCCCGCGCGCGACATGCCGCCCTCGGTGACGAGATGGCGGACGCGATCGAGAAGATTTGTGGACATGCCTCTGCGCTATCACATCACAATGTGATACTTCAAGGCTAAATCACATCAATGTGATTTAATTCACGTTCGATGATCGGACCCTATAGACCGCTCCCCATCGGGGAGGGGCAGCGAGACTTGGCAGATCGCTGCCTAGTCGCAGCGGGCAGGGGGTTCTGCGCCAGCGTAGACGCGCGGCCTGGCGGCCTCGCTCCCCCACCCCAACCCCTCCCCGACGGGGAGGGGAGAAATCCGGGATTTGGTCTCAATCGCCCTTAAACACCGGTGTGCGCTTTTCGAGAAAGGCGTCGATCGCCTCGGCATTGTCGCGCGTGGTATGCGCGATCGACTGCATCGCCGCCGACATCTCGAGCACGCTGGCCAGATCGTTGCGCCGCGCGTCCCACAGCAACCGCTTGCTCATCCGCACGGCATGCGGCGGATTGCAGGCGATCCGCGCTGCCAGCGAACGGGCGGCGGTGAGCAGTTCGGCATCGGGCACGACCTGCGACACCAGCCCGCAGGCCAGCGCTTCCGCCGCGCCGATGGTGTCGCCGGTCAGAGTCATCTCGGCGGCCTTGGACCAGCCGATAATTCGCTGGAGCAACCACGCGCCGCCGTCGCCCGGAATGATCCCGAGCTTGACGAAACTCTCGGCAAACTTTGCATTCTCTCCGGCGATCCGCAGGTCGCACATGCAGGCAAGATCGAGCCCCGCGCCGATTGCCGGGCCATTGACCGCAGCGATCACCGGCACTTCGAGCGCGGCAAAGGCCAGCGGCAACCGCTGGATGCCGCGCTTGTAGTTGGTCCGGGTCTGGGTCGGGGATTTACCGTTGAGCCCGCCGCTGCCGGGCTTCATCATCTTGAGATTGCCGCCCGCCGAAAACGCACTCCCCGCGCCGGTCAGGATCGCGACCCGAGCGCTGCTATCGCCGTCGAGCCGGTCGAGCGCGGCCAGCAGGCCTTCGACCACGTCGATGTCGGAGATCGGATTGCGCATCTCCGGACGGTTGAGGGTCAGCGTGACAATGCCGCTGTCATCAGCTTCGTAAAGTACCGGACTGTCCAAGATCGTGCTCCTCAGGCTTGCGCAGCCGGAATGCGTCGGGCTGGACGATTTGTCCACCATACGTTGAGCGCGGCAAGCGCGAAGGCGAGGGGCAGGGCGATGGTCGGCCCGTGACCCAGCTCGCGCGCCGCCTCAAGGATCGGCAGATGGACCGCGAACAGCGGGAACGACATTGCGCCGGACAGCCAGCCAAGCCTGGTCGCGCGCCGCGCATTGAGCGCACCGGTAAGCGCCAAGGGGCAGACGATCAGCACAAAGGCGAGGTCGAAGCTCCAGTGCCGCCAGTCGAGCGCCCAACTTGCGAGAATCATGCCGGGCAAGGCGATCAGCGCCAGCCATGCCGGGATGAACGCGGCGGGATGGTCTCCGCGCATGCGCCACAAGAGGATGCCGATCAGATAGGCGAGAAAGATGCGCGGGAAACCAGCGGTGAATGTCGACGGTCTGGCGCCGACGTCAAGCGAACCGAACCGCGTTGCGATGTAGCCGGTGAGAGCAAGCGCAACGACCGCGAGGGCCGCAACGCCGATCGTCCGCACGCGATGCAGCGCCAGCACATGCGCCGCGTTGGCCAGCAGCTCGAAAAAGATGGTCCAGACCGGGATATTGAGCGCGAATACCAAATTCGCCACCGGCCAGGGCAGCAGCAGGAAGTTGGCGACCAGCGCGGGCAGGAACAGGTCCCACTCGCCGCCCGCGCGGACCCACAGATAGGGGATGCCGATCACCGACCCCAGCGCCACCGTCGGCCAGAAGCGCCGGTAGCGGGCGACCATGAAGCGCAGCGGGTTCAAGCCTGCGGCGAGCCGCGGCTCGGTCACCCGCGCCATCATGAAGCCGCTGAGCATCAGGAAGAAATCGACCGCGAGGTAGCCCTTGCCGAAGTAGGGGAACCCGCCGAACACCGCCCCGGTGTGCAGCCCGACGACACACAGCGCCGCGATCCCGCGCAGGGCATCGAGACCGTGGAGGCGATCTTGCGCCGCCATCAGCCGACCAGCCGCTGGATGAACCAGAAGCTTGCGACGCTGCCGATGACATAGGTGACTGTCACCGTGGCCGGACGCAGCCATCCTGCGCGCAGGCGGCGGATAAGCGCGACTACCCCAAGGCACGCGGCGATGATCGCCAACTGCCCCAACTCTACTCCGACGTTGAAAGTCAGCAGCGCCATCGGCACATCGCCGTCCGGCAGTCCGATCTCGCGCAGGGCTCCGGCAAAACCGAAGCCGTGGAGCAGCCCGAACAGGAAGGCGACAACCCACGGAATCCGCTCGGACAGGCGCGGATTGGCCGGGTCCTGCTTGACGATCTCGACCGCGAGGAAAACGATCGACAGAGCGATCAGCGCCTCGACCGGGGCCTGCGCCAGTCCGATAAAGCCCAGCGTGGTCCCGGCCAGCGTCAGCGAATGCGCCACGGTGAACGCCGTAGCGGCGCGCACCACCACCCAGCCGCGCATCAGCAGCAACACGAGCGCGACCACGAACAGCAGATGATCGTAGCCGGTCAGGATATGCTCGATGCCCAGCAGCAGGTAAGTGCGCGCGACCTGCCAGCGATCGGGAACCGTCAGCACGGTCGCGGTCGGCCGGTCCTGCGTCAGCCGCTCCGCCTGCACCGGGCGACCGAGCGGCTGGATCCGCAGCAATGCGTCGGTGAAGCTCGCCTCGATCCCGCTGAGCCCCACCTCGGTCCCGTCAAGCGACTTGGTGCAATGCAGCTCGCCTTGGGCGACGACGGCCGCGCCGCGCAGCTGGGCCGCGCCGAGTGTGAGGGTGCAGAACGGCGGAAACGCGGGCCGCGCCCGCGTCGCCAGGCCGCCAAGCACCGGGGCTTTCCACACCAGATGCCAGTCCTGCAAAGTGCGCTGGGTCAGTTCGAGATAGCCGGGCCGCAGCTCGTCGGCGCGGGCCGGGGCGGTTGCGACTATGCAGGCCAGCGCCAGCAGCAGGAGCTGCCGCAGGATCGTCATTTGGGCTGCTCGATCACGACGTCGTAACCGCCGAGCAGCTGACGATAGCCGCGATCGTCGGCTTCGCGGATTTTCGCCGCGCGCCAGTAATTCTCGACGCGCTGGCGCACGGCCGCAAGTTTGGGGGCGACCGGAGCCACCACCCGCTCGACTTTTACCAGATGCAAACCGACTCCCGATGCCACCGGACCGGTCCATTGGCCGACCGGCACGCCGCGCAGTGCCACCGCGAATTCATCTCCGAACAACACGGCGACATCCGCCGCAGAATTGTCGCGGAGGCTTTGGGGCAGCGCGACCGGTTGGCCAAGCTGAGCTGGAGGCACGCCACTGCGCAACCGTGGCAGCAATTGCGCTGCGGAACCGCGCGCCTCAGCCGAGTCCGCACCCAGATACAAATGCTGGAAATCATACCGCGGATCGGTCGTGTACCGCGCCGGATCGCGGTTCAGCAGCGCTTGCAACTCGGCGTCGGATGGCTTGGCCACCTCGGCGTCGGCGGTGCCGACCGCCTCCAGCTTGCTGCGCATCCGGCGCTTGACCACCTCGTCGTCACGGTCGAGCCCGAGGCGCAGCGCCTCGCGGTAATAGACTTCGCTTTTCACATAGTCGCGGATCAGCCCGTCGAGTTCATCGGGGGAGGGCGGGCGGCGATAGGTTTCGGTCCAGCGGGTAGCAAGCCGCGCGACGAGCGTCTCGCTGACGACGATGCGGCGCTCGCCCGGATCGGCGGGGCGGCCCGATAGAGCCACGAACACCAGCGCGCCCGCGAGCAGAAAATGTACCAATGGTTCGCGCAGCAGCGCAGTAGCTTTCCACCTCATCCGTTCGTCCTGAGGAGCCGCGTAGCGGCGTCTCGAAGGACCGCGCGCGCCGCTGGCGGTTCGAGACGGGTCTTCGACAAGCTCAGCCCCTCCTCACCACGAACGGATCATTCGATGGATTTCCGTTCTCAGGCAGGATTATACCAGATCGGCGAGGTATAGGCGCGTTCCTGCTGCCTGACCCTGACATCCGCCGTTAGAGTCAGGCGATAGCGCAGGGCATCGTAGGCCGGCCAGCTCGGGGTCGGGATTTCGATCACGCGGACGTAGTAGAACGCCTTCTGCGCAGGGTCGAACTCAGGATCGGTCCACACCGCAGCGAGCGAGGGCGCGCCGATGGTGTTGGTGTAACTCGCCTTGGCGACATCGACAGTGTCGCCCACGCTGGCAACCTTGCCGCCGCGCAGCGGCCGCTTGTCGGCATCGCTCCAGATCACCTCGAACACGCGCTCATGTGTGGCACCAGCCTTGTCGATCCAGCCCTTGACCACTTGCGCCCGGTCGAGATTGGCCCCGATCGGGTCCTTGAGTGCCGAGAGGATGAAGCTGGGCTTGCCGTCGCGCCCGGAACCAACAGGGCGAGCGGCAAGTTCGCCGCCCATCGGCACCCCGCGCGCATAACCGGCCTTGACCCAATCACCCTTGAGATCGTCCGCCGTGAAATCCCACCCGGCAAAGACCCGCACCGTCATGCGCGGGCCGGTGGTGGCATAGACTTCGCGCCGCATCATCGCATCGAAGATCGCCTCGCGGGTGTTGGCTTTGGCCCAGACCCCGGCGTATCCGCCCGCTAGATAATGCCACCCGAAGCGCCCGACGCTGGTGCCCAGATTCTGCGCGCCCATTGCGCGGGTCGCACCGGGTTCGACGCCCGAGTGCTTGCCGAAGAAATTGTCTTCATCCCCGGTGGCAAACGCCGTGTGGCTGTCGGTCGCGCCGATCAGGCCGAACTTGTAGGGATTGACCCCGGTGCGCTGCTCGATCGCCAAGCCGCGTTTGAGTGCTTCGCGGATGTAGTTGCCTGCGAACATGTCCGAAGTCGTGGGCTTGGTGAACAGCAGATTGTTGATCTCCCAGCCATCCTTGCCGAACGAGGCCAGCTCGTCGTTGGGTGACAGGAACGGATGCGTTTCGCTGTCGCCCTTGATCTGGGTCACTTCGACCAGCGGTTCATGCGCCTGTCGGCGGCGGGCATAGGCCGCGCTCATCGGCCCGCCGCCCGGTTCGGTGAGTTCGAACATCAGCCCGCTGGAAAGATTGGAGTTGTGCGGGATTGCCAGCACTTTTCCGCCGGTCGATTTCTCATAGCCGTCCATATAATCCCACAGCGCAGTCGGGTTGGTCTGCGCGCTGGGATCGATCGGCACAACGGTCTTCACCCGGTCGAGTCCGTCGCGGAAGATGACGTTGCGATGCAGATTGTCGCCGCCCTGCATCAGCGTGTATTCGAACCCCATGAAGGCGGTGAACTTGCCGGGCTCGTTATAGCGATCGACCGTCTCGATGCTGTCGGTCCACACCGATTTTGTCCGCTTTGCGGCGTCGGCTGGATCGGTCAGCGACGGCGGCAGCGTGCCTTTGGCGCGCGCGTCGAGCATCTCTGCGGTAGCTTGCTGCGAGCCTTGCGGCCCTTCGTGCATCAGATCGTACCACCGCCGCAGCGTGGCATCGCGGATCAGGATGCGCGGGGCGTCGAACAGCGCCTTGGTGGCACCCAGACCTTCGGCGTGATCGGTGATGACGAGGAAATCGAGCGGCCGTTCCAGCTTGGCCTTGATCCCGGTGCTCGAGGTGACTTGCTCGCCGCGCGCAAACCGCAGCGCATCCTCCGGTCCAAGCCGCACCCCAAAGGCAAAGGCATCGACCGAATTGGAAGTGTGGAGGTGGGTGTCGCCCCAATAGACCCGTTCGGGATAGGCGGCTTCCGCGACTTTGGTCGCAGTCCGCTCGCCCGCCGGCTGTTTGGCCCGGTCGCAACCGGTCATCAGCATCGCCGTGCCAAGCATCAGCATGCCCATCAGAGCCGTGCGCCGCATAGTTCCCCTCCCGTCTCCGGGCCGTCGCCCGCTGCAGTCGGGCACCGTTCTGCGTGATGTCGGTGCGGGCGGCAAGCCCGATTGTGGTCAGCGGCTAAGCCCGCCGCCGCGCCGGCTCCAGCGCGCAACCGCCATGATAGTGCCGATGCAGATCATGTTGGTGAGCATCGACGAGCCGCCATGGCTCATCCACGGCAGCGGGATGCCGACCACCGGGGCCAGCCCCATGACCATCATCAAATTGATCGCCATGTAGAAAAAGATCGTTGCGGTCATCCCGGCGGCGAGCAGCATCGAAAACCGGTCGGGCGCGCGGCGCGCCACGGTCAGCCCCCAGTGGAAAACCAGCATAAACACCAGCAGCACGAAAAATCCGCCGATCAGGCCCCACTCCTCGGCCATGGTCGCAAAGACAAAGTCGGTGTGTGCTTCAGGCAAATAATCGAGATGGCTTTGCGAACCATTGCCGAACCCCTTGCCGAACACCCCGCCCGAACCGATCGCGATCTTGGATTGGGTGATGTGATAACCCGCGCCCAGCGGGTCGGCCTCGGGGTCCATGAACACCGTGACGCGCCTGCGCTGATAATCGTGGAGCAGGGTGAAGAAGGCGATCGGCGCTGCCACCGCGGTTACGGCACCGGCCCCGACAAACCAGCGCAGCGGCAGTCCGGCGAGGAAGATGACGACAATCCCGCCAAAGCTGATCGCCAGCGCGGTGCCCAGATCGGGTTGCAGCATCACCAGCGCCGCGGGCACGGCAATCAACGCCCCGGCAGGCAGCAACGAGCGCCAGCTATGCGTCATCGCCGGGGGAAGCGAACCATAGTACCGCGCCAGCACCAGCACGATGCCCGGCTTCATCAGTTCGGACGGCTGGAGCGTCATGAAACCAAGGTTGAGCCAGCGCTGGCTGCCCCCGCCAACGAAGCCCAGCGCCTCGACCAGCACCAGCAGCACGATCAGGCCGCCATAGGCCGGAAAGGCAATCCATTTGAACAGGTCGGACGGGGCGCGGGCAATCACCAGCGCCATCGCCAGGAACACGAAATAGCGCAGCGCATGCGTCGCTGCCCAAGGCCGCAGGCTGCCGCCCGCAGCCGAATAGAGCACGGCCGAGCCGAACAGGACCATCGCAGTCAACGGCAGGATCACGCGCCACGGCAGCCGCGCAATCGGCTCGGGGACGATGCTGCGGCTCATGGCGTGACGTCCGGCAGCGGCGCGGGGGCAATTTGGGCGGACGCAGCGGCTTCGCTCGCCGCAGGCTCGGGCGGTGGCGACGCCGCAGCGGTTGCGACCGGCTGACTGGGAGTTCCGGCAGCATTCGCGCGGACCTGCGCCGCTTCCACCCCGGCGTCATCCGCCGGTTTTGGCGCTTTGGTCCCATATTTCGTTTCATAGGCCCGGAACCGCGCCGCCATGCGCTGCTGCGGGGTGCCGCCCCATCCGGCTTCCATCGGCAGCAGCGCGTCCATCGCTTTGCCGGGATCGAACAGATAGGTCATCACGTCGCGTGCAATGGGATAGGCCGCGCCCGAGCCGCCGCCGTGCTGGACCACCACCGCGCAGGCGTAGCGGGGCTTGTCGAACGGCGCGAAGGCAATGAAGTGACCGTGATCGCGGTGCTTCCATTGGCCGCCCTTGCCGCTGCCGATGTTGAGGCTGACCACCTGGGCGGTCCCGGTTTTACCCGCCATCAACACATCGGTTAGCGGCAGCTTTGCACGTCCTGCGGTGCCGCGCCCGTTGACCACTTCGCTCATCGCAGCATGGACGAAATCGAGATGGTCCTGCGGAATGCCCAGGGACTTTACCGCCGGTGCACGGCTATCGTAGATCAAGCGCGGCACCAGTGCATTGCCGCTGGCGATGCGTGCCGCCATGACTGCCTGCTGCAACGGGTTCACCAGCATGTAACCTTGGCCGATGGTGGCGTTGACCGTGTCGAACACCGCCCAGTCCTTGCCGTATTTGCGCTGCTTCCATTCGGGATCGGGCACCGTGCCATACGACTGGCCGGAGATCGGCAGTGTAAACTCCTGACCCAGCCCGAGCCGCCGCGCCATTGCCGCGATCCGCTCCATGCCGATCTTCTGGGCGAAGTGATAAAAATAGACGTCGCAACTCTGGTAGATGCCCTTGGCCATATCGACCGTGCCATGGCCGCGGCGCTGCCAGCAGTGGAACACCCGGTTGCCGACCCGCAAGCCGCCGCTGCAATTGACGCTGGCCGAGGGAGCCAGTCCGGCCTCAAGGAAAGCCAGCGCGACCATCGGCTTGACCGTGGA
>JANOOJ010000282.1:0-13571 GCA_031421295.1 Novosphingobium sp.
AAAAACGGCAGGCGCAGCGCAAAGCCGGTGGCAACATCCTCGCCATTGACCGGGAACAGATTGCCCAGCTTGATCTCGCCGGGGTGCCGCGCGGCGTAGAGGTTCATTCCGCTGGCATAGGCATCGAGCAGCGCGCGGGTATCGGCGGGCAGGGCGGGATACTTGCGCGCGACAAGCTCACGCGGGGTGAACAGCTGGAAGACATAATCGACCGCCGCGCCGTCCTGCCCGGCAATCGCGCCATAGCGCCCGCGGGTCATCGCCAGCACATCCTGCAGCGTGGAGAAATCGTCCTCGGCATGCGCCCAGGCGACCCCGAAGGTCACGTCGGGATCGGTTCGCCCATGGATATGCGGCACGCCCCACTCGTCGCGGATAATTTCGACCGAGTAAGCGCGCTTGGGCGGCGGCGTGCCGGGTTTCAGCGCGCCGAACGGCTCCCAGGTGAGCAAGAACAGCAGGGCCAGCAGGATCGGCACAAGCAGTGCCCAGCCGGTGCGCTTGATGAATGCCTGTTTTTTCAGTCTTTTCATTGGGGCGTGTTACCGGCCCTGCGCCCGCTGTCAAAGGAGCGCCGCATTTTGTATCGTAAACGTAGATTTATCTTGTTGCGAGCTCGTGGTTGAGACAGTCTCCCTCCCCATGACGAGCGGGCAAACCGAAGAATCGGGCGTCCAGCAATATTATGATCAACATTTGCAGTCTTTGGCGAAGATTTGTTCGTCGAGACCCAGGGAGGAATGCATAATGGCTACTTTCAAATCCACACTTCGTCGCCGACTCGCCTGGACTGCCGCCTTGGCGGTTCCTGCGGCAATGCTCGCTGCGCCGGTTCTCGCAACGCATTCATGGGGCGGCTATCACTGGAAGCGCACAACCAGCGCTCCGCTGGCGGTGCCGGTCCATGACAATGTCAGTTCGGTCTGGCAGAGCGCGTTCGATACAGCCGTCGCCGACTGGAATGTTTCGACGGTGATCCAGTCGCCGATCGTCGCGGGGACGACCAACCCCAAAAACTGCAGGGCGCAGGCCGGGACTATTCAGGTTTGCAATTCGACCTATGGCAGGACTGGCTGGCTCGGCCTCGCCAGCATTTCGCTGTCGGGTGGGCACATCGTGCAAGGTACCACGAAGCTCAACGACACCTATTTCAACAGCCCGCCCTATAATACCTCGGCGTGGCGCGCGGTGGTGACTTGCCAGGAAATCGGTCACGACTATGGCCTCGACCATCAGGATGAGAATTTCGACAACGCGGACCTCAACACCTGCATGGACTACAGCAACAACCCCCTGCCGAACCAGCACCCCAACCAGCATGATTACAACATGCTGGAGGATATCTACAATCACTTCGACGCCGCCGCTGCGGTGCCGAGCGGGCCGGGCAACTCGGGCAGTGTCGCTGATGTGGGCGACACGCCGGCATCTTGGGGCCGCGCGATCCACTTCCTCGCCGATGGCCGACCGGACGTGTTCGAGCGGCAGGACGGCCCCGGTCGCAAGACCATCATCCACGTATTCTGGGCATTGGGTGAAGGCCCGGGCTCAAGCCAGTAAGAGCCACTCAGATTTGAGCGAAATGGACGGGGTTCGGCAATCGGGCCCCGTTCTTTCATGTTTGGTCTGGGCGCGAACTCGGTGTGTGCCCTTGTCCGTCACGGGCCGAACACTATCTCCCGGTGTAACAGAAGGCTGATACACCGATGAACCTCGAGAAATTCACCGATCGCGCCAAGGGCTTCCTGCAAAGCGCGCAGACCGTGGCGATCCGCATGAGCCACCAGCGGATCGGGCCGGAGCATGTGCTGAAGGCGCTGCTCGAAGACAATGAGGGCATGGCGGCGGGGCTGATCCAGCGCGCGGGCGGCAATGTCGGCGCGGCGCAGGCGGCGGTCGATGCGGCGCTGGCCAAGATTGCCGCCGTGTCGGGCGGGGGGGCGCAAGCGACCCCGGGGCTCGACAACGATGCGGTGCGGATTCTCGACCAGGCCGAGCAGATTGCCGCCAAATCTGGCGACAGCTATGTCACGGTCGAGCGGATGCTGGTTGCGCTGGCGCTGGCCACCACCACGGCGGCGGGGCAGGCCCTCAAGGCCGCAGGAGTTACGGCGAAGGCACTCGAAACCGCGATCACCGAGCTGCGCGGCGGGCGCACCGCCGACAATGCTTCGGCTGAGAACGCCTATGACGCGATGAAGAAATATGCCCGCGATCTGACCCAGGCGGCGCGCGACGGCAAGCTCGATCCGGTGATCGGCCGCGACGAAGAAATTCGCCGCACGAGTCAGATCCTCGCGCGCCGGACCAAGAACAATCCGGCGCTGATCGGCGAGCCCGGCGTCGGCAAAACGGCGATCGCCGAGGGTCTTGCGCTGCGCATCGCCAATGGCGACGTGCCCGACAGCCTCAAGGACCGCCGCCTGATGTCGCTCGACATGGGCAGCCTGATCGCGGGTGCCAAATATCGCGGCGAGTTCGAGGAGCGGCTCAAGGCCGTGCTCGACGAGGTCAAGGGTGCCGACGGCGAAATCATCCTGTTCATCGACGAGATGCACACGCTGATCGGCGCGGGCGCGTCGGAAGGCTCGATGGATGCCTCCAACCTGCTCAAGCCCGCGCTGGCACGCGGCGAGCTGCACTGCATCGGCGCGACCACGCTCGATGAATATTCGAAGCACGTCGAAAAGGACCCCGCGTTGCAGCGGCGCTTCCAGCCGGTGTTCGTCGGCGAACCCACGGTGGAGGACACGATCTCGATCCTGCGCGGGCTCAAGGACCGCTACGAGCTGCACCACGGGGTGCGGATCACCGATGGCGCGATTGTCGCCGCCGCGACGCTCAGCAACCGCTACATCGCCGATCGCTTCCTGCCCGACAAGGCGATCGATTTGATGGACGAGGCCGCCAGCCGCATCCGCCTGGAAGTCGAGAGCAAGCCCGAGGAAATCGAGGGGCTCGACCGGCGGATCATTCAGCTCAAGATCGAGGAAATGGCGCTTGCCAAGGAGAGCGACAAGTCCAGCAAGGACCGGCTCGATACTTTGCGCACAGAACTGGCCGGACTGGAGGAGCATTCCGCAGCGCTGACCACGCGCTGGCAGAACGAACGCGACAAGATCGCTTCCGAAGGCAAGATCAAGGAAGCACTCGACGCCGCGCGGATCGAGCTCGAACAGGCCCAGCGTGCGGGCGACCTCGGCCGCGCCGGCGAGCTATCCTATGGCCGCATCCCGGAGCTGGAGAAGCAGCTCGCCGAGGCGCAGAACGTCGATACCTCGAACATGCTGCTGCGCGAGGAAGTCACCAGCGAGGACATCGCCTCGGTGGTCAGCAAATGGACCGGGATCCCGGTCGACCGGATGCTCGAAGGCGAGCGCGAGAAGCTGCTCAACATGGAGAAGGTCATCGGCCAACGCGTGATCGGCCAGGCCGATGCGGTGCTGGCAGTCTCCAAGGCGGTCCGCCGTGCGCGGGCGGGCTTGCAAGACCCCAACCGGCCTTTGGGCTCGTTCCTGTTCCTAGGCCCCACCGGCGTCGGCAAGACCGAGCTGACCAAGGCGCTGGCCGGCTTCCTGTTCGACGACGACAGCGCGATGGTGCGGATCGACATGTCCGAATTCATGGAAAAGCATTCGGTCAGCCGCTTGATTGGCGCGCCTCCGGGCTACGTCGGTTACGATGAAGGTGGTGTCCTGACCGAAGCGGTCCGCCGCCGCCCCTATCAGGTGGTGCTGTTCGACGAAGTCGAGAAAGCGCATGCGGATGTGTTCAACGTGCTGCTGCAAGTGCTCGACGATGGCCGCCTGACCGACGGGCAGGGCCGGCAGGTCGATTTCACCAACACGCTGATCATCCTGACCAGCAACCTTGGCAGCCAGCACCTCGCCAATCTCGAAGAAGGGCAGGACGTAGAGGCGGTGGAGCCGCAGGTTATGGAGATCGTGCGCGGGCACTTCCGCCCCGAATTCCTCAACCGGCTCGACGAAATCATCCTGTTCCACCGCCTCGGGGTCGAACACATGGCCCCGATCGTCGAAATTCAGGTGGGCCGGGTGGCGCAGCTTCTCAAGGACCGCAAGATCAGCCTCGACCTCACCGATGCCGCCAAGCGCTGGCTCGGCCGGGTCGGCTACGATCCCGTCTATGGCGCAAGGCCGCTCAAGCGTGCGGTCCAGCGTTATTTGCAGGACCCGCTGGCGGACAAGCTGCTCGGCGGAGAAATCCCGGACGGATCGACCGTCAGGATCGACGAGGGTGACGGTGCGCTGGCGATTGTGGTGAGCTAGATCGCGATGGCCAGTCCCGGATGCCCCGGCGGCAGTGGCGGGGCAAAATCGCCGCGCCGCCAGACCGCGTCGGCTGGCTCCTCCGGATCGGGGATCGCAAAGCGCAAATAGCCGAAGTAGGTTGCGATCAGCCGGTTGCCCGGTTCCTTGATCGCCGTCCGGCCGTGCATGAAGCGCGTGTTGTCGAGCATCAGGACATCGCCCTTCTGCCATTCGACCCTGGCCAGCACGGCGTCCCCCGCGGCCTTGATCGCCTGGAGCCACGCCTCGGGGACGGGTTGCAGATCGTCGAGCACCGGGAAGTTGCTCCGGTTGTTGTTGAACCGCGCAAACAGCAGGAAATTGCCGAACGCCAGGGCATCGGCGAACATCGGCTTGTGCAGCGCGGGGCGGGTGAAATAGCGGTAGATGCGCCCCTGTCCGTCCCGCGTGAATTTGTAGGGGCAGGCTGGCGGGGGGGCCTGCAGCAGCGCGTCGTCCGGGTCGGCGCTGCCGAGCCAGTATTCAAGCAAGGCTGGCCATGCATTGCGCATATAGCACAATCGTCGCCCCTCGAGGCCTTGGCGCACCGCATCGGGCAATGCACGGACCAGCTCGATACCGTCGCAGATGGTTGTTGCGCCGTCGCTGCCGGGCGATGAGAGGCAGCCGAAAAACGCCACGTCGGGCTTCCACGGTTCGCGCGACAGTTCGGGATGGAGCGAAAATGCGTCGCCCCCGCCATCGACGGTGTAGATGTTTTCGGCCGGATCGAGCGGCGTACGCCCGGGCGATTCATTGACCACTGCGGTGGCAGAAAATTGGCGGGCGAAGGCGCTGAAACCATCCATATCCGCGCCGAAGCCGCGCAGCAGCAGCGCGCCATGCTGCTTGTAGAGCGCGGTTACCAGTTCGGCATCGAGTGCGAGTATGTCGGTTTCCCCGCTCGCTTCCAGCAGGACTTGCGGGCGGCCGGGCAGGGGCAAATGGATCTGCGGCATGGCGACGCAAGCGATAGCTGTGCGCGGCGCGCTCGGCTATAGTCTTTGGGCAATGGCCCCGACCCTCGACGATCTGTTCGCTTCGCCTGACCATTATCTGCATTCGTTCGACGGGGACGATGCGGTGTTCGTACCGATGGACCGCGCCGCCTATCGCAGCTCGATTTTCCTCGACCGGCGGATTGCACCTGCGGCTGGTGGCACGATGCGGGTGCCAATTGCCGCGCTGCTGCGTCCAACCGCCAATCCCGCCACGATCGGCTGGATATTCCATGTCGCGCATTGCGGATCGACGCTGCTCGCGCGGGTGCTGGGCGAGCTGGCGGACAATCTTGTCCTGCGCGAGCCATTTGCCTTGCGTCAGCTCGGGATGGAACCCGATGCGGCGCGTCTGGCGCTGGTCGTAGCGATGCTGGGCAAGCGCTATTCGGGGGGCGGGGCGACGATCGTCAAAGCCAATGTTCCGGTGAATTTTATCCTCAGCGAGATTGCGGCGCAGGACCCCTCTGCGCCGACCATCCTGTTGCACTGCACATTGCGCGATTATGTGCTGGCGATCCTGCGCAGCGACAACCACCGCCAGTGGCTGCGCAATGTGACCACGCAGCTTGCGCCGCATCTGGGCGATCTCTCCGCGCTGTCCGATGCCGAGCGCGCCGCGGCGCTGTGGCTGGCCCACACCCGGCGCTATGCCGCCGCGCTTGCGCAAATGCCGCGCGCACGCACGCTCGACGCCGAGGTGTTCTTTGGCCAGCCGGCCGCAGCAGTGCTGGCCGTTGCCCGGCATTTCGGCATCGCCACGAGTGCTGCGGCGGTCGCCGAGCAGGTGAGCGGGCCGCTGTTCGCCACCTATTCGAAGAATCCCGACGTAGCTTTCGACAACGCTGCGCGGATTGCGCGACGGGAAGCGCTGGAGGAGGGGCTTGCGCCTGAAATTGCTGCTGCGCAGGGCTGGCTCCGACGCAGCACCGCCGATGCGGATGCTTTAGACGAACCTATCGCTGCGGCGGCGCTGGTCGTCTAGCTCCGGTCCCAGCGGCGTCGTGCGGGCAAAGGTCGCCCGTGCATCGCAGCATCGCGGTTAAGCCATGATTACCGCAATAAAAAGGGGGCCGGAACAGCGTCCCGACCCCCGATCTTGCGTTTGGACGCGAGCCTCAGAAGCGGGCGCGGACGCCGGCATAAAAGTTCCGACCGCGAATATTATAGATCGCGCTACCCCCAGCAGTTGCGGTAATCCCAAACGGCGGGATCTTGTTGGTAAAGTTGTCTACCCCAAAGTAAAAGCTCATGTCCTTGCCATTGCCGTCGCCGTCCACTTTCCACTCAAACCGAGCGTTGTGATAGATTACCGCCGGGTATTTCTGGATTTCGATCGCGTCCGCGTTGAATGGCGGACAAATCGTGGTGGTCCCGCTGGTGGTACAGGCTGCCGGGAGCACATTGAAGTTTTCATAAGTCGATGTGAACATGGGCCCGATATACCGCATGACGTAGCCGACAGTGAAGGGACCGAAGCCTACGTCCACGTTCCAGCGGAATTCGTCCTTCGGATCGCCCAACTCTTCAAGAATACGGTTCTCAAGGTTCGGGAGAGTCGGATCCTGGAAGTTGCTGTTGGTGAACTGGTGCGAGTAGATCATCCGCGTGCTTAGTTTGATGTTGTCGGTCAGGTTTGTGCGATAGCTCGCCTCGATGTCCAGACCCTCACGAATGCGGCGCGCGAAATTCTGCGGACCCTGGATGGTCGTGTTGAACAGAACTTGGCCCGGCAATTCTCCCAGAGCCCCTGCAGAGCCGGTCAGGTTCCGCTGGAAGACGTTGCACAGCGGGCTGCTGCGATTGGGCGAGTCGTAGCACGAATTGACGATCGTCTGCGCCGAGAGCGTCACGATCACGTTTTTCACCGTGATATGATAATAGTCGGCAGTGAGCGAGAAGCCCGGGAGGAAGCTTGGCGTGAATACCGCGCCAGCCGTCCACGAGTCCGACGTTTCTTCGAAGAGGTTGGGGTTGCTGCCTGAGATAACCCCGAGCGAATATCCAGCCGGCGGCAGGTTTGCGAGTTGTGCGGCCGATAGCTGCGACGTGCAGTTGCCAGACCGGACCGCGTTCGCGCCGATTGCGTTCACGTTGCACGGATCGATGAAGTTATTGGCGAAGTTCGGCACGTTGGGGAACGAGCTTTCAGTGACGTTCGGAGCGCGGACAGCGCGACCGTAGTTGCCCCGGAAGCGAAGGTCTTCGATCGGCACCCACTCGACGCCGCCATTGTAGGAGTAAACCGTACCTACGGAAGTATTATAGTCGGAAACACGCCCCGCCCCGGTGAACGTCAGTTCGCGGAAAAACGGGACGTCCCTTAGAAGCGGTAGCCGAATTTCGCCGAAGGCTTCGCTGACCTTCAGAGCCGGAGCGTTTACGTCGCCGAGGAACACCGAGTTTGAAATACCAGTATCGGCGGCCGCGTCGCTGTCATTGAACGCTTTTTCGCGACGGTATTCACCGCCTAGTACAAAGCTCACCGGGCCACCCGGCAGGTTGAAGAACCCGCTGGTGTCAGCCGCGACGAAGCCCTGGATATCCAGCTGTTCGATCGACGAGCGGTTGGTGATCGGCAGCTTGAAGTAGGCGACAGCGGCACGATTGTCGGGGGCGCCGAATGGATTGTACGGCACGCATGCGGCAATATCGCCAGCAAGGGTCGCCGCTGAGTTGGCGTATGCAGGCAGGCCTACTGCGGAGGCAGGATCGAACTGCGAGCGGCACTGAATTTGCCCGGTTGCCGGATTGCGGCCGGCATCCAGCGACAGCAGGAAGCGCTGGCGATTGACGAAGCCCTTCATATTCGTGGTTTCTTCGAACTTGCCGTAGTTGGCCGAGACTTCGTACTTCCAGTCGTCGTTGAATGTGCCGCGCAGGCCGCCGACGATGCGATACGTATCGCGCTGGAACACTTCGTCGCGGTCGTCAGAATCCGTGAGGTTGCGGCCGAACAGGAAGCGATAGCTACCATTCGCGATGGCCGCAGCCCGCGCAGCCTGCTGTGCCGGTGTACCAACCGTGCAGGTCACTGTGCCCAACGACGTGCCCAGCGCATAACCGCAACCCGAGGCGGTAACTGCCGCCGCAATCGTGGCGCGATCGGCAGGGTTCAGGAACGGGTTGTCCAGCCGCGGAGCGATGCGGGCATCGTTTCCGAGTGAACCGGTGGAGTTGTTCAGGAACGTCGGCCCAAGCTGGTTGCCGACAGCGTTAACGCGAACGAATTTCGCTTCGACGAACGCTTCGAGCGCGGGGCTGAATTCATAATGCGCGAGCAGGTTCGTATTGTAGCGCTCGGTGAACGGCAGGACGGACAACTGCGTTCCTTCACGCCCGGTCTGGCCGTTGCCGCCCACAAATGTGCCGCCCGGACCGGTGCCAAATCGCGTTCCGGTCTGCGGGGTCAAGCGTCCGGTGTCAGTGAAGACGAAATTGCAATGGAACGCGGTGCCTGCTGTATTGGTTGGACCGTTGTTTGCCAGCGTGCCCTGTCCACACGCGGCACTAGTGTTTTGCTGCGGGATGGCGACCAATCCGAAGCGATGGATCGTTGCGCTGCGAAGGTCGCGTAGAAATATCGCGTCGGGGAACCCGTCACTGGCGTTTGGAGTGCCGGCATTGTCAGCATCGACTGTGGCGAACGCGTCAACCTGACGGTACCAAGGGATATCGGACCCATAAATGCGGTCCTGACGGGCATATTCGCCGTGCAGCGTGATGTTGCCTTGCCCGTCGCCGAAGTTTTTCCCAAACATTGCGGAAACATACTGGTTGCCGCCGAAGCCAGCTTCAGAAATGGCCGCACTGCCGCGCACTTGAATGCCGTCGAAATTGCGACGGAGAATAAAGTTGACCACCCCGGCGATCGCATCCGAGCCGTAAACGGCCGAACTACCGCCAGTGATGATGTCGGCGCGCTCAATCAGGTCGTTTGGGATTGTGTTCACGTCGGGCGACGAAGCATTATTCAGGATGTCGGCAGCGACGTGGCGACGACCGTTGACCAGCACGAGCGTACGAACGGTCCCGAGACCCCGCAGATCGAGCAGGTTGAGGCCGGCGATGCCGACGCCTGCCCCAGGGTTCTGCTGCGCGAAGGTGCTACGGAGCTGCGGCAGATCGTTCAGCGTGTCGCCGATGCTGGTCTGACCCTGCTGGAAAAATTCTTCGCCACCAATCGAAGTCAGCGGCACGGTCGATTCGAGATTGGGTCGTGCGATGCGCGAGCCCGTAACGACGATGCCGTCGGTCTCTTCCGAATCACACACACTGTTTGCGTTCGTGTCATCGCATGCGACCGGAGCTGCAGGGGCCGTATCCTGCGCCAGTGCCGGGCTCGCCCCGGCGAGGCTGGCGAGCGCGATTGCGAAGCCGGCGGCGTGCAGGCGGAGCGAAGTTTTATCGAGCAATTTCACGTGTAATCCCCTTGACCCTGCTCGTCTGTGCACGCGAGCGAGTGACACGGTCGAAGGGCAAGGCGGCACGAATCGAACGCCGGGCTGGTCCCTTCAGCCGCAGATGAATTTATGACTGTCGCAAGACTCCTTGAGCTTCAAACGGAAACCCCAGACCGGCGACAGTTTCGTGCGCGCTGTGGTAATTTCACAACAGGGAGCTTAGAAGGCTTGTCAATCGGTTACACCGCGATCAGGCCCATAAGGTGACCCGCTTGACGGTGCGGCGGCGGCTCTTTAATCGGGCGATTAAACCTTGAACGCGGAGACCGGTTTCATGCCAGCAGCCTATATCGTCGACGCCGTGCGAACCGCTGGAGCGCGCCGCGGGGGGCGGCTTGCGGGAGTGCACCCGGTCGATCTTGCGGCGGCTTCGCTCGATGCGATCGTTGGGCGGACGGGAATCGATCCCGGGGCCGTCGAGGACGTGATCATGGGCTGCGTCGGGCAAGGCGGGCAGCAGGCGATGCAGGTCGGGCGCAATGCGGTGCTGGCCTCCAGGCTGCTCCTGCAATCGACCCCGGCGGTGACGATCGACCGGCAGTGCGGCTCCTCGCAGCAGGCGATCCAGTTTGCCGCGCAGGCGGTGATGTCGGGCACGCAGAATGTGGTGATCGCGGCGGGGATCGAGAGCATGACGCGGGTGCCGATGGGCACCACTGCCGCATTCCACATGAAAGAGGGGCTGGGCCACTACAAGTCGCCGGGGCTTGAAGCCAAATATCCCGGGATCATGTGGTCGCAGTTCGTGGGCGCAGAGATGATCGTCAAGAAGCATGGTTTCACCAAGGACGACCTCGACCGTTTCGCGCTTTCGAGTCACCAGAAGGCGATCGCGGCGACCAATGCGGGCGCGTTCAAGGACGAGATCGTGGCAATCGAGATCGAGACTCCCGAAGGTATGGCCTGGCACACCGTCGATGAAGGCATCCGCTGGGACGCGACCCTGGAAAGCATCGCCGGGGTCAAGCTGCTGCAGGAAGGCGGCACGCTGACCGCCGCGACCTCCAGCCAGATCTGCGACGGATCGAGCGCGGCGCTGGTCGTCTCGGAAGAGGCGCTGAAGCGTTACAATCTTACGCCGCTGGCGCGCATCCACAATCTGACCGTGACCGCCGGCGATCCGGTGATCATGCTCGAGGAACCGCTGTTCGCCACCGACCGCGCGCTGGAGCGGGCGGGCATGAAAATCGGCGACATCGACCTTTACGAAGTGAACGAGGCCTTTGCCTCGGTCCCGCTCGCCTGGCTGAAGCATACCGGGGCCGATCCGGCCAAGCTCAACGTCAACGGCGGCGCGATCGCGCTGGGCCACCCGCTCGGCGCATCGGGGACCAAGCTGATGGCCACGCTGCTCCATGCATTGAAGGCGCGGGGGCTGAAATACGGTTTGCAGACGATGTGCGAAGGCGGCGGGGTCGCCAACGTCACGATTGTTGAGATGATCTGATGTCCTTCGAGACGGTTCGGACTTTGTCCTCACCTCCTCAGGACGGACGGATATTTTTTGGACCGTTCGTCCTGAGGAGCCGAAGCCACAGGCTGAGGCGTCTCGAAGGATGGTTGCGCTGTTCTAGTTGGGAGAAGATTGAATGAAGCTTGATAACACTGTCGCTGCCGTCGTGACCGGTGGTGCCTCGGGTCTCGGTGCCGCCACCGCGCGGGCGCTGGCCGCCAAGGGCGTGAAGGTCGCGCTGTTCGATCTCCAGAAGGACAAGGGCGAAGCGGTCGCGGCCGAAATCGGCGGGGTGTTCTGCGAAGTGAACGTGACTTCCGACGAGAGCGTCGCAGCCGGGTTCGCCAAGGCCCGCGCAGCCCACGGCCAGGAACGGATCCTCGTCAATTGCGCGGGCACCGGCGCGGCGATGAAGACCGCGAGCCGCTCGAAAGTAGACGGTTCGATCAAGTTCTATCCGCCGAGCGCGTTCGACTGGCTGATCCAGATCAATCTGGTGGGCACCTTCCGCTGCATCGCGATGTCGGCGGCGGGGATGCTGACGCTCGAACCCTGCACCGAGGACGGCGAACGCGGCGCGATCGTCAACACCGCCAGCGTCGCGGGCGAGGACGGTCAGATGGGCCAGGTCGCCTATTCGGCGTCGAAGGCCGGGGTCATCGGCATGACGCTGCCGATCGCGCGCGACCTGATGAGCGAAGGCATCCGCGTCAACACCATCCTGCCGGGCATATTCGAGACCCCGCTGATGCTGGGCGCGCCGGCGGCGGTCAAGGATGCGCTGGCTGCATCGGTGCCGTTCCCCAAGCGGCTCGGCAAGCCCGAGGAATATGCCGGTCTGGCGCTGACGATGATCGAGAACGGCTATTTCAACGGGGAGGACGTGCGGCTCGACGGCGCGATCCGCATGGCCCCCCGTTAAGCCGATGGCCTATTCGCAAATCGACTATGAGGTGAACGATCGCATTGCGACGATCACGCTCAACCGGCCCGAGAAGCTCAACGCCTATACCCGCATTATGGGCGAGGAGATCGTCGACGCGATCGATCGCACCGACGGGGACGACGGTGTGCGCGCGGTGATCTTCACCGGCGCGGGCGAGCGCGCATTCTGTGCCGGTGCAGACCTGACCCCCGATGATGGACGGACCCCGTTCGCCAACAATGAAGCGGTGGACGATCTGTCCGATCCGCGCGTGCGGGATGGGGGCGGGCTGCTGACGCTGCGGCTGTTCCAGTCGAAGAAGCCGCTGATTTCGGCGTGCAACGGCGTGGCGGTCGGGGTTGGCGCGACGATGCAGCTGGCGATGGACATGCGGCTGGCGTCCGATGCGGCGCGCTATGGCTTTGTTTTCGCCAAGCGCGGGATCGTGCCCGAGGCAGCCTCAAGCTGGTTTTTGCCGCGGATCGTCGGGATCGGCCAAGCGCTCGAATGGTGCATGACCGGACGCCTGTTCGATGCGCAGGAAGCCTTGCGTGGCAGGCTGGTCCGCTCGACTCACGCGCCGGGCGAACTGCTGGCGGCGGCTCATGAGCTGGCGAGCGAGATCGCCGAAAACACCTCGGCCGTGTCGGTCGCGATGACCCGCGCGATGCTGTGGCGGCTGTCCGCCACCGAACACCCGATGATGGCGCACCGGGTCGATAGCCGGGCAATCTATCGCCTGTCGAAAGGGGCCGACGCCAAGGAAGGTGTGCAAAGCTTCCTCGAGAAGCGGCCCCCTGCCTTCCCGGCGAAGGTATCGAGCGATATGCCCGATTTCTATCCGTGGTGGGAGGAGCCCCAGTTCCAATGAGCGAGCTGCTGAAGCAGGTCCCCGACGACACTCCGCCCGGCGCGCGCGAGCAGCTGCTGGAAACGGCGTCGGCAATCATGCGCGAGGGCGATATTGTCGACATTTCGCTGTCGGAACTGTCGCTACGCTCGGGCCTGAATTCGGCGCTGGTGAAGTACTATTTCGGCAACAAGGCGGGCCTGCTCAAGGCGCTGCTCGACCGCGACATGCGCGACATCGTGCACTCGGTCGATGCGCTGCTGGCTAAGGGCTGGGACCCCGAGACGCGCCTCAGGCATCACATCGGCAAGGTCGTCGATACATATTTCAAGACCCCATACCTCAATCGCCTGCTGATGCGGTTGGTGCGCGAAAGCGATCCCGATGAAGCGCAGCGGATCGCCGATTCTTACTTGCTTCCGCTACACCGCGCCTACGACAAGCTGATCAACGACGGCGTGGCTCAAGGGGTGTTCCGCGATATCGATCCGCAGCTGTTCTATTTCACGCTGACCGGCGCGGCCGACCGGTTTTTCTCAGCGCGGCTGGTGCTGCGCCATTGCTTCGACCGC
>JANOOJ010000283.1:0-11564 GCA_031421295.1 Novosphingobium sp.
CCGACCAGCGCGTAGCTGCCCGGATCGGCCCGACAGCGCGCCACCGCCTCGGCAATCGCATGCGAGGAATAGTTGTTCCCGGCCCCGCCGAAGAATGGCAGCCCGCCGGTCAAGGTCCAGCCTCGGGGGTCGTCGAGGTCGAGCCCGAAAGCCTCGATCAAGTTAAAAACCGGGATTGCAAAACATGAATAAAGATCGATAGCGCTTAGCTTTTCCCAACCGACACCGGCAATCTCAAGTGCACTTGAGATTGCTGAAGCAGCCGCTGGACTCTGTTCCATGTTGGCGCGCGAAAACAGGGTCGGCTCGGCGCAATCGGCGACGGCGTGCACATAAACCCAGCGGTCCTCGGGCACCCCCAGACGCCGCGCCTCGGCCACACTGGCGAGCACCACTGCCGCGCCCTGATTGACCTGATCGCGCGCCACCACCAGCCGCCCATAGGGTTCAGCGACCAGTCGGTTGCGCTCGGTCAGGATGGCAAGCTCCTCGGCACTCCGCTCGGTCGGCGCGGCGGAATGCGGATTCGTCGCTGCGATTCGGGTGAACGGGGCGAAAAGCCTGCCGATCTCCAGCCTGTAGTCGGCAACGCTCAGCCCCAGCCGCTCGCGCCGGACGTTTTCGGCCAGCGGGTAAGCGGAGATCGGCGCCGCGACGCCGTGCTTGATCGCCGTCCGGTCGACAATCCCCTCATAGCTGGGGCCGCGATCTTCGATATTACCCCGGCGGCGCTCGGACCAATCACGCGTCTCGCCCCGCGCCAGCAGCGCCCGCATGGTGGAGAGCGCTTCGGCCCCGGCGATGGCCGCAACCTTGGAGCGCCCTGCGGCAATCTCCGCCGCGAGTTCGCCTACCAGTCGCTGCGGCCGGTCGCCGCCAACGACCTCGTGGATCGCCCGCAGCGGGTTGGCCCCGACCCGCCGTGCAATCGCGCGTGGCACGTTGTCAGCGCAGCCGAACGGCGCGGAATAGCGGGTCGCCGACTGCTCGAACTGGCGCACTGCGGCGAGGGTATCGAGCGCATGCCGCAGGCTGCGCTTCGCATGCGCATCGGCAAACGCCGCCTTGAGCGCATCGCCCGCCAAATCCATCGGCGAGCGCTCGGCATAGGCCGCCTCACCGACCCGTTCGGACACCTGCCCCACCCCGATGATGACCGGCGTGTTGTCGGCAATTTCGCTCACAGCACCTGCCCGTCGTCCACCGTGATCGTCGCGCCAGTGATAAAGCGCGAGGCGTCCGAGGCCAGAAACAGCACCGGCGCGTCGAGCGCGGCTATCGGGGTCAGGCGGCGGCGATGGAACGCGGCGATCTGCGCCTGCCCGCCGGGGGTTTCGAACCAGTCGTCCTGAATCTCGGTATCGATATAGCCGGGCTGCACCGTGTTGACGTTGATTCCCTGCCGCGCCCATTCGCGCGCGAACTGGCGACCAAGGTGCGCGACTCCGGCCTTGCCAGCTGCATAGGCGGTATCGCCCTGCCCGGTCATTTGCGCGGTGATCGAGCCGATCAGCACGATCCGGCCGCGCTCGCTCTCACGAAAATTGGCCGCGATCATCCGCTTCGCCCCTTCGCGGGCGGTCAGGTAGAGCCCGGTAAAATTGGTCGCGACCACGCTGGCGACCTCGGCGGCGGAAAGCTCGGTCGAGCGTCCGCCAATCGCGATCCCGGCATTGGCGATCACCGTGTCGACCGTGCCGAACCTGGCTTCGGCAGCATCATAGGCAGCGATGATCGAAGCCTCACTGGTGACATCGAGCGGCACCGCCAGCGCGGCATCGCCCAGTTCGCCAGCCAGCGCCGCGATCCGCTCGACCCGCCGCGCACCGATGATCACGCGCGCACCTTCGGCGACGAACAGCCGCGCGAAATGCTCGCCCAGCCCGGATGATGCCCCGGTAATCAGTGCTACGCGGCCGTTGAGTGACAGTTCCATCGACATCTCCCTCGTTGCTGTCTTCAAGCCCGAGCGAAACGCTGTGGTCAACCCTACAAAAGATCAGCCACCTCCGCCAAAGCCGCACGGAGCTTCTCAAGCGCCTGCGCCTTGAGCTGGTGAACCCGCGGGATGCTGACATCGAGCACGGCGGCAATTTCGGCAAGGTTGAGCTCCTCGACGAAATAAAGCTGGACCACCAGTTGCAGCCGCTCGGGCAGCGCGGCGATCGCCTCGATCACGCTTTCGCGCAGCTCCTCGTCGGCCAGCAGATCGAGGCTGTCGGGGCTGGCATCGGCAAATGCGGGATTGCTATCCGAATAGGCTTCGTCGATCGGTTCAAAGCGCAGCGGTTCGCAATTGGCGCGCAGCATCGCCAGCTCGCCCTCGCCGATCGCCATCGCGGCGGCCAGTTCTGCCGAGGTGGGGTCGCGGCCATGTACGGCGCGAAACGCTTCTTCCTGCCCTCGCACCAATTTCCGCCGCTCGATCGCCCCGCGTGACAGCGGGATGGTCCGGCGAACCAGATCGACCATCGCCCCGCGCACGCGCAGCTTGGCATAGGCGGCAAAGCCATCCTCGCTTGGTCCGACGTGCTTTTGCGCAGCTTCGGTCAGCGCGACGAGGCCCGACTGAATCAGATCCTCCAGCTCGATCCCGGCCCGGCCGGAGCCGTTGACGTGCCAGGCAAGGCGGCGGACCATCGGCAGGAACCGGCGGACCCGATCCGCGATATCGCCGCGATAGGCGGCCTGCGCAAAACTTCTCTGATCGTGGATCATGCGGCCATCTCTTCAATGTGGGGGAGAGCGGGAGCGGGTTGCGGGGTGCCACCGATGACGGCGATCACTTCGATCGGCTGCGCGGGCGGCAGCTCGGCAATCGACAGCACGAGGCATGAGGGCACACGCAAGCGCAGCAAGGCGGCGAGCGCGCGGCGGGCACGGGGCTGGACCACCAGCGCGGGGGTGGGAGCACCCTGACCGCGTTCGGCGACCAGTTCTGCCACCCGTTCGCCGATATTGCGCGCCAGATCGGGCTCGATCACCGGCTGTCCGGTCGCGGGATCGTGCAGTCCCTGGACGATCATGGCTTCGAGCGCGGCATCGAGCGTCAGCACCGGCAGCCGCTCGGTGGGGGCACAAATCCGTCCGACAATCAGCGCGCCAAGATCGATCCGCAGCAGTTCGACCAAGCGGTCGTGTTCGAGCGTCTGCTGCACCGCCAGCGCGAGGCTGGCGAAGATTGGGAGTGGGTGGCCGATCGGAATACCGTCCTCGAGCAGGCTGCGCAGCAACCGGGTCAACACGGCGAGCGAGAGCGGCTGCGGGAAGATCGTTTCGACCAGCCCCGCCGAATGTTCCTTGACCCCGTCGAGCAGTGCCTTGACCTGATCGGGGCCGAGCAGCGCCTGCGGGCAGCCGCCGAGCAGCTGGTTAAGATGCGTGGCGATGACCGTGCTGGCGTCGACCGTCAGGAACCCTTCCGCAATCGCATGATCGCGCTGCGCCGGGTCGATCCACAGCGCCGCGCAGCCGAAGCTGGGATCGCGGGTCACTTCGCCGATCAGCGCGTGTTCCTCGCGCGCCTCGCCGGTATCGATCGCAAGGATGCGGTCGGGGCGAATGCTCGCCGCGCCCAGCGGCACTCCGCCCAGCATGATGCGGTAGTCGCCCGGTGCCAGCTCCAGCGCATCGCGCACGCGGAATTGCGGGACGACGAAGCCGAAACTCTGGCTGAGCTGCTTGCGCACCCCGGTGATCCGCGCGACCAGCGGCGACCCGCGCCGGTCATCGACCAGATGGACCAGCCCATAGCCCAGCTCGATAGTCACCAGCGTATGGTCGCTGACGTCTTCGAGCGCGATCCGGCCGGGATCGACCGGGGTCGCTTCGGGCGCCGCGGGCGCAGGCCTGTCCTGCCGCCGCTTAAGCCTATACCAGACCCATGCCGCGACCCCGGCAGCGGGCAGGAAAATCGTCTGCGGCATCGCCGGGATCAATCCGAGCGCGCCGAGGATGCCCGCGACCGGCAGCCAGCTGCGCGGATCGGCGAACTGGCCGCCGATCTGCCCGGCAAGGTCGCGGCTGTCGGAGACGCGCGTGACGATTACCGCTGCGGCAATCGACAGCAGCAGCGAGGGCACCTGCGCGACCAAAGCATCGCCCACCGCCAGCGTAATATAGCGCTGCGCCGCGTCCCCCGCGCTGAGTCCGTGGCTAATCATGCCGAGGCAGAAGCCGGCGATGATATTGACGCCCAGGATCAGCAGCGCGGCAATCGCATCGCCTTTGACGAATTTGCTGGCCCCATCCATCGAGCCATAGAAATCGGCCTCGGTCGCCACTTCGCGGCGGCGCGCGCGCGCCTCATCGGCACTCATCAGCCCGGCGGCGAGATCGGAATCGATCGCCATCTGCTTGCCCGGCAGCGCATCGAGCGTGAAGCGTGCCGAGACTTCGGACACGCGGCCCGCACCCTTGGTCACCACGATGAGGTTGATGATCACCAGGATCATGAACACGAACAGCCCGACCACAAAATTTCCGCCGATCAGGAAGGCACCGAAAGCCTCGATCACATGGCCCGCCGCCGCGCCGCCCTCATGCCCGTTGACCAGCACGACGCGGGTCGAAGCAACATTGAGCGACAGCCGCAGCAGCGTCGCGAACAGCAGCACCGAGGGGAACGACGAGAAATCGAGCGGTTTTTCCGCGTTCATCGCTGCCATGAGGATGGCGATCGACAGCGCGATGTTGAGCACGAAGAACAGATCGAGCAGCAGCGCCGGGGTGGGGATGATCATCAGCCCGATCAGCGTCAGGATCCCGGCCGGCAGCGCGATATTGGCAAGCTTGGGCCGGGTGAACAACGCGCTCACAGGCCGAAGCCCTGCAATTTGTCATAGGCCGCACGGACGAAACCGGGGGCACCGCCGCCGAAGCTTTGGCGCAGTGTCTCGGCCATCGACGGGCGGGCTGTGCCGGAGTGAAATTCCGACGCCAGCGGCCCGCGAAGTCCGAGTCCCGCCTCTTCGGGAGACGGGTCGGGGGTGGGCCTGTCGGCAAACCCAAGGCTCGTACTGGCTGACAGCCCCCACTGCCCCCCCGCCCCCGAAGGGTCGGGGGAGTTCGTGCCCATTGCCCGGCCCACTTTGCCCCGAATCACCTCGACTACCTGCCCGACGGATCGTGGCGCGCCGTCGGGGGCAAAGAAGATCGTCCGGTTGGCGGCAGCAGGCTTGGGGAACAGCGAGACGGCGGATTGCTGCGGATCGGCAGACAACAGCCGCGCTGCCCCATCGGAGCCCAGGAAGTGCGCAAGGTAAAGCTCGGCGGCATCGGGCTCGCGGCCCAGCGCCCCTGTCAAGGCGGCGCGGTTGTCGTTGGCGAGTTCCCCCGCCATCAGTGCTGCGGCAGCGGGATCGAAGCGCAGCGCCATCACCGCCTCACGCAAGGCGGGATCGCGCACGCGCCCACCCTCAATCGCCGCATCCGCCCAGTCGAGCCCATGTGCCGCGCCGTGGCGGTCGAGCGTCTGCAGCCAGGTTCCGCCGGTGAACTGGTAGAGCCCCGCAGCACTGGACGTACTTGCGCGCGCCGAAGGATCGAGGCTCGATTCAATCCGCGCCTGAGCGAGCAGATAGTCGAAATCGACGCCGGTCGCCTGCGCCGCGCGGGCAATTGCCGCGCGCACGGGCTGGGTGCCAATTGGCTGGACTTCGCTCAATTCGTTCCCTCCCGGCAAATGCGGTCGGGAGGAAGCTCAGCAAGCCCTGTGCCAATTACTGACGGGTGCGCGCGCAGCTATAGGGCGGCTGACTCGCGCGGTAGAGCGCCGGTGCCCCGGTCAGCACGTCTAACCGCGCCGAAACATTGGCGGCAATCAGGTTGCGAACCTGGCGGTTTACCTCGTTCAAGCGCCGCGCCGCGTCGAGCAGCCCGCGGCATTCCTCGTCGATCCCGGCAATCGCGCTCTGGTCGATCCGCCCGCATAGCGCGCGCTTGTCGGTCGCCGCGCCCATAATCCCGTCGAGATCGAACCCGGCAAGCGCCTGCCGCTCGGTCTGCAGCACGGCAACCATCTGCCGCAGCGTGTCGCGCAATCCTGCGGCTGAATTCATTTTCCGCTCCTTAGCAGCAGTCCCGCCGCGATGATCGCATCGGCGACGCGGAACGGGAGCACCGGATAACGCCCCTGCTCGATCGCCCGGCGGATTTCGGCGACCCGCTCGGCATTGATCGGGGGTTTGCCCGGATCGAGCGCGTCACTGAGTGCTACCGCGCTGGCGGTGCCGGTGGCAGGTTTATGCGCAGCACTTGCAGTGCGCGGGCGGACGTCCACCGCACTAACCGGGCGGGCCGGACCGATTTCGATAGGGGGCATGGTGCCGCTCCGTGGTTGACTACAGCGGAGAGGACGGCGCTTGCCCGGCGGGATTAAGCCCCGGCGGCGGACAATTGCCGGTTCACGGCAATTCTATTCCGACCAGTCCGGGTCTGATTACCTGCGCGCGCAGCGGAGCCGCGTTCGAGGCGACGCCCCGCACTTTGATCCACGCACCGATCGGACCGGCCTCCAGTGCTTCGCCGGGTTGCGAGACCGCAAAGCCCGGTCCGTGAATCGTGACCGACACCGCATCGCCGCGCGCGACGGCAGCGGCGGATTGTGGTCCTGCGGTGCTCGACTGCAAAGGCACGAACACCCGCCAGCCTGTAGTCGGGCAATGAACCAGCACCGTATCGCGGCGCACGCCGTACCAAGCGAGCGCCAGCGGCGCAGCGCAGGCTTCGAGCCGTAGCCGCCGATCGACCGGCAGCGCCGCGCCACCCGGTTGGCCGATCTCTGCCCCGGCGAATAGCGTCACCGAGCGGTCGATTGCCGCGAGATCGGCGAGAGGTGCTGCTATTGCTGGCGTGGCCAGCGCGGTCGCCAGCATGGCGAAGCGTTTCATCGCGGGTCTCCCTGGGTGTCGGGTCCAAAACTATCGTAGGCAAGCATCGCGGTCAGCGGCGGACCCGGGCTGCGCTCCAGCACGAAGCGGGTATTTTGGGGGAGCGGCCCAAGCGTTGTCAGTATCGTCGCAATGGCCCGGCTTTCAGGGGATTGCGCGGCATAGGCCACCACGGTCAAGCGCAAGCGGGGGTCGCGCGGCTGCTGGGCCAGCCACGCAGCAAGGCTTAGGGTGCCGGGCCGCCACACCGCAACCGGCTCGCCCAGCGCCAGCGCTTCGGCCGCCGCGGGCTTGGGGCTGGCTTGCGAGACCGCCGCCGCCGTCACCATGAACAGGATCAGCGAGAGATCGGCCAGCACGGTCTGCCAGCCGCTGCCGATCCGCGCGTTCATGCGGCTTCCAGCTTTGTCGCACGCGGATGCGGGATCGCTGCGGCGACCTGGCTGGCAAGCCAGTCGATCACCCGCTGACGCCCGGCCTCCTCGGCCTCTGCGGCGCGTTCGACGATCCGGGCAAGCGGCGCGAACAGGAGGTTGGCGGAGAGCAGGCCGTATAAGGTCGTCACCACCGCCATCGAGATCGCGCCGGTAAAGCTGCCGCCCGCCAGGCCATCCACAGGAAGCTGGCTGAGCGAGATGAGCGTGCCGGCCAGTCCGAACACCGGGGCCAGCTCGGCGGCCTGCGCCAATGTGCGGACCGCCCGGTCGCTGGCCGATTGGCGGCGCGCCTTGTGCGCTTCATGCGCGGCGAGCAGCGCCTCGACCGAGCGGCGGCCGATCAGCGCCTCGGTCGCCTCGTCGAACTCGCTGTCGCCGAAGTGGTGCGGATGGGCGCGCAGCAGGCCGTCCTTGTGAATCTCCTGCACTTGCACGCCCAGCTCGGCACGGATCTTGTCGGCGTCGAAATGGCTGCGGCCGAGCTGGCCGAGCGCATGCAGCGTCACACCGCAATCGCGCCAGCCGCTGCGCAGCACGGTCGCTGCCAGCGTACCACCGAACACAATCGCGGCTGAGGGGGCATCGAGCAGGGTCATCACATTCATGCGCGGTTCCTTCAGGGGCGAAGGACGGCGCGGCGGAGGAGGTTTCAATTGCTGGCCGAACTTTGCCGCATTCCGGCAAGCGCTTGCCGGTGGTGAGGCCCCCAAGCCTACATTTCCGCCATTCCTTCAACTGGCACAGGCTTTGCGAAGACTGGCGCGAATGCAATCGGAGCACCGTCGATGACTGCCAATGCCACGCAGGGCCTGTTCGGAATTCACGGCGCAGCGCTCGAACTGCGCTCGCAGCGGATGGGGCTGTTGACCTCGAACATCGCCAATGCCGGGACCCCCGGCTTCAAGGCGCGCGACATCGATTTCGCCGCCGCGCTCAAAGCCAGCAGCGAAGGCCTCGGACTCGCCGCGGCGGTGACGAAAGCCACCCGCTACCGTGTACCGACGATGCCGTCGCTCGATGGCAATACCGTCGAGATGGCGACCGAACAGACCGCCTTTGCCGAGAATGCTGTGGGCTATTCCGCCACGCTTTCGTTCATTCGCGGCCGGGTCGATACGATCACTCGCGCGCTCAAGGGCGATTGAGGTGGCCGACGGTCTCTCGCTGTTCGGCGTCGCCCAGCGCGCCATGTCGGCGCAGCTCGTGCGGATGAACGCGGCGGCGTCGAACCTGGCTAACGCCGGTTCGGTCGCATCGAGCGAGGCGGGTGCCTATCGCCCGATCCGCGCGGTGTTTGCCGAGGACCTTGACCGTTCATCGAACCTCTCGACCGTCAGCGTCGCTGGCATCGTCCGCTCCACCGCCGCCCCGACCAGGGAGCACAATCCCGACCACCCGCTGGCCGATGCCGATGGCAATGTGTGGGCCGCCCCGGTCGATGAGAACGCCGAGATGGTCGAGATGCTCGACGCCTCGCGCCAGTACCAGAATCTGGTCGAGGCGCTCTCCACCGCCAAGCAGCTGATGCTCGAAACCATGAGGATGAAATGATGGCCGTATCCGCGATTTCGGGCACCGCGCCCACCCCCACCAAGTCCGGTTTTGCCGCGTTGGGTCAGGGCGATTTCCTCAAGCTCATGACGGTCCAGTTGCAGTCGCAGGATCCGTTCGACCCGATGGATAACAAGGCAATGCTGGCACAGATGGCGCAGTTTTCGGCGCTTTCCGCCGCCAACGAAGGCAATGCGACGCTCGATTCCATCGCCGCCAAGCTCGACGCGCTGATCGCGATGCAAACCGCTGCAAACCCCGGATAGACCACCTCAGGAGACGCACAATGTCCTTCTTCACCTCGCTCAACGGCCTCAAGAATGCGCAGACCGACCACGGCGTCATCGCGCACAACATCGCCAACGTCGAAACCACCGGCTTCAAGAAAAGCCGCACCGAATTCGCCGACATCGTCGCGAGCAACGCCTACAACAATCCCAGGGTGATTCAGGGCATCGGCGCGACGGTCGAGGCGATCAGCCAGAACTTCGCGCTCGGCCCGATCGAGCAGACCGGCTCGTCGCTCGACCTCGCAATCAATGGCGACGGGTTTTTTACCACCGTCAACCAATTGACCGGGCAGACCTATTACACCCGCAACGGCAGCTTCGGGATCGACGACGGTGGATTCATCAACGACGGGTCGCAAAACCGCCTGCAAGTCTATGCGCTCGACGCCAGCGGAGCACCGACCGGCACGCCGATCGATGCGCAGGTGCCGCCGGCCAACGCCGCCGGGGCCGAGTTCGCCGGGGTGACCGTCAATGGTGATGGCAGCGTGATCGTGACCTACGCCGATGGCAGCAACACCGTGGCCGGCAAACTCGCGCTCGCCGCGTTTATCTCGCCGACCGGGCTCAAGCAGGTCGGCTCGTCGAACTGGCAGGCGACCGGGCTGTCGGGCGTCGCCAAGTACGGGCTCGCGGGCGAAGGCCAGTACGGCCGCCTGCTCTCGGGCGCGCTCGAACGCTCGAACGTCGATATTGCCGAGGAGCTGGTCGGGCTGATTACCGCACAGCGCAATTTCCAGGCCAATGCCAAGGCAATCGATACCGCGACGCAAATCTCGCAAACCATCATCAACCTGCGGACCTGATCCGATGGACCGCCTGATCTACACCGCAGCCTCGGGCATGGCGGCATCGATGAACCGCCAGCGCATGATCGCCAACAATATGGCGAATGCACAGACCATCGGCTTTCGCGCCGAGGTAATGCAGTTCACGCCTGTCACGCTCACCGGCCCGGGCCTCGAAGCGCGCGCGTTGACCGACGGCGCGGTACGCGGGGCTGTGATGACGCCGGGTGCTTTCACCCAGACGGGACGCGCGCTCGACGTTGCGGTGAACGGCGAGGCGCTGCTCGCGGTGCAGGCCGAGGATGGCAGCGAGGCCTACACGCGGCGCGGCGATCTGACGGTTGCCCCGACCGGGCTGCTGGTCAACGGCGACGGTCGTCCGGTGATCGGCAATGGCGGCCCGATTACGCTGCCCCCCGGTGCCAATGTGACCATTGCCCCCGATGGGAGTGTGCTGGTCGGCGATCCCGCTGCACCGGACGCACCGCCGCAGATTACGGACCGGATCAAGCTGGCCGGGTGGCGCGGCGCGAAAATCGAAAAGGCGCTCGACGGGCTGTTCCAGGTTGTCGGTGGCGGCGTGCTGCCCGCCGATGCCGAAGCCCGCGTCCAGCCCGGCGCGCTCGAACAATCGAACGTCAATCCCAGCCAGGTGCTCGTCGATATGGTCGAGGCGCAGCGGCTTTACGACATGCGCACCAAACTCGTCGCCACCGCCAAGGAGCTCGACGAGGGCGGCGCGAGCCTGATGCGGCTTTCATAGGAGTTCAATCGATGCCCACTTCCGCCCTTCACGTCGCCCGCACCGGGCTTGAAGCACAGGACGCGCGGATGCGCGTCATCGCCAACAATCTCGCCAATGTCGGGACCACCGGGTTCAAGCGCGACCGGGCCAATTTCGCCACGCTGGCCTATCAGGATGCCCGGGTCGCCGGGCAGCAATCGTCGAGCGAAACCGCCTATGCCACCGGGCTCAACCTCGGCACCGGGGTCAGCGTCCAGTCGACCACCAGCATCGCCACCCAAGGCTCGCTCACCACCACCGGCAACGGGTTGGACATGGCGCTGGATGGCGATGGCTATTTCCAGGTGCAGCTGCCGGGCGGCAAACTCGGTTACACCCGCGCTGGAAATTTCACCAAATCGGCGGATGGCCAGCTGGTCACCTCACAAGGCTATGTCGTCCAGCCGCCGGTCACGATCCCCGAAGGTGCGAGCTCGGTGACGATCGCGGGCGACGGCACGGTTTCGGCGAATGTCGACGGCGCACAGTCGCAGCTCGGCCAGATCACTATCGCCAGCTTTGCCAACGCTGCCGGACTACAGGCGAGCGGCGACAACTTCCTCGCCGAAACTTCCGCCAGCGGCGCGGCCCAGATCGGCATCGCGGGCGAAGGCGGGCGCGGGCACATTCGGCAGGCGATGCTCGAAGCCTCCAACGTCAATGTCGTCGAAGAGCTGGTCGATATGATCGAATGCCAGCGCGCCTATGAGGTCAATTCCAAGATGATCTCCGCGGTGGATGAGATGCTCCGCAACGCGAACCAGACGCTGTGAGGAGGGTGGTAAGACACGGGTTTGCTACTCTCCCCTCCCCGTCGGGGAGGG
>JANOOJ010000284.1:0-4960 GCA_031421295.1 Novosphingobium sp.
ATTGGAGGCATCCATCGCCCCGCCGCTGGTTGCCCCTGCGCCGATAACCGTATGGATTTCATCGATGAACAGCACCGCATTCGGCATCTTCTCGAGCTCGGATACCACCTGCTTGAGCCGCTCCTCGAAGTCGCCGCGATAGCGCGTGCCCGCGAGCAGCGCGCCCATGTCGAGGCTGTAGATCACCGCTTCGGTCAGCACCTCGGGGACTTCGCCTTCGACGATCTTGCGCGCGAGGCCCTCGGCGATGGCGGTTTTACCCACGCCGGGATCGCCGACATAGAGCGGGTTGTTCTTGGAACGGCGGCACAGGATCTGGATCGTCCGGTCGACTTCGGGCGCGCGCCCGATCAGCGGATCGATCTTGCCCGCCAGCGCCTTCTCGTTGAGGTTGACGGTGAACTGGTCGAGCGCCGAATCCTTCTTGCCGGCCTTGGGATCGCTCTTTTCCTCGGTCGCCGGGGTCTCGGCCTCGACCCCCTTGGGGGTACGATCCTCGATCCGCTTGCCGCCCTTGCCGATTCCGTGGCTGATAAAGCTCACCGCATCGAGCCGGCTCATGTCCTGCTGCTGGAGGAGGAAAGAGACCGCATAGCTGTCGCGCTCGGAAAACAGCGCGACCAGCACGTTGGCGCCGGTGACGGTATCCTTGCCCGATGACTGGACGTGGAGGATCGCGCGCTGGATCACGCGCTGAAAGCCCGCGGTCGGGGCGGGATCGCCCTTTTCCTCGGTCTTGAGGCTCTGGTATTCCTGATCGAGATACTGCTTCACCACGTCGCCGAGATCGCCGAGCTCGACCCCGCAGGCTTCCATCACCTGCGCCGCATCGGCATCGTCGATCAGCGCCAGCAGCAGGTGCTCGAGCGTCGCATATTCGTGCGCGCGCTCGGCCGCGTTGGCGAGGGCGGCATGCAGCGTCTTTTCGAGGCTCTGGGCGAAGCTTGGCATTTATCGGACTTTCGCTTGGAAAACTGACCCTCCGTATATCGGAAAGTATGAACGGCGATGGTTAACGAAACCTATATGGGGAGGCCGCGCCGCGAAAGGGAGAGGCCCATTCATCGGCTCGAACCCGATTTGAACATGGCGTCGGCGGCGAGCCGGTGGGCTCTGGCCTTGTCGCGGTGCGCGATAACCCGGGCGATCTCGCTCTCGAGCACTTCGATACGCTCACCCAGCTCGTCGTGCGAATAGCTGTCGAGGCTCTCGCGGGCGAGCAGGGACGCGGCATCTCCGCGCGGACGGGGGAGGTCGTCGTCCATTGCGGCGCAGCATCATGCGCGGGGCGCTTGCTGTCAACCGGGACGGTCGATAGGGCGGAGGCCGTGACCGAAATGCCACGCGCGGCACGATCAGGGGACCAAACGATGTCGGCCGAAATTCCCCCTACGATGACCGCCATCGGCTTCGACGCTCCCGGCGCGCCCGAAGTGCTGCGGCCCGAGACGATACCCGTACCACGACCGGGCAGCGGCGAAGTGCTGGTCAAGGTCGCCTTTGCCGGGGTCAACCGGCCCGATGTGATCCAGCGCCGGGGTCTCTATCCGCCGCCGCCAGGGGCCTCGCCGATCCCCGGGCTGGAGATTGCGGGCGAAGTCGTGGCGGTGGGTGCCGGGGTCGATGACGCGATGCTCGGGCAAAAAGTCTGCGCGCTGGTGTCGGGCGGAGGCTATGCCGAATATTGCGTCGCGGGTGCGGGCCACTGCCTCGCGGTCCCCGAAGGACTGCGGCTCGATCAGGCGGCGGCCCTGCCCGAAACGCTGTTCACCGTGTGGCACAATGTGTTCGAGCGCGGCTGGGCCTGCGAGGGCGAGACGATGCTGGTCCACGGCGGCACCAGCGGGATCGGCTCGATGGCGATCATGCTCGGCAGACTGTTCGGGATGACCGTCATCGTCACTTGCGGCGGGCCCGAGAAATGCGCCGCCGCGCGCGATATCGGGGCGGCGCTGGCGATCGACTACAAGGCTGAGGATTTCGTCGAAGCGGTCAAAGCCTTCACCGGCGGCAAGGGCGTGCAGCTGGTGCTCGATATGGTCGCGGGCGATTATGTCGCGCGCAATCTGCAATGCCTGGCCGAGGACGGCCGCCACGTGACGATCGCGGTGCAGGGCGGGGCCAAGGCCGAACTCAACATGGCGCAGCTCATGGTCCGGCGGCTGACGCTGACCGGCTCGACGCTGCGCCCGCGCTCGGCCGAGTTCAAATCGCTGCTCGCCGAAGAAATCGCTCGCGTCGCCTGGCCCTTCGTCGAATCCGGCCAGTTGCGCCCGGTGATGGACCAGACCTTCCCGCTGGCCGAGGCAGCCGCCGCGCACGCCCGGATGGAAGCGGGCGAACACATCGGCAAGATCGTGCTGGTGGTCTAGCGATTAGCGACTCAATCCTTGCCCGCGCCGCCGCGATGGCCTACATCGTCCCGGTGCACGGCCGCTCCGCAAGGGGCGGCCCTTTCTTTTCCGCCGGAGTAGACCCGTGACCCAGCCCACCCCGTTGATGCCGCATGCGACCGCCTCGTGGCTGGTCGATACCACCGCGTTGAGCTTCGAACAGATCGCCGAATTCTGCGGGCTGCACATCCTCGAGGTGCAGGCGATGGCCGACGATCTCGCCAGCAGCAAATATACCGGGCGCGATCCGCTGCGTTCTGGCGAGCTGACCATGGCCGAGATCGAAAAGGGTCAGGCCGATCCGGGCTATTCGCTCCAGATGCAGAAGGCTCCGGTTACGGTGAACCGCACCAAGGGCCCGCGTTATACGCCGGTCTCGAAGCGTCAGGACAAGCCCGACGGGATCGCGTGGATTCTGCGCAGCCACCCAGAAATCTCCGATGCCGGGATCGGCAAGCTGATCGGCACCACGCGCAACACGATTTCCGCGATCCGCGATCGCAGCCACTGGAACATCGCCAGTATCCAGGCGAAAGACCCGGTCACGCTGGGGCTGTGCTCGCAGCGCGAACTCGATGCGATCGTCGCCAAGGCCGCCAAGAAGGCCGGGCTGGTCGATCAGGCGGGCGACGATGCGCGGCTGGGCGATGATCGCGCCTCGCTGATCGAAGAGCTGCGCGCCGAGCGTGACGCCGCGGTCAAGCTGGCCGGCGAAGCCGCGCAGGAAGCCGAAGCCGCGGCCTGGCTCGAAGCCAAGCGTGCCGCCGAAGCAGCGGGCGAAACCGAAGTCGCCAGCGAAGCAAGCTAGCTTTCGCACGCTTGCGCATTGCCCGGCGAGCGGGCAAACCCGCTGACATGGCTGTCAGTATAGCGGAAGACCCGTGGCGCGCGCAATATGCGCATCCCTGCGCGTGGGACATGGCGTTCCCGCCGCTGACCATGCCCGATCTATTCGCGGCAAGCGTCGCGGCGCATCGCGACCAGCCGCTGGTCGATTTCATGGGGCGGCGTTTCAGCTATTCTGACCTCGCCGGGCAAGCCAACGCCTTCGCCGCCGGGCTGCAAGCGCATGGGCTTGCCAAGGGCGACCGCGTTGGGCTCTATCTGCCCAATGTCCCGATCTACGTCGCCGCCTATTACGGCGCGATGATTGCCGGGGCGACCGTGGTCAATTTCTCGCCGCTTTACACGATCGAGGAGCTGGAGGCTCAGGTCGCGGATTCGGGCACGAGGCTGCTGGTCACGCTCGATGTTGCGGCGCTGCTGCCCAATGCGCTCAAGGTGTTGGCGGGATCGGCGCTGGAGACGCTGGTGGTCGGCTCGCTCGCTGCGCAATTGCCTTGGGTGAAAGGGTTGGCGTTGCGGCTATTGGGGCGCAAATCGCTCGCCCCCATCCCCGACCAAAGCGATGTGCGGCGCTGGGAAGCGCTGCTCGGTGTGGACCCGCCCGCTCCGGTTGCTCTGGATCCCGAACACGACCTCGCGCTGCTGCAATATACCGGCGGGACCACCGGCACCCCCAAGGGCGCGATGCTGACCCACCAGAACCTCACCGCCAATGCGCGGCAGATCGTGGCGATCGATCCGCACACCGAGAGCCGCGACATGATCCTGGGGGTGCTGCCGCTGTTTCACGTCTTTGCCAATGCCTGCGTGCTCAACCGGACGGTGGCCAACGGCGGCTGCATCGCGATGCTGCCGCGCTTCGATGCCGGGCAGGCGCTGAAGACGCTGGCGCGCGTCAAGGCGACCGCGATGCCCGGGGTGCCGACAATGTACCAGGCGCTGCTCGATCATCCGCGCCTCGCCAAAACCGATTTCTCGAGCCTGCGGGTCTGCATCTCGGGCGGCGCGCCGTTGCCCGCGCCGGTCAAGGCACGGTTCGAGGCGGCGACGCATGCGCGGCTGGTCGAAGGGTATGGGCTGACCGAGACTTCCGGGGTCGCCACGACAAATCCCTATGAGGGTGAGGACCGCACCGGGACAATCGGCCAGCCGCTTCCGCAGACCCGGCTGCGCCTGCTCGATAAGGAAGACCCCGAGCGGGACGCCCCGGAGGGCCAGCCGGGCGAGCTGGCGATCCTCGGGCCGCAAGTGATGCAAGGTTACTGGAACCGGCCGGATGCTGCCGCCGCCGCCTTTGCCATGCGCGACGGGGAGCGCTGGTTGCGCACCGGCGATGTCGCGGAGTTCGACGCCGAGGGCTATATCCGCATCGTCGACCGGCTCAAGGACATGATTGCGGTGGGCGGGTTCAAGGTTTTCCCGAGCCAGGTCGAGGCGGTGCTGGTCGAGCACCCGGCGGTGCGCGAGGCCTTGGTGATCGGCTTGCCCGACGCCTATCGCGGCGAAATCCCGCGCGCCTATGTGACGCTGGCGGAGGGCGAAATTGCCACGGCGGACGAGCTCAAGGACTGGCTCAATGCGCGGGTCGGCAAGCACGAACGGGTCGACGAGGTGGTGGTGCGCGAGAGCCTGCCCAAGACGATGATCGGCAAGCTCGACCGGAAAGCGCTGCGGGCCGAAGTCGGGGCCTGAGTCGAGACGCCGCACTATCCGGCAATGAT
>JANOOJ010000285.1:0-7140 GCA_031421295.1 Novosphingobium sp.
TCATGCGAAAAGCTGCCGAGCGATCCGCAGAGGCAACGTGGAAACGTATCGGAACACTGCTTGACGACTTCCCACCCCACGAATGCGCCGCATACATCACTAACTCAGGTTATGGTGCAGCGTAATGTTATCCCGCTCTAGCCGGGATCAGTTCCCCCGGCTGCTGCCGCTCGAGTTGACGGTATCGACGATATCGCGCGCGTCCCGGTTGCCGATATCCTCGACCCGTTGCCATTCCTGATTGGTCCGGCACACCGATTTTGCGCGCACCAGCGAGCCGGTTTCGCCCTCCACCTTGCAACGGATATAGGCCGGATTGTCGCGGGTAAGGGGCGCGTTATAGGCCCGGATTTCGCGCGTGCTCATCTTGCGCGGTCGGTCGTCGATCGCAACCGGGGTAGCTTGGGTTAGCGCGATCAGGAATATCAGCGATGACATGGCATTGACCTCCGAAAGGGGAAACGCTCAGTTGGAATTGATGGCCTTGCCCTGCATCGCTTCGACGGTGTCGCGGGCGTTCTGGTTGCCGATCCGGTCGGCCGCAGTCCACTGCTGGTTGGTCCGGCAACTGTAAACACGCGCAATCAGCGAACCTACGGCCACCGATCGAACGCAGCGGATGAAGTACCGATGGCTCTTGTCGAGACCCGCATTATGGGTGCGAATTTCAGCGCGGCTCATGGCTTTGGGATCGGGTTCGACCGCCATTTCGGCACCCCCGCCGCCAACCTCGGCAGCAAGCAGCAAAAGAACGGCAGTAAGCATAGTGCAACAGACCTCGATGCGAGCAACCGGAAGCGCCCGGCGCTGGATGTGATCCGAATATCGCGAAATTCTGGCGGCGGCAAGTATCAGCCGCGCTCGCGCTTGGCCAAAGCATTGTCGGCGGCGGCAAAATAGGCGTTTATCGCGCTGCACTCGCGCGCGCTCAGATGGGGATTCCACGCATCGACGATCAGCACGGCACGCCGCTGGTCGCTATCGTTCCACGCCTCGTGCTCGATCGTGTCGTCGAATGCGAAGGCTTTGCCGGGGGTCCATTCGCGCGTTTCGCCGCCGACCCGGAAGCCGCAGCCCGGCGGAATATCGAGCGCAAGATGGATGATTGCCCGCGTGTTGGTTACCCCGGTATGCGGCGGTATCCGGCTATGCGGGCGCAATAGCGAGAAAAAGGCATTGGGTGCCCGGCCCGGGATACGCGCCAGCGGCAAGCTTTCGAGCAAGGCCGCAGTGCGCGGGCAGCGCGCGATAACCTCTTGATTCGGTTCGCCATATTCCCACAGAAAACAGGCCGCCCAATCGAGCGAGCCGTCGAGCGCGCTCCAGTCATTGGTCGGCGTGCCCTCGTCCAGCCGCACATAGGGGCGCAGCGCCTCCCCGGGCGCGGCGAGCAGCGCCTGCAATTCCTCACGGATTGCCGCAGTTCCGGCTTCGAGCTCCTCGAACCACGGGAAGTGGCGGGAATCGAAGAACTCGTCGGCGGGGAGGAACGGATAATAGACCCCGGCGCAGCTGTTCTGGAAGATGCGGCGCTGCCCCAGCGCATGATCGACAAAGGCCCGGACGCGCCGCTCTTCGGTTTCGTCACGCGAAGCATCCACGGCCAGCACAGCATCGGCCGCAGCAGTCAACCGATCGCGCAAAGCCGCGCAGTAGTCTGCCCCCACCGCCAGTTCTGCCGCGAGCATCGGGGGGACGTCGGGCATTTGGGCGGCGAGTTGCTGGACGCCGTTCCAGGCCTGAAACGCGGCGGTCTCGTCACCCAGCCGCTGGAGCAACTGGGCCATCCGCAGCTGCGCAGTGAAATCGGTCCGGTCGAGCGCCAGCGCATGGTCGAGCGCGTCGCGCTCTCCGGCGATGTCCCCGGCGATCCGGTAGGCGTGGGCCAGATTGCGCCACAGCGCGATGGCCTGGGGATCGGCGGCGGTGGCCTGACGAAATGCAGCGACACCCGCCGCACCATCGCCGGTACGGATCGCCGCCATGCCTTCCGTGTTTGCCCGCTGCGCGGCTTGCGGATCAGCCATCCCGATTTTCGCCATATCTCAGCCTAGGCAGCGCGCGGGCGGGCGACAAGAGGCAGTTGCGGCAGCGGAGCCGTGTGCCTAGGCTGAACGCATGGCCTCGCTTGCCCCCGCCTTCGTGCTCACCGACCCCGAATGGTATGCGCACCGCTATGTCGAGAGCGACGATGCCTTCCGGTTCATCCGGCTTGGCCGCAGCGAGCATGCTACTATCCCGTTCCTGACCGACGATTATCTGGGAACAGAGCGCGCGGCGCGCGACGTGCCTGCCGCGCGGTGCCTCGCCGAACTAAGCATGGGTCCGCTCCATTTCCTGTTTCATTCGGCGTTCTGCGGATCGACCATGCTGGCGCGCGCGCTCGACCGCCCGGGGCTGGCGATGGGACTGAGCGAACCGCTGACGCTCAACGACATGGTCGGGTTCCGGCGCCGCGGCGCGTCCCCCGCCGCTGTGGCACGCGCCACCGATGCGACGCTGCGGCTGTTGGCGCGGCCCTTCGGGAAGAGTGAGGCGGTGGTGGTCAAACCCTCTAATCTGGTCAACCCGCTCGCCGAATTGCTGCTGCGGCTCGCTCCGCAGGCCAGGGCGGTGTTTCTTCACGCCCCGCTCGAAACCTTTTTGATCTCGGTCGCGCGCAAGGGGCTGCATTGCCGCCTGTGGGTGCGCGAGCTGCTCGAAGGCTATCTGCGCGACGGACTGGTCGAGGGGCTGGGCTTCACCCCCGAGGATCATTTCCGCCAAAGCGACCTGCAGGTCGCCGCAATCGGCTGGCTGGCACAGCACGCCTGGTTCGCGCGACTGGCAGAGCGCGTCGGGGCGGAGCGGCTGGCGAGCCTCGATGCCGACGCAATGCTCGCCGATCCGGCCCGCGCGCTGAGGGCGGTTACCCGCCACTATGGGCTCGCGCTGGACGACGCCGGGCTGGCCGCGATCCTCTCGGGTCCGGCGTTTTCGCAACACTCGAAATCGGGCGCAGCCTATTCGAGCGAAGCGCGGACGCGCGACTATGCGCGGGTCCGCGAAGCCCATGGCGACGAGATCGGCATGGTCCTGGCCTGGGCGCGGGCGGTGGCCGATAGCGCAGGCGTCACGCTGGACGCGCCCAATCCGCTGATTGCTCAGGCGTAACCGAACTTGTCGACCCACGGCTGGAGGATCGGCATCACCGGGGCGAGGAAGCGCGCATAGGGCTCCCACTGCCGGGTGCCGTCATACAGCCCCTTGCGGACCTGCCCGGCGCTCGCAGTGGCGACACCGCGGCGTTTGGCGGTCGCCGCGAAGCGGGTGAGGTCTTCGCTCCACGGCAGATCGGCGAATGCACAGAGCGCCTGCGTGGTCGCGGTGAAATCGCCGACCAAGCGGTGATAATCGACCACATGGACGCGCAGCGGCAAATGTTCGAGCGCGGCTTCGACGAGCCGCATCGTCGCAGCGTAGTGCCGCGCAGCGGTTTCGAGCGTGCAGAATTCCAGCGCCGCATTGGTCAGCGCGAAATGGGTGTGGAAGCAGCTCCACACCACGTCGCGCGGATCGCGCCGCATAATCACCACCCGCGCCTGCGGAAACAGCCGCGCTATCAGCGGCAGGCGCAGGCTTTTGAGCGGGTCCATATCGACGAAACACTTGCCCGATACCGCAATCCCGGCGGCGGCAACCTTGTCCCAATAGGCCTGACGGTACGGGGTTAGTTCGTGTTCGGACAATCCCGACAGCCTGGCGAGCCCCTGCGGATCGACCAGAAAATCAAGGTCCGCCGCCTGCATCGTCGGGCGCTCCTCAAGCGCGACAACCCCGGAAATCGAGGCGAGGATATTCTCGGCCAAAGTATTGCCCGAGCGCGGATAGCCGAGCAGGAAGAGGTGAGCGGCGGCGGCATTGGCAGGCACCGCCGCAGCCACCGGATGCCAGCTGCCCGCATCCATCGTCAGCAAACCCGCGCGAATCCCCTCGACGAATTCACGGTGCGGCGGGCGGCCCGCGAACTGCGCGGCATGGATCGCGGCGAAGTCCTGCTTCGATCGGGCATAGGCGGCGTAGGCAGCCTCGGCGTCGCCGAGCCGGGCACAGGCATCGCCGAGCAGACCGAGGATCAGCGAGCGGTCGCGGTCGGGCTCGGTCAATGCGGCGGCGATCGGTTCGAGCAGCGCGCGGGCGTGATCCGGCGCGCCGCTTTCGATCTCCATCGTGGCGAGCGCGGCGGCGGCGATCGGATTGCCGGGTTCGGCCGCCAGCGCGCGGTGCGCATGGCTCCGCCCCTCGGCACTGTCACCGTCGCGCGCGGCAAGCGAGGCGAGCCCCGCGTGGGCCGCGGCATTGCCCGGATCGAAGGTCAGCGCCTGGCGATAGCAATCGCGCGCCGATGCCATCGAGCCGCCGCTGGCAAAGGCGAAACCACGCTCCAGCCAGGCCGGGACGAAGCGGGGGTCCAGCCCGAGCGCGGCATCGCAGCTGAGCAGCGCGTCCCGCAGGCGGCCCTCGAGACGGTAGCTTGCGGCTTGCTCGACAAGCGCCAGGGGGCTGGGGTGCAACGTCATCGCGCGATGTTGAAGGCAGGTCGGCGCGCGGCGTCAAGCCTTACCGCGCCGCGCATACAAAAGGGGCGGGCATTGCTGCCCGCCCCCCTGTGTCTCCGGTCCCGAAGGACTAGAACTTGAGCCGCGCCGAAACCGCGAAGCGGCGTCCCAGTGCGTCGTAGGTCGACGGGAAGGTGTTGCCGCTGTTGAACGCCGTCGAACCGATCGAGCTGCCGACGATCGGCGGCTGCTTGTCGAGCATGTTCTGCACCGTCGCGGTGAAGGTGAAGTTGTCGTTGACGTTGAAACGTAGCGTCAGGTCGAAGAAATCGTAAGCCTCGATCTTCCCGAAATCGACGGTCGTGCCGCTGCGATCCCCGAAGCCGGCAGGCAGGGTGCCTGTGAACGCCGGTCCGGTGGCAGTTATGTCCAGCGGTTCCTGCTGGACGGCAGCAATGTGCCGCCACAGCAACGAGGCATCGATCTTGCCGAACGACACCGTATTGCGCCACGACCACTGGTACTTCGGTGCGATCGAGCCGGTGAAGCCGCAGTTCGCGCTGTAATAGCCAACGCACTCACGGTCGAATCCGTTAGGGCTGGACACCTTCGAGTTGAACGTCTGCGACATCGTATAGTTAAACACGAAGCTCGAAGCCAACTTGGCGAAACCTAGATCGCGCTGGTAGTTCGCAATCACGTCGATTCCGTCGGTGAACAGCCGACCTTGGTTGCTCAGGGTCTGCGGTATGCCGAGCGTGACCGCCGGATCGCCGTCGAGCCCGCCGGAGACCGGGTTGCGCCCGAAGCCGGCGCAACCAGCGCTACCCGCCGAGGCAGCAGTTACAGAACTGTACACGATAGGAATGGCACCGCCACCCGTGCGAGCGCCGAAGCAGTCGAAGATCACGTCACCCGAGGTCGGGGTGCCGATCTGGTCGGTCACCGTGATGTTGTAGTAGTCGACCGAAAGCGAGAAGCCCGGGACGAACGAGGGTTGGAACACCGCGCCGACGGTCCAGGTGTTGGCCTTTTCCGGATCGAGGTTGATGTTACCGCCACCGGTCGAATCGGCCTGCGCCGCCGTCGGGTTGAGGATCGAACCGATCGTGCCGAGCGGCGCGCCCTGTGCCAGGCAGACTGCACGGAGTGCACCGCCCGGGAGCAGGCCCGGGTTGTAGTTGAGTCCAGCTGCATTCGCGATTTGGCCAGCGCAAGGATCGATCGCCAGCGTGGTCAGGCCGGTGGTGACCGGCGTGAACAGTTCGCCAATGTTCGGTGCGCGCACCGCGTGGGCGTAGTTGCCGCGGATCTTGAGGTCCGGAACGGGCTCCCAGGAACCGCCGACCTTGTAGGTCCAGGTCTCGTTCTTCGGGCCACCATCGACGCTGTACTTCGAGTAACGGCCGCCGGCTTCGAGCGTCAGGCTGTGGAAGAACGGCTTGTCTTCGATCAGCGGGGCGATGATTTCGGCGTAGCCTTCGTAAACGTTGTAGCCGCCGTCGATATCCGGAGCCGCGCCGCCTGCACCGCCGAGCTCACCCGCGGTCTTGGCGAGCAGATCGGAATTCTGCGAAGCGTGATAGTTGCGGTATTCGGCACCGGCCGCGAAGCCGATCGGCTCGTTCGCCGCGGGCGAACCGAAGCCGAGATCGCCCGAGACCACGCCGCGCACCTGGCCAAGGCTGGTGCGCACGGTGGTCGTGCTGTCGGCGGTCAGGAAGGCCGCACCGCCCGGGCTGATCGATCCGGCTTCACCGAATGGATTGACCGGGACGCAGCCACCGGTGGTGGTAATGCAAGTGGTCGTGTTGTTCGCCAGAAGCGCCTGCCGCCAGCGCGACTGCAGCGTGTAGTTCTTGATTGCCTGGATCTTGTCGGATTCGCCATAGGAGCCCGAGAGGTCCCAATCGACCGTCGAGGTGAGCGCGCCCTTGGCACCGACGCGATAGTCGAACACCGTGGTCGAGAACTCGCTGATACGCGGGCCGACTTCGACCGCGCGGCGGCGGAGGTCAAAGGTCACCGTGCGGTAGCGCGGATCGGTCGGTCCGGTCGCCACCGCTGCGGCCGCGCACTCGGCCGGAGTGAAGCGCGGGGTATAAGCCCCAGCACCGGACGTGTTGAACGCGCAGAACTGGTTGCGCAGCGTCGCTGGCAGGAACGGATTGTTGAGGTTCATCGTCACAGCGCCGCCGAACGAGCCCGAGGGCGCGATGATGGTCGAGACAGTGTTCTTCGAGAACAGCCCGCGGGTATAGACTTCGACCGCGTCGCTGACCTGATAATTGGCCTGCGCGAAGATGTTGTAGCGCTTGAACGGCGTCTGGAAGATGTTGTACGGGTTGAAGTTGAAGAATGCGAAAGTGCTGACGGCTGAGCCAGTCGACGGGCGCACCTGGCGGATGCCGCCGTTGCCGTTGGTTAGAAGACTGATCGTAGTATCGGGAACACCTGCAGCATTGAGCGGACGGGTACCGGTGATGCGCGAAGGCACCGTGGTGCCCGAGCCGCCGAGCGTGCCCGTGTACGAATCGATCCCGAAGATCGAGAAGTCACGGTCGCCCTGGTAAACCGGGTCCGATTCCTGATAGCCGACGCT
>JANOOJ010000286.1:0-2130 GCA_031421295.1 Novosphingobium sp.
CGATTGAGGCGGGGCGCCCACCCCATCGGGCTTGGCCTTGGGGTCCCGCCCCGCCCCCCCCCCCGCCCACCCACCGAGTTTGTATGCTGGGGGTGGCGGGGGGGGGGAGCGGGCCGGTGCCGCTTCCGCCGGAAAGCGGACAAACGCACACCAAAATCTTGACTTTCGCGCCTGCCCCACCTAACTCGCGCGCTTTCCTGCAGACTCTGCATTTTATTCGGAGTGCCCCATGGCGCGCGTTACCGTTGAAGATTGCGTCGACAAGGTTCCCAACCGCTTCGACCTCGTCCTGATTGCTGCGCAGCGGGCGCGTGAAATCTCGGGCGGTGCCGAGCTGACCATCGAGCGCGATCGTGACAAAAACCCGGTCGTTGCGCTGCGCGAGATCGCCGAAGTGACGGTGCGTCCCGACCTGCTCAAGGAGACGCTGCTGACCTCGCTCCAGCGCGTCCTGCCCGAGGACGACGACGAGGTCGATGAAATCGGCTCGCTCAGCCAGTCGGCCGAAGCGCTGCGAATTACCGCGGCTGCCCCGGTGCGCAACACCTCGATCGGCGGCGATTACGAAGGCTGAGCTTTCGCATCGCTAGCAAAGTTCGGCCCGCCAATCTCAATGGATTGGCGGGCCGAACTTTGCGTTTGTTGCTTCACTGACGCTTCCAGCCGTGAGGCTGGAAAACTACGGGCAGGGAAAGGCTTTGACGAAATAGTCCGCCATCGCGGTACGCATCGTCGTCCGGGGCCGCGCCGGGGCGGGATAGCTGCGCAAGTGCCCCAGCAGCTGATCCGAGCTGATTCGCGTGCCGCGCGGCGGGCAGCTGCTGGGCTTGCCCTGGGCCCGCTCCTGCGCCAGCTGCGCGCGGTAGGCCTGGCCCGCAGCAGTGCCCTCGGTCTTGAGCACATTCATGTCGGAGGACAGCAAGGCGAGCGGCCCCTTGGCGCGCAGCGCGTCGGCCTTGGCGAGGAAAGTCGCGACATTCATGTCGCCCGCCGCCGCCAGCGCGGGCGTCGCCACGAGCGTAAGACCGATTGCTGCCACCAAACGCTTCATGCTTGCACTCCGGATTGTTCGCGGCTGCTGTGTGCGGCGCGACCTTGCCTCGCGCTGAACCGTTCCGGCAGCGGGCATCAGGCGGTTATGGCGGGTGAGAGCGACTTCGCAACGGCGCTCAAGAGGCTCTAGGTGAGCTGGTCAGGTGCCATCGTCAGGCGGATATTGCCGGCGGCTGTGAATCATCGATCGTATCACGACGATGTCGGATGATACTTCGTAGATCAGTATGTAGTTGGGATGGATTACCGCTTCCCGCGTACCCGGTGTCCGACCGACCCGGTGCATGAATGGGTGACCCGCCAAACGCTCGGCACAGGCTTCAGACGTCGCGCGCAGCTGTGCCGCAGCATTGAAATTTCGCTCGCCAATGTAGCTGCAAATGGTCTCCAGGTCGGCAATCGCGTCTTCGCTCCAGGCGAGCTTCAGCACGGCTTGCCGAACTTCTTCTCCAATGTTTGCCTGACCCGCGCCATGGCTTCATCGTGCGGAACCGGAGGGCGCGGGTCGGCGCGCGACTTTGCCACCTTGGCCTCAAGCCAGCGCAGATAGGACTCTTCCTGTTCGGCGCTCTCGAATTCCGAGACGATGGGCGAGTACTTGTTCATGGGCAGCAAGTTACGCCTGTCGCGCGGCCTTGCCAAGCCTTACAGCGACCAACAGCGCCAATCCCGACGCATCTCCGCTACACCCCCTGCGGAGCCGCCCCGCCGCTGAAGCGCTTGCCGGTTTTGGGGATCGCCGAGCCGCGCGCCGGGGCGGGCAGCGCGGCACCGCTCGGCTTGTCAGGGCGGTCGATCTTGCCGCTTTCGAGCAGTGTCTTGATCTCGTCGCCCGAGAGCGTCTCGTATTCGAGCAGCGCCTGCGCGAGCAGATGGAGCTTGGCTTCCTCGGTCTTGAGAATGTCGGTCGCGCGGGCATGAGCGCCGTCGACCAGCCCGCGGATTTCGCTGTCGATCAGCTTGCTGGTGGCGTCCGACATCATCACGCGCTGGTTGGCACCATAGCCGAGATAGCCTTCGCCCTGCTCTTCGTACTGAAGCGGGCCAAGCTTGTCCGACATGCCCCATTTGGTGACC
>JANOOJ010000287.1:0-4601 GCA_031421295.1 Novosphingobium sp.
TATTCCGATGGCGGGCTGGCCTTTGCCGGGGCCTATGTCGCGGTGCAGATCGGGCGGACGCTCTACGTCTCGGTGGCGATGAACGAGTGGAAGCCCGAGACCGGCAACAATATGCGCCGCGTCGCATGCTGGTTCGCGGTATCGGCGGTGCTGTGGATCGCCGGCGGGTGGAGCGAGGACGTGAGCACGCGGATGGCGCTGTGGATCGGCGCGCTGACCATCGAATATCTCGGGCCGGTGCTGTTCTTCTGGACCCCGATCCTGGGACGCTCGACCCCGGAGGATTGGGTGGTCTCGGGCAGTCACATGGCCGAGCGCTGTTCGCTGTTCATCATCATCGCGCTGGGCGAAGGGCTGATCATCACCGGCGCGACCTTCGCGGCTTCCAAAATCGGCGTCGGCGAGATTTTGGCATTCCTCAACGCCTTTGTAAGCTCGTTCGCGATGTGGTGGATCTATTTCGATCTCGGGGCAAAGCGCGGGGCGCTGCATATCGCCCAGCACGATCGACCCGGCCTCGTCGCGCGGCAGGCCTTCACCTATTGGCATATTCCGATTGTGGCGGGAATCATTGTGTTGGCGGTGGCGTATGAGCTGCTGCTGGCGCACCCGCTCGATCCTGTCCACGGTGATTTCATCGTCGTTTCGGTGGGCGGAATGCTGCTGTTTATCGGCGGGATGATGGTGTTCAAGAAGATCACCAGCGGTAATCCGTGGTATCCGCTGTCGCACGGGGTCGGCATGCAGCTGACTGTGGTGCTCGGGCTGTGGGGCTGGCTGGCGCATCCGCCCGCGCTGGCCTTTGCGCTGGGCGGTACGGCGATTTTCGCGCTGATCGGGTGGTGGGAATGGATCAGCTTCCACGGCGGGTTCCTCGATCGGATGGAAGCCCGCAAATGGCGCATCGCCAAGCCCTTGCGCGCGCGGATCGAACGGCGGCGGATCGCGCGCGAAACGCGTGAAGCCGCCGAGCGGGCTAAGCGAACCAAGTGATCGAGGCGCCGTGCGGATGCGCGCGGGCGAGCAGCTGCGGATCGCCCGCGGGGTCGCCCGCCGCATTGGGCCAGTGGCGCACCACCAGCTCATGCAGATGCACGGTCCGGTTTGCTTCCAGCGCGATCCACGCCAGCGGACGCTCGGCAGTGGCGCGCGCTCCGGCAGCTTCCATCGCTGCGGTCACCCGCGCTTGCTGGTCCGCGGGCACATATTGCCAGACGATCGAGTGCATCAAGGTGCGCGTCGTGCCCGCGTCTTGCGGCTTAGCCAGCTCGGCTTCGATGAAATCGGCGGCGTTCATCCGCACCAGATCGGGCGGCGACTTGCCCGCCTCGGTAATCGCCGCGTCCATCCGGCCAAACCGGACCTCGTGCTCGGGCCAGATATAGGCCTTGAGCCGCAAGGCCTGCGCGGGATCGGTAAGATCGACCGGCGCAACATCGCAGCCCCGGGTCGAGACGATCTCGATAGTTTGCACGGGTGGGGGGTTGCCCTGCCATTCGGGCTCGAACCGCATCGCGCCCGGCTGCGGGCCGACCTGAACCCCCGCCAGATCGTAGCAATACCGCGCCAGCATCAGATTGATCCCGGCGCTGGAGCCGATTTCGAGGCACTGGAAGCGCGGCGGCAGCCCTTGCCCGGCCAGCCACAGCATCGCGGCGATGAAATTGGCCGAACGCCCGGCTTCATTGGTTTGCGGGGGTCCATCGAGCCATGGCAGCAAGTCAGGCTCATGGTTGCGGATCGTCGCGGCGACGATTGCGGCGTCGTCGATCCCCTCCTCGCCCGCATAGATCGCCGAGAGCGCGGCGTCCTTTCCCGCCAGATGCAGCGAGTGAAACCCGCCCGCTACTCGCAGCGGCAGCGCATCGGCCAGCGGCGCGCCCGGCCAGCCTCGTATCCGGTCGAACAATGCGCCCCCCTCGCCCTGCGCCAGCAGCTCTCCCACCGCGCCCACGATCCGCGCCGTGATCGGTGCGCCCCCCGCCCGGCAATAGGCGACCTGGTTGGCAAAGGCGGTCTGGACCGCGTCGTCGCCCTTGGCATTCATATCGATGAATTTGTAGTCGCCGCTCACGCATCGCCTCCCGACTTTCTTGCGCATTTGCCCCGCGCCGCCTAAGGCGCGCGCGCCATGACGCAACCGCTGACTTTCGCCGTGCCCAAGGGCCGCATCCTCGATGAGGCGCTGCCGCTGATGGCGCGTGCCGGGGTGGTGCCCGAAGCTGCGTTCCACGACAAGGCCAACCGCGCGCTGGCCTTTGCCTGCGAGGATACCGGGCTGCGCCTGATCCGCGTCCGGGCGTTCGATGTCGCAACTTTCGTGGCGCATGGCGCGGCGCAGGTCGGGATTGTCGGCTCGGATGTCGTCGAGGAATTCGCCTTTTCCGAGCTTTACGCTCCGGTGGATCTCGACATCGGCCACTGCCGCTTGTCGGTCGCGGAGCCGGTCGGGCAAGACAATTCCGCGCGCGTCAGCCATTTGCGCGTTGCCAGCAAATATCCCAACCTCACCCGCCGTCACTACGAACGGCAGGGCATCCAGGCCGAAGTGGTCAAGCTCAACGGCGCGATGGAACTCGCCCCCGGGCTGGGCCTTGCCAGCCAGATCGTCGATCTTGTTTCGACCGGGCGGACGCTCAAGGACAATGGCCTGGTCGAGACCAGCGTGATCCTGCCGGTCACCGCGCGGCTGATCGTCAACCGTGCCGCGCTCAAGACCGACGAGCGCGTTGCCGCGCTGGTCGAGCGGTTCCGCGCGCTGGTTGCATCGGCGAAAGCTGCCTGATGCTGCGGCTGAACACCAGCGATCCCGGCTTCGAACAGGCTTTCCGCCGCCTGGTGCGCGAACGCCGCGAGAGCGAGGACGACGTTGCCCGCGATGTCTCGCTGATCCTGGGCGACGTCCGCAATCGCGGTGACGAGGCGCTGGCCGAACTGACCGAGCGCTTCGACGGCCATGTGCTCGCCAGCGACGCCGACTGGCAAATCCCGCTCGCCGCCTGCCGCACCGCGTTCGACGAGCTGCAGCCCGATCTGCGCGCCGCGCTCGAACTCGCGGCGCAGCGTATCCGCGCATTCCACGAAGCGCAGCGGCCGGAGGATCGCGACACCACCGATGCCGTCGGTGTACGGATGGGCGCGAAGTGGCGCGCCGTGGATGCGGCGGGGCTTTACGTCCCCGGCGGGCGCGCGGCCTATCCCTCCTCGCTGCTGATGAACGCGATTCCGGCCAAGGTCGCTGGCGTCGAGCGGCTGGTGGTGGTGACCCCAACCCCAAAGGGCCAGATCAACCCGCTGGTCCTTGCCGCCGCGCACCTTGCGGGCGTCGATGAGCTATGGCGCGTCGGCGGGGCGCAGGCGGTGGCTGCGCTGGCCTATGGCACCAAGCGGATCAAGCCGGTCGATGTCGTCACCGGCCCCGGCAACGCCTGGGTCGCCGAAGCCAAGCGCCAGCTGTTCGGTGTGGTCGGGATCGACATGGTCGCCGGGCCGAGCGAAATTCTGGTGATCGCCGATGGCCAGAACGATCCCGAGTGGACCGCCGCCGACCTACTCAGCCAGGCCGAGCACGATCCCGCCGCGCAATCGATCCTGATCACCGACGATCCGGTGTTCGCCGACAATGTCGCCGACCGGGTCGGGGTCGAACTGGCGATGCTGCCCAGCGCACGCGTCGCGAGCGCGAGCTGGAACAGCCACGGCGTAATCATCGAAGTCGCCAGCCTCAATGAGGCACCCGCGCTGGCCAATGCGCTGGCGGCGGAGCACGTCCAGCTCGCGGTCGATAATCCGCAGGCGCTGATGGACGCGATCCGCCATGCCGGTAGCATCTTCCTCGGGCGGATGACTCCCGAAGCGGTCGGCGATTATGTCGCCGGACCCAATCACGTCCTCCCCACCGGCCGCCGCGCGCGGTTTTCGTCGGGGCTCTCGGTGCTGGACTTCATGAAGCGCACCAGCTTCATCGAGCTCGACCGCGCCGCGCTCGAAGCTGTCGGCCCGGCGGCGATTGCGCTGGCCGAAGCCGAGGGGCTGCCCGCGCATGCCCGCTCGATCGAACTGAGGCTCGGCATATGAAGACCAATTCCCCAAAACATGGAGCAAAAGCCCGCGCCGCTGCGCGCCTCGCTGCGGTGCAGGCGCTCTATCAATACGACATGGAAGCGACGGGACTGCCGCAGCTGCTCGACGAATTCCACCAGCACCGCATCGGTCACGAGATCGATGACGAGCAATATATCGCCGCCGAGACCGCCTTCTTCGACGATCTGGTCAAAGGCGTCATCGCCCGCCGCGACGAGATCGACACGCTGATCGGCGAACGGCTGGCGCAGGGCTGGTCGATTCCGCGACTCGACAAGACCATGCTGCAGATCCTGCGCGCTGGAGCTTACGAACTGATCGCCCGCGCCGATGTCCCCACCGGCACCGCCATCGGCGAATACCTCGACGTCGCCCACGCCTTCTTCGACGAACGCGAAGCGAAGTTTGTCAACGGCGTGCTCGATGCCGTCGCGAAGAGTGTTCGGTGATCAAATCCTCCCTGAGCTTGCTCGGGGAGGGGGACCGCCCGCGCAGCGGGTGGTGGAGGGGTTTTCACC
>JANOOJ010000288.1:0-6430 GCA_031421295.1 Novosphingobium sp.
CGACGCCGGAGCACATCGCGGCGATGGCGCAGGCGGTGGCGGGAGTTGAGCCGAGGAAGCTGGCCAAGCCCGCGACGGTCACCCGGCTGGCCGGGCTGGAACCGTTCGTGATGGCTGCGTGACAATCACCGTCGTCCCCGCGAAAGCGGGGACCGCTGGCCGCTGGGCACAACCCGGAGGCCAGCGGTCCCCGGTCGAGCCGGGGACGACGCAAACAGGATGACAATGACCGAAACCTTGACCCCCTCCGGCTCCAGCTTCGTCAATGTCGGCGAACGGACCAATGTCACCGGATCGGCGGCGTTCAAGAAGCTGATCATGGCGGACGACTACGCCCGCGCGGTCGAGGTTGCGCGGCAGCAGGTCGAAAACGGCGCGCAGGTGATCGACGTCAACATGGACGAAGGGCTGCTCGACGCGGTCCACGCGATGACCACCTTTCTGAAGCTGATCGCCGCCGAGCCCGACATCGCCCGGGTGCCGGTGATGATCGACAGCTCGAAATGGGAAGTGATCGAGGCCGGACTCAAATGCGTGCCCGGCAAACCAATCGTCAATTCGATCTCGATGAAGGAAGGCGAGGCCCAGTTCCTCGAACACGCCCGAAAGTGCATGGCTTACGGCGCGGCGGTGGTCGTGATGGCCTTCGACGAGACCGGCCAGGCCGATACCAAGGCGCGCAAGGTCGAGATTTGCAGCCGCGCCTATACGCTGCTCACCGGGATCGGCTTCCCGCCTGAGGACATCATCTTCGATCCCAATGTCTTCGCGGTCGCGACCGGGATCGAGGAGCACGACCGCTACGCGCTCGATTTCATCGAGGCTTGCGCGGAGATCAAGGCCAACTGCCCGCACGTCCATATCTCGGGCGGATTGTCGAACCTCTCGTTCAGCTTCCGCGGCAACGAGCCGGTGCGCCGGGCGATGCATTCGGTGTTCCTCTACCACGCGATCCCGGCGGGCATGGACATGGCGATCGTCAACGCCGGGCAGCTCGACATCTACGATACGATCGACCCGGCGCTGCGCGAGGCTTGCGAGGACGTGATCCTCGCCCGCGGGGCGGGTGGGCCGGACAACCAAAGCGCGACCGAGCGCCTGATTACCATCGCCGAGAGCTTCAGGGGCACCGATGTCGCGGCCGAGAAGGCGATGGAAGAATGGCGCGGCTGGGACGTCGCGCGGCGGCTCGAGCACGCGCTAGTCAAGGGCATCGACGCCCACGTGGTCGCCGATACCGAGGAAGCCCGCCTCCAGTTCGCACGCCCGATCGAGGTGATCGAAGGCCCGCTGATGGACGGGATGAACACCGTCGGCGACCTGTTCGGGGCGGGCAAGATGTTCCTCCCGCAGGTGGTCAAAAGCGCTCGCGTGATGAAAAAGGCGGTCGCCCACCTGATCCCGTTCATCGAGGCGGCGAAAGAGGAAGGCGCGCGCGCCAAGGGCAAGATCGTGATGGCCACCGTGAAGGGCGACGTCCACGACATCGGCAAGAACATCGTCGGGGTGGTGCTCCAGTGCAACGGCTACGAGGTGATCGACCTCGGCGTCATGGTCCCGTGGTCCAAGATCCTCGAAACCGCAGTGGAGCACGATGCCGACATGATCGGGCTGTCAGGCCTGATCACCCCCTCGCTCGACGAGATGGTCACCATGGCCGAGGAGATGCAGCGCGCCGGGTTCACCATGCCGCTGCTGATCGGCGGGGCGACCACCAGCAAGGTCCACACCGCGCTCAGGATCGATCCCGCCTACGATGGCCCGGTGATCCACGTGCTCGATGCCAGCCGCGCGGTCGGGGTGGCCTCGCAGCTGCTCTCGGACACCCAGCGCGATGGCTTCGTCGCGAGCACCGCCGCCGATTACAGCCATGTCCGCGATGTCCGCGCGGGCAAGGAACAATCGATCCTGCTCAGCCTGGCGGATTCGCGCGCCAACGGCTTCAAGGCGGATATGAGCGAAAAAGCTCCGCCGCCCGAGCAGCCGGGGCTGCACGGCTTCGCCGACTGGGATCTTGCCGATTTGCGCGAGTGCATCGACTGGACCCCGTTTTTCCGCGCGTGGGAGCTGGCCGGGGTCTACCCCGCAATCCTCGACGACGAGGTGGTCGGCGAAAGCGCGCGGTCGCTGTTCGCCGATGCCAACGCGATGCTCGACCGGATCGTCGCGGAAAAGTGGCTCACCGCGAAGGGCGTCGCGGGCTTCTGGCCCTGCGCGCGCGACGGCGACGATGTCGTGCTCCACCTGACCGAGGAGGAGCGCCACGTTCGTGTCCCCTTCCTGCGCCAGCAAATCCGCAAGAGCCGCGACCGCGCGAACTTTTCGCTGGCCGATTTCATCGATCCCGATGGCGACTGGCTCGGCGGCTTCGCGGTCGGCATCCACGGGATCGAGCCGCATCTCGAACGCTTTCGCGCCGACCATGACGATTATTCGGACATCCTGCTCAAGGCCCTCGCCGACCGCTTCGCCGAAGCCTTCGCCGAACGCCTCCACCAGCACGTCCGCACCACGCTGTGGGGCTATGCCCCGGGCGAACAGCTCACCAATGCGGCGCTGATCCACGAAGACTATCGCGGCATCCGCCCCGCCCCGGGCTATCCCGCCTGCCCCGATCACAGCCTCAAACCGGTGCTGTTCGAACTACTCGACGCGACCGAAACCGCCGGGATCACGCTGACCGAAAGCCAGGCGATGCTGCCCACCGCAGCGGTCAGCGGCTTCTACTTCGCGCACCCGGAAGCGTCCTATTTCGGCGTGGCGCGCATCGGCCGCGACCAGCTGGAAGACTACGCCACGCGGCGCGGGATGGAGCTGGCAGTGGCAGAGCGCTGGCTGCGGCCCAATCTGGACTAAGCCGCATTGTCGTCAGGCGGGCGGTTTGGGGCAAGGAGGTCGCTCCCAAAAATGGCGGGATCGTCAGCAAGTAGAAGGGGTACCCCACCCCTCCCGGACCGCCAAACGATCCGAAAGAATCGGGCAAGGTTAGAACCAAATCGGGCGGATCATAGCCATGCTCATCGAGCGCGGTCTGCGAGCGCGCGGTGGTGGCCAGCGCGGTGGTTGGCTCTGGGACCGACGCTGGGTTCGCGGCTGGGTAAAAGGCGGGGACTGGCGCGAGCGGGCGGGGTTCGGATGAGGCGCTCATCCACCACTATGGATCAGATGAAATCCTACATTGGCAGAGGGAATGCGCGGGTGTTGGGGATTTTGTGGGGCGGGTGTGGCGGTTGGGTATCCATCAGGGGATGAGGGCCTAAATTGCGGCGGTGGGGCGAGCCATAAACAGGAAAGGTAGACCATATTCCGGGCCGTTAAGCGCGTCGAGATCGTGCCAGATGTCCCAGACGGGTCCAAGCTTTGACGTCCATGTCCCGTCTGGAAGCTGCCTAGCTGCATGCTTCGGTTCGGTTCCAAGGCAATATAGTGCGACCTTTTCGAGACCAGACAGATGTGCCCCGTTGGCGCAAACCTCGAAACCGAGTTGCTCAAACGCAGATTGAAAGGACTGGACATTATTAGGGGCGTCTGGGTCCGGCCAATAACCTGCATCCGATGCAGGCCACCACCACCGCTGGTCATCGCCAGCTGCCCAAGCGATACAATTATAGGTGCGGTCGATTGGACTGGTGATGCCGAAATTGTGATCGGTGAGTGCGGGAAACTGCGCCCCTAGACGAAGTCGCGCTTCGCTCGTTGATACCATCCTATCCACGCCCCGGTCATTGCCCTCACATCGCCTCGGATCTCGTCGGTTATTGGGTCCTCGCCTACAATTTCGGCGGCGACAAGCCCAAGCAAGCTGGGTTCCTTCGACAGCGACTCAATGATTTTTGGCAACGCGGCTTTGCCGAAGGAAACTAGACGAGCGAAACTGAGTACTCGTTTCATGTCATCGACCGACGACATAAACTCGGTATCGGAAAACCAAGCGTCTATCGCGTCGCAAATCTCTCTGTCTGTCGGACCGAGCCGAAGCGCGTCCAGATCATACACTTTTCGCGAAGTCGAAATGCTAACGGTCGGCATGCCGTACACAAATTCTGTGCGAGCCAGCGCTAACGCAGTCATTGAACCGTCTCCCCCTCAGAGACACTCTGCAAATCCCCGCTTGCCATCTTTGCAAGCCATTGAGAAAGCGCAATTGCGACCTCCGGACTTAAAACCAAGTCAGCTTGCAACTCTCTCACAAACCCAGCTTTGCTTTCAATAGTCTGTTCGTCACCATCGACAAGAACGCCAGCCTCGTCAACCGCCTGCGATACAATGCGAGGGATGGCAGGCCGCTCGCTGTAAACGGCGCAGTGAATCTGCCCCGAAGGCGTCATGGAACCGATCGCCCCATCGACGTGGACCGTGCGGAAATCACCTGCTTTCAGGTAATGGAAGGTGACCCGAGGAAGGGCCTGCTCATCGGGAGATTTTTCAGCCACAACACATCTCTCCGCTTACATAGCGCAAGACAGCCCTTCTGCAAGGCGCTCTCGGACCGTTCGCCCAATTATGCCCCATTCTGACGCGTCATGCTGTCACTATCCTGCCTACTAAGGCGTCGCTGTGCGCCTCCCGCCTGCGGCTCGCTTTGCTCGCGGCGCGACCAAATGTCCGTCCGCACCTCGACAGCCAGCACGCAATCCGGCAACCTGATGGCATGAAAACGTCGCTGCTGGCAGCCCTGTTTGCGCTCATCCCGGTCACCGCGTCGGCGGAGCCCGCGAGCGTGGCGGTGCGGTTCGATTCCGGGCGGATCATGCCGGTGCTCGCCGAGGGGCTTGCCGACAAGGGCGCCGCCCGCCCGGTCACCGCCGATGATCCGGTGCGGATTGCCAGTGTCTCGAAACTGGTGGTCGCGCTCGGCGTGATGCGGCTGGTCGATCAGGGCAAGCTCGATCTCGACCGCGACGTGTCGGACTATCTCGGCTGGCGGCTGCGCCATCCCGGCTTTCCCGACAGGCCGATCACGCTGCGGTTGCTGCTCTCACACCAGTCGGGCCTGCTGGACGGCGATGATTTGTACATCATCCCGCTCGGCATCACGATCCGCGAGCGTCTTGCCGATCCCCGCGTGTGGGACGCCCGGCATGCCCCGGCGAGCGGCTGGTTCCATTATACCAATCTCAATTTCCCGGTGGTCGCGAGCGTGATGGAGCGCGCCACCGGTCAGCGTTTCGACCGGCTGATGCAGCGGCTGGTGCTGAAGCCTTTGAAGCTCGATGCCTGCTACAACTGGTCGGGCTGCTCGCCCGCCGCCTACGGCCGCGCGGTGGTGCTCTACCGCGCGAGCGGCGAGGTGGCGCGCGACGATCTTGGGGGCAAGCCTCCCGCATGCATGGTCTATACCCGCGAAGGCAGCGGCTGCGATCTTGGCACCTATGTCCCCGGACACAACGGCGGGCTGTTTTCGCCGCAGGGGGGCCTCAGGATTTCGATGCGCGATCTCGCCAAAATTGGCCAGATGCTGGCGCGCGGTGGCAAGGGCTTTCTCTCGCGCAGTTCCTTCGCCGAACTCGCCAAGCCCCAATGGCGGTTCGACGGGAGCAACGGGCTCGGCGAGAACGGCGAGGCCGACGGGTTCTTCTGCGCCTACGGGCTTGCTGTCCATATGATCGGCGCGGGCTGCCGCGACGATTTGTTCGGCGACAACAACTGGCGCATCGGCCATTCGGGCGACGCCTACGCGCTGCGCTCGGGGCTGTGGCTCGATCCGCAGACAGGCAAGGGTCTCGCCTTCTTCACCAGTGCGGTCCCGGACGATGCGCCCAAGGGCCGCACTGCATTCACCGCGCGCGAAGAAGCGGTTGTGGAGAGAAGCACACGCTAGCCCTATCGCTTGGACCCGGCGCGGGTTAGGCGAAGCCGGTGCCAGCGCAGTCCGTCCTCGACCAACTCCATACCACTTTCGGCTTTCCTGCCTTTCGCGGGGTCCAGGCCGATGTCGTCGCGCGCGTGCTCGCCGGGCAATCGACGCTGGCGGTGATGCCCACCGGCGCGGGCAAGTCGCTGACCTACCAGCTCCCCGCGGTGATGCTCGAGGGCACCTGCGTGGTGGTCTCGCCGCTGATCGCGCTGATGCACGACCAGCTGCGCTCGGCGCTCGCCAATGGCATCCGCGCGGCGACGCTGACCAGCGTCGATCTCGATCGCGAGGCGACCATCGAGCGCTTTCGCGGGGGCGAACTCGACCTCCTCTACGTCGCGCCCGAACGGGCCAGCCAGGCGCATTTCCGCGAACTGCTGAGCAGAGCGCCGGTCTGCCTGTTCGCCATCGACGAGGCGCATTGCGTGTCCGAATGGGGCCACGATTTCCGCCCCGACTACCGCCTGCTGCGCCCGCTGATGGACCGCTTTCCCGAGATTCCCCGGCTGGCGCTGACCGCCACGGCGGACGCGCATACCCGCGCCGACATCCTGATGCAGCTCGGCATTGGCG
>JANOOJ010000289.1:0-3542 GCA_031421295.1 Novosphingobium sp.
GGCCTTCGACAAGCTCAGGCTGAGCGAGTTCGCGTTCCAACCATCAGCACGCCAAGCGCGCCGGTCGCAAATACGCCGCCGACCACGAAGGTCGCGCTCATTCCGAATCGGTCCCACAGCAACCCTGCAACAACACTGGCCGCGAGCAGGGCTAGGCCCGTTGCCAGGTTGAACAGGCCGAACGCCGACCCCCGCATGTTGGCCGGGGCACGATCCGCGACCAGCTTCGCCATCAGACCTTGCGTCAATGCCATGTGGAGACCCCACAGCGCGATTCCCGCAAAGGCGGCGATCAAACCCGGCACCAGCGCCAGGACCAGATCGGCCAAGATCAGGCAGACCAATCCCAATCCGAGCAGGAAGCGGGCCGAGATACGGTCGGATGCAACGCCCGCAGGATAGGCCCCGAGCGCGTACACGACATTCATGACGACGAGCACAGCCGGAGCGAATGTCAGCGGCAAGCCCTCGGCCGATGCCTTGAGAACAAGGAATGCTTCGCTGAACCGGGCCAGCGTGAAGATCACGCCCAGCACAACCACTGCCCAGAACGGTTTCTCGAACTGCTTGATGTCCACCAGCGAAATGGGCGGTTTGGACCGCGTGGCTCGCTCCTTGTCGGCGTGATCTTCGACGCCGATGATGACACAGAGCACCGCGAGACCGGCCGGAATGACGGCAACCCAGAATACCAGCCGCATGTCATTGGCGAAGGCTGCCATAAGCGCGATGGCGAGCAGCGGTCCGGCAAAAGCACCAACAGTGTCGAGTGACTGGCGAAGACCGAACGCGCGTCCGCGAATCGCCTCGGGCGTGACATCGGCCACCAGCGCATCGCGCGGCGCGCCGCGCAGACCCTTGCCGATCCGGTCGGCAAAACGCGCACCAAGCACGACCGGGGCAGAGCCTGCCAGCGCGAACAGCGGCTTGGTGATCGCCCCCAGCCCATAGCCCAGCAGGATGAGCGGCTTTCGTCGGCCCATCCGATCCGAGATATAACCCGAGAAGACCTTACTGATCGAGCCCGTTGCCTCGGCAATACCGTCGATCAGTCCGACCATTGCGACGCTTACCCCCAGCGTGGTCGTAAGGAACAATGGCAACAGCGCGTGGATGGTCTCCGAAGACAGGTCCATGAACAGGCTGACAAGGCCAAGTGCCCAAACGGTGCGGGGAATCCGGGCAGGTCCGTTTGGACTGTCGGCGGCGTTGCTCACGCTCAATCCTCAGGCTCGAACGCAACGCTGCCTTGGCTGAACAGCGTCGCGATCAACTCCATCGCCGCATTCGAGTCCGCTAGCTCCGGCCCAACCTCAACCCGCTCCCCCGCACAAAGCCGTTCCGCCAGCGCTCCAACCTCCCCGGCGCACTCAAAACACTCGCCATCGACGAACAGCAGCACCTGCCCGCGCACAAACGAAAATCGGCTCGCCGGGTTGCGCAGCAGCGCCGCGCCACCTGCCAGCATTTCGCGCAATTCCTCCATCCCGATCGGCTCGTCTGGGGCCCAGTCGATCTCGGGATATTTGCGGGCGCTGGTGTATTCGCCGAACCAGCGCGCAAAAGCTGCGCGATCGCCCAGATTTGCCATGACCATCGTGTGCAGTTTTGCCAGCGCCTCAGCCGAAATCTCCCCCGGGTTGGCCTGCGCCGCCAGGCCGGGGTCGGCGTAGCGATCGTCGTCATCCAACCCGGCCAGCACCTCGTCGCACCAGCCCGCGATCAATTCGCTGCGCGCGGGCGCGCGGAAGCCGATCGAATAGGTCATGCAGTCATCGCCCACCGCCACGCCGTTGTGCGAAAAGCCGGGGGGGACGTAGAGGATGTCGCCGGGTTCGAGCAGCCATTCTTCGGTCGCGGTGAACTGGGCGAGCAGGCGCAAATCGTCGTGCGGCAGCAGCGGCGTGGCATCGTCGCATTTGGCCCCCACCTGCCAGCGGCGGCGGCCGAGGCCCTGGATCAGGAACACATCGTAGTGGTCGAAATGCGGCCCGACCCCGCCGCCGTCCACCGCGTAGCTGACCATCACATCGTCGATCCGCCAATTGGGGACGAAGCGGAAGGCGGCGAGCAGCGCGGCGACTTGCGGCACGTGGTGGTCGACCGCCTGGACCAGCAGCGTCCACGGCACCTTGCCCAGCTGGCTAAAGCGCGCTTCGGCAAACGGGCCATGCTCGGCGGCGAGGTTGCCCGCATCATGCGTAATCAGCCGCGCTTCGACCCCCTCCTCGCAGGCCAGCCCGGCGAGTTCGTCGGGCACGAGCGGATTGGCCCACTCGGCCCAAGGGTTGCGGATCAGCAGCGGGCGCTTCTGCCAGGACTCGCGGAGGAACGCGGCGTGATCGAAATTCTGGAATTGCATGGAGTCTTCCGCCGCGATGGTACGGACCTGCCTACTTCGGTTTAATCGAGAACCGATAGGGAATGTAGAGGAATACCTCGGTCCCGCTGATCTGCGCCCAGGCCAGCTCTTGGTCGAGCCCGGTGACGTCGACGCCGTATTCCTGGCCGAAGAACCCCGCGCTTTTCTTCGCGCCATCGGCTACCAGCCTGACGATCTCGTCGCGGTATTGGTCGGGATTGATGATGGTCAGCGTCAGGCTGCCGCGTTTTTCGAGCAGCGCGCGGCCCGAGGGCGGGACCGCGCGGACGAAATCGTCGATCCGTTTTTGCGCGGAGCCGGTCGATCCGGCGAGCTTGGCCTTGACCATCAGATTAATCACGCTGGTATCGGGCCGGTTGCCGCTCTGGAACAGCTGATCGGCGTAGTTGGCGCGCGTCACCGGAACCAATTCGAAGTCGCCGGTGACAAGTTGAACACCGGCACTGTCCGTGCGGTCGATCGCGGCGAGCAGCATCGCGTGAATCTCGCGCTTGCGGGTCGGCTCGTCGCGCGAATCGGAAGTGAAGGCGACGCTTTGCACCGCCGAATCGGCCTGGCGGCGCAGCCCGATCACCGGCTGCTCGTCGGTATAATAGGCCTGGCTGGTGCGCTGCCCAGTGACCACCACCTCGCCCAAATCGTCCTGCGCCCAGCCCGCCGAAGTCGGCAGCGCGAGCAGGATCGCGCCGATAATCAGTGCCTTGCGCATGTCTCTCTCCCGTTCGATGGTAGCGACGGGTCTAACCCGCTTTGAAGCGCATTCCTAGCTGGCGGTAGCCCGAGTCACTCACTGGCGGTAAACCGCAGCGGCAGCGTCTTCAATCCGCCGACGAAAGTGCTCTTGGCGCGCTTGGGTTCGCCGGCCAGTTCGACGGTCTCCAGCCCGTCGAGCAGCGCTTCGAACAGGATCCGCATCTCCAGCCGGGCGAGGTGGAGGCCGAGGCACTGGTGCGCGCCCGCGCCGAAGGCGAGGTGGCGGTTGGGGCTGCGCGCGGCATCGAAGCGGCGCGGATCGGCAAATTGCGCGGGGTCGTGGTTGGCGGCGACATAGTTGATCATCAGCCAATCGTCCTTGGCGATGGCTTGCCCGCCGACCTCGGTATCCTGCGCGGCGGTGCGCATGAAGTTCTGCACCGGGCTGGTCCAGCGGATCGCTTCC
>JANOOJ010000290.1:0-1961 GCA_031421295.1 Novosphingobium sp.
CGCTGGCGGGCTGCTCGGCCGCGCTGTCGATCGACCTCGGCGGATTGCTCGCGCTGGCGGGCAACGAGGCCGGACTGGCCGAGCTTGAAAAGGCGCTGCCGCCGAGGGAAGGTCGTTATCCGATGCGCCCGCCGCTCCACGCCGCGTTCCATACCGCGCTGCAGGAACCGGTGGCGGCGGCAGGTCGCGCCGCCCTGCCGGTGGACCTGTTCACCGCCCCCGCGATCCCCCTGATCGACGGCAATGGCCGGATCTGGCGCCCCCGCGAAACCCGCCCGGCCGAGCTGCGCGCCTATACCCTCGGCGCGCAAGTCACCGGGCCCTATGACTTTGCCCGCGCGGTCCGCGTGGCCGTGACCGAATTCGCCCCCGAGGTGCTGATCGTGCCCGGGCCCGGCACCACCCTGGGCGGCTCGATCGCGCAAAGCCTGATTGCCTGCCGCTGGCGCGGGATCGGCGGCCGCGAGCAGTTCCTCGACCAGCAAGGCACCGCACCGTTCGTGTTGGCGATGGCCCTGGAGGAACAACGGGCGGTGGCGGTCGGCTGCTAAGAAGGAAAACGAGCGACCGCAGCACCAGCGATTATCTATTTCTCGCCGTCGGGCAGAGCAGCGCCGCGTATACGAACGGGTCTTTTGCGACCCCTCGTAAAAATTCAACGACCTTGCTCCATGTTGTAACGGCATGGCGATCGTTGATGTATCGGGGTCCATGCCCCAGTTCTATTTTAACATCTACAATAGCGAGGTGACGATCGACGAGGAGGGGCAGGAGCTACCCGATGTCGAGGCGGCCCGGCGCGTCGCGATCAGATCGGCCCGTGAAGTCATGTGCGACGGCGTGCGGGACGGCGAAGTGACCCTCAGTCACTGGATCGACATCGAAGACGACCAGCGCGCACCGATCCTGACCCTGACCTTCGGTGAAATTCTGAAAATCAATCCATAGCTTCATCGGCAGGCGGCATGACGATCCTGACCGCGTCCACGAAGCGCAGACTATGGATCAGTTGGCCCGCCTCATTCTCGACATCGATCCGCTGGATCAGCGTAATCCGCCCGCTCCGTACGTCGTCGCTGATGATCGAGCGCGCTTCGTTGAGCGCCATCTGCTCCAATGCGCCCGGATGATTGAGCTCGCGCCCCTCCGGATCCAGCAGAATATCCTCGCCGTCGCGCAGGTGGAAAAAATATCGCGGCACGAGCAGCTCCTGACATTCCGGCGGAAAATGGTTGCTTCTCAGTCGCTGTAGCGCGGAATTGCTGATCGGCAATTCCAGCATTTATAACACTTTACGCTGCGAGCCTAATTGAATAGAACATTTGTTATGGTGATGCACCACATCTTATGTTATCGTCCAAATATAATTCGAAGGGTATCCGCGCTACGCGGGTGAGACATTTGCATTTCCTTCCGCTCAGCTGCTCGCGGGAGACACGAATGCCCAGTACTGCATCGCCTCTCCAGCCGCTGGTTGGCGCGTTAGCTTTGCGCGCGCCGCTGGACGATGACGACCGCCGCGCGATCCTAGCCCTACCGTATACCCTGCGGACGCTTGAGCCGGCCTCCTATGTCGTCCGCGAAGGCGATCCGCCCCTGCAATGCGGCATACTGGTCACCGGCTATGCCTACCGGCAGAAGCTCACCGGCGACGGCGCGCGGCAGATCGTTGCGATCCACATTCCCGGCGAGGCGCTCGATTTCCAGAATATCTTCCTCGACGAGGCGGATCACAGCGTCCAGATGCTGACCCGGGGCGAGATCGCCCTCATTCCACGCGCGCAGTTGCAGGCGCTGGTCCGCGCCCGGTCCGGCGTCGCCCACGCCGTCCTGATCTCGACCCTGATCGAAGCGTCGATCTTCCGCGAATGGGTTCTCAACGTCGGCCGGCGATCGTCGCGGGCGCGCCTGGCCCATATGCTGTGCGAGTTCGCGATCCGGCTCGACGCCGCCGACCTTGC
>JANOOJ010000291.1:0-2539 GCA_031421295.1 Novosphingobium sp.
TGCTGGCCTATCGCCGTGTAGAAAACTGGGTGGTGTGGGTGCTGGTCGATATTGCCGCGGTCGCACTTTACATCGATCGCGGGCTGTACCCGACCGCGGGCCTTTATGGCGGGATGCTGGTGATGAGCCTGTTCGGCCTCAGGGAATGGGTCGCTGCGGCTAAGACGGCTCCCGAGGAAAAAGTTTTCGCGTGATCCGCATCTGCTTTCACGGCGCGGAGAGTACCGGCAAGTCGGTGCTGGCCGGGCAGCTTGGATATCCGTGGGTCCCCGAATATGGCCGCGCATATGCGGAGCAGCACGGCACCGATTTCACGATGGCCGATCTGCTGGCGATCGCCGCCGGACAGGACGCCGCGATACAAGCTGCGGCAACGCTCCAGCCCGAAGTGCTGATCCTCGACACCGACCCGCTGATGACCGCCGCCTGGGCACAGATGCTGTTCGGCGAAGTGCCCGACGAGCTGCTCGGCTACCCCAAGGCCGAACTTTATGTCGAATTCGCAGCCGACGTTCCGTGGATTGAGGACGAAACCCGCCTGTTCGGGAGCTCCGCCGAGCGGACGCGGTTCGCGGCGATTGCCCACGATATGCTGGTTCGCGCAGGTGTGCCGTTCGTCGCGGTTGCGGGCGACTGGGAGCAGCGCGCCACCTTGGTCCGCGCGGCCATTGCCAGGCTCCGCTCCTGATCGGCGAAGTCCCGCTGGAGCATTTGCAAACATCGCGAATATTCCCGATGATGCGCTCGCAAGGATCGAGCGTAGGCCGAGTTCGACGCAATTGCTGGGGGACAGAGAGTTGAGCATTCCAGTTCCGCTGTTTGCTGCGCTGATGCTGGCATCTCCCGCCTCGGAAGTGGCAGGCACCGTGCCCACTGCCGATGCTCCGGCTTCGCCGTCCAGCGTGGTCGCTCCCCCGGTTGCTCCCGTTCCTGCGCCGGAGGAAGCCGCCGCGCCGGGCAAGGATGCGCCGCCGCCATCACCCACATCCGAGGACGGCGCTATCGTCGTTACCGGGCGCGAGGAAGCACCACCGGGCGATCCGATCGAAGCAGTCAACGCCGCTTCGTTCGCGGCGGTCCAGGCGGTCGACGATGCAATCGTCGCTCCGGCCGCCAAGATCTACGAACGCGGCCTGCCCAAACCGGTGCGCACCGGCATCCGCAACATGCTCCATAATCTCGCCGAGCCGATCAACTTCGTGAACTATTTGCTGCAACTCAAGCCCGGCAAGGCGGCCGAAACGCTCGGGCGTTTTACAGTCAACACCACGGTCGGCATCGGCGGGCTGATCGACTTGGCGAAAAAGAAGCCGTTCAACCTGCCCTACCGGCCTAACGGTTTCGCCAACACGCTGGGCTATTACGGGGTCGGGCCGGGTCCGTACCTCTATCTGCCGCTGATCGGGCCGACCACGTTGCGCGACCTTGGCGGGCGGTTGCTCGATCTTTCATTGGTCCCCTCGGCAGTCGGCGCACCGTTCAACACGCCAACCTATTCGCTGTCCAACGGCGTAATAAAATCGCTCGACGACCGGGTCGAGGCCGATGCCAAGTTGCGCGAGTTCCACGCGGCCCCCGATCCCTATACCGCCGAGCGAGAATGGTATCTGGCAATGCGCGCCGCCGATATTGCCGCGCTGCGGGGCAAGCCTGCGCCCGCTCCCGTCCCGGTGTCGCCCGCCGAAGCCTCGCTTAGCCCGCGGTGACCGTGACGATGTAATTGAGCGCCAGATCGCTCGACAGATGCAGCCCCTTGAGCGGCGACCAGCCGATCCCCCGCAGGGTCCCCATCGTCAGCCCAGCGTCACCCAGCAGCACGCGCAATTCGTCGGGAGTGATAAAATCGTCCCAGTGGTGCGTGCCCTTGGGGACTATCCCGACCGCTTCTGCCGCGCCGACCAGCAGCAGCCGCGACTGCGGGGTGCGATTGGGGGTGGAAAGGATCATCAGTCCGCCGGGTTTGAGAGTCGCGGCCAGCGCAGCGATGAAGGCGGGCTTGTCGGCAACGTGTTCGAGCACTTCCAGCGAGGTAACCAGGTCGAAGCCCGCCAGTCCCAGTGCGCCAAGCTCACCATGGTGGTAATCGATCGTAAGCCCTGACCCGGTCGCATGCGCCGCCGCCACCGCGATATTCTCCGCCGCCGCATCCACTCCGGTCACCGCCGCGCCCAGCCTCGTCAGCGGCTCGCACAGCAGCCCCGCGCCGCAGCCGACGTCTAGGGCGCGCTTGCCGATCAGTGGCCGAACGCTGCGGGTATCGCCGCCCCAATGCGCGTCCACCGCCTCGCGGATGAAGCCCAGCCGGACCGGGTTGAGCCGGTGCAGCATTGCCGAGGAACCCTTTGGATTCCACCAGTCGGTCGCCAACCCGCCGAAATGTGCCGCCTCTTCGGCGCGAATGGTTGCATTGCTCATTTCCCGTCCCTAACAGGACGCCCGCCGCGCGGCGAGGGGTTGCGGGGCAAGAATCTTACGCTGAGTGGAGCATTCGTGGCCCGCATCGTGATGAAATTCGGCGGCACTTCGATGGCCGGTTCGG
>JANOOJ010000292.1:0-7379 GCA_031421295.1 Novosphingobium sp.
ACAGCATGCAGGGATCGCGCTCGTCGCCGGTGGCCCATTCGGTGTTGCCGTCCTCGGCCGCAATCCAGTCCTCGAATTCGCCGTTATCGTAACAGACGTAGTGCTCGATCGTGGTCCAGCGCGGCTTCATCCGCTCGACCAGCGGTGCGAAGGCCGCATCGTAGAGCAGCACCCGATCCTCGGCGTGGTTGGCAATATATTCGAGCTGGTCGTCGAACAGCCGCGGGTTGACCGTGTGGAGCACCCCGCCCACGCCGACCGCGCCATACCAGCTGACCAGATGGCGGCTGTGGTTCATCGCCAGGGTGGCGACCCGATCGCCCTTGGCCACCCCCAGCCGCCGCAGCGCCTGCGTCATCCGCAGCGCATCGTGGCGGATGCCCGCCCAATCGGTGCGCGTTTCGCTGCCATCGGCCCAATGGGTGACGATCTCGCGGGCTGCATGTTCGCGCGCGGCATGGTCGATCAAATGCGTGACCCGCAGATCCCAGTCTTGCATCGCTCCCAGCATTACCGGCTCCTGTCCGTAGTGGTGTTACGCGACGAGCCGCAAATGACTGGGGCCCCGCCGCGCGGTTAGCGACACATTGGCGATGCCTTCGACGAAAGCCAAGCGTTCTGCGAGTTCGCCGTCGAGCTGAAAGTCACGGCCCAGCCGCACTATGGGCTCATTCTCGCCGCCAATCCGCAGCCGGGCGATCACTTCGCCGCGCCCATCCGCGCCGCCGACCAGCAGCACCGCCAGCTCGGACAAGGCCTCAGCGCGCTCGACATCGAGCGTCAGCACCATCTTCGCGCCGCTCTTGACCTCGGACAATGGGCGCGCGCCGCGCACGGTGATGCGCGGCGGTTCCTCGGGGCTGGGGCTGTCGAGCTCGACGTTGAGCAGCAGGCACTGGCCCTCGGCGGCCCAGCGCGTCAGCGGTTCGACCAGCGATTCCTCAAAGCACGAGGCGGAAAACTGCCCGGTCGAATCGGAGAAATCGGCCTGCACGAAATCCTTGCCGCGCTTGGTTTTTCGGCGCTGCACATTCTCGACCAGCACCGCCATCACCGCAGGCTGGCGGCCCGCCGCGCTACCCCCGCTCGCGACCAGGCTGGCATGGGTCCGCGCGCCATTGGCCGATGCGACCGCGCGATACTGCTCGCACGGATGCGCGGCGAAATAGAAGCCGAAGGTCTCGCGCTCCTTGGCCATTTGCTCGGGCTTGCTCCACGGCTCGGCCTCGACCAGCCGCATGGCCGGAGCTGCGTGATCGTCCCCGCCGAACAGCGCCGCCTGCCCGCTGGTGCGGCTGCGCTCGGCCTCTTCGGCAACCGCCAGCAGCATGTCGGCATTGGCCAGCACCTTGGCGCGGTTGGGCTGAAGACTGTCGAGCGCCCCCGCGCCGGCCAGCCCTTCGAGCTGGCGGCGGTTCATCGATCCGGACGGAACCCGCTGGAACAAATCCTCGAGGCTCTCGAACCAGCCATGCGCCTCGCGCTCGGCGACGATCGCGTCCATCGCCTTTTCGCCGACGTTGCGGATACCTGCCAGCGCATAGCGCACCGCATAGCCATCGTCGGTCCGCTCGACCGAATATTCGGCTTCGGAGCGGTTCATGTCCGGGCCTTCGAAGGCAACCCCGGCGCGGCGCATGTCGTCGACGAAGACCGAGAGTTTTTCCGACTGGTGCATCTCGAAGCACATCGAAGCGGCGTAGAATTCATGCGGGTAATGCGTCTTGAGCCAGGCGGTCTGGTAGGACAGCAAGGCATAGGCCGCGGCGTGGCTCTTGTTGAAGCCATAACCGGCAAATTTGTCGATCAAGTCGAACAGCTCGCTGGCCTTGGCGGCCTCAATCCCCGAAGCCTCCTTGGCACCCGCAATGAAACGCGCCCGCTGCGCGTCCATTTCCTTCTGGTCCTTCTTGCCCATAGCCCGGCGCAAAAGGTCGGCATCGCCGAGTGAATAGCCTGCCAGCAACTGCGCGGCCTGCATCACCTGTTCCTGGTAGACGAAAACCCCATAGGTTTCGGCCAGGATCTGCTCCAGTTTGGGGTGCGGATACTCGATGCTCTCCGCACCGTTCTTGCGCCGCCCGAACAGCGGAATGTTGTCCATCGGACCGGGTCGATAAAGCGCACCCATCGCGATGATATCGTTGAAGTTGCTGGGCTTCACAGCCGAGAGCGCACGCCGCATCCCTTCGGATTCGAGCTGGAACACCCCGACCGTGTCGCCGCGCTGGAGCAGGCGATAGACCGCCTCATCGTCCCAGCTCAGCGTATCGAGATCGATCACCACGTCGCGCCGCGCCATCAGCTGGGTGGCCTTCTTGAGCACCGACAGCGTCTTGAGGCCGAGAAAATCGAACTTCACGAGCCCCGAATCCTCGACATATTTCATGTCGAACTGGGTGACCGGCATGTCCGAGCGCGGATCGCGGTAGAGCGGCACCAGCTGCGCCAGCGGACGGTCGCCGATCACCACCCCCGCCGCGTGGGTCGAGCTGTTGCGCGGCAAGCCTTCGAGCTGCATCGCCAGATCGACCAGCCGCTTGACCTCGTCGTTGGTCTCATACTCGCGGCGGAAATCGGCGATCCCGTTGAGCGTGCGCGGCAGGGTCCAGGCATCGGTCGGATGGTTGGGGACCAGCTTGCACAACCGGTCGACCTGGCTGTAGCTCATCTGCAGGATGCGCCCGGTATCGCGCAGCACCGCGCGGGCCTTGAGCTTGCCGAAGGTGATGATCTGCGCGACGTGATCGTGGCCATATTTCTGCTGGACATAGCGGATCACTTCGCCGCGCCGCGTTTCGCAGAAGTCGATGTCGAAATCGGGCATCGACACGCGCTCGGGGTTGAGGAAGCGTTCGAACAGCAGGCCCAATTTGAGCGGATCGAGATCGGTGATGGTCAGCGCCCAGGCGACCGCACTGCCCGCGCCCGAACCGCGCCCCGGACCCACCGGAATGTCGTTTTCCTTGGCCCATTTGATAAAGTCGGCAACGATCAGGAAGTAGCCGGCGAAACCCATCCCGTTGATGACGTCGATTTCGAATTCAAGGCGGTCGTCATAGACCTTGCGCGCTTCGGCAGTCATTTCGCCATAGGGCGCAAGCCGCGCTTCGAGCCCGGCCCGGGCATCCTCCGCCAGCATCCGCGCCTCGCCTTGCTGGTCGCCCGCGAGACTGGGGAGGATCGGCTTGCGCTTGGGCGGCGAAAAAGCACAGCGCTGCGCAACCACCAGCGTATTGGCGGTCGCCTCGGGCAGATCGGCAAAGATTTCCGCCATCATCGGCGCGGATTTCACGAAGGCTTGCGGGCTGGAGCGCGGGCGATCGGGCGCATCGACATGCGTTCCGTTGGCAATGCACAGCATCGCATCATGCGCGGCGAAGAAATGCGGATCGGCGAAGTTCGCGGGATTGGTCGCCACCAGCGGCAGGTCACGCGCATAGGCGAGCTCGATCAGCGCGGGTTCGGCGGCATCTTCGACCGGATCGTTGCGGCGCGCGATCTCGATATAGAGCCGGTCGGGGAACAGGGCTTGCAGCTGGTCGCAATAGGCTCCCGCCGCTTCATGCCGCGACTCGGCCAGCAGCCGGGCCAGCGCGCCCTCGCCCGCTGCGGTGAGCGCGATCAAGCCATCGGTGCGGCCCTCAAGCCCCGCCAGCGCGACATGCGGGTCGAGTTCGAGTGGCCGGTCGAGGTGTGCGCGGCTGACCAATTCGCACAGATTGAGCCAGCCCGCCTCGTCCTGGGCATAGAGCGCGAGCCAGTCGAGCGGCCCGCCAGCGTCGCGGCACACGCCGAGCATCGTGCCGATGACCGGCTGGATGCCGTTCTCCTTGCACGCGTTTGCGAACGGAATTGCCCCGTAAAGCCCGTTCCGGTCGGTGATCGCGATCGCCGGAAAGCCGCGATCCCTGGCCAGCTTGGCGATTCCCTTGGGATCGATTGCGCCGTCGAGCATGGTGTAGCTCGAAAAGACGCGCAGCGGGACGAAGGGTGCAAAAGCCATCGCCCAACGGGTAGCGGCTTCGGCCCGGCGCAGGCAAGGATTCGGGCAGCGCGGCTGGGGAAAATCCCGGCGATCAACTCGCGCTTTGCATTGCGGCGCGTCTTGTGGTCTGTTCGCCGCACTTCTGGTCGGGTCGCACCAAGACGAGAGGGGAACTTTGCAATGGACGAACTGACCAAACCGACCGGCACTGCGCTGGTGGAGCGGGTAAAGGCAATCCTGCTCAAGCCGAAGGACGAATGGCCCAGAATCGCGGCTGAACCGGCGACCCCGGCCGGGCTGATCACCGGCTATGCACTGCCGCTGGTGGCTATCGCACCTATCGCCTCGTTCCTGGGCGGCCAGATCTTCGGCTACGGCGCGTTTGGCTTTTCCTATCGGCCCGGATTTGTGGCGGGCCTGACCGGCGCGATTACCGGATTTGTGGTCGCGCTGATCGGGATCGTCGTGCTCGCGCTGATCGCCGATGCGCTCGCCCCGAAATTCGGCGGCACGTCCAACCGCACCAACGCCTTCAAGCTGGTCATCTATGGTGCCACCGCCGGCTGGGTCGCGGGTATCTTTGGACTGATCCCGGCGCTGGGCTTCCTCGGCTTGCTGGGACTCTACAGCCTCTACCTGATTTACACGGGCGCCACGCCAATCATGAAAGTGCCCGAGGACAAGGCGGCGGGCTACACCGCCGTGACCATTCTTTGCGCTATAGTGCTCTATCTGGTCGTCGGCGTCGTAACTGCGAGCATCACCGGCCTGTTCGGCGGCAACGCAGCGGCACTCAGTTCGGCCAGCACGGGCGGTGCACTGACGGTTCCCGGCATGGGCACGATCGACACCGCCAAGCTCGAGGATGCCGGGAAGCGAATGGAAGCCATCGGTAACGGCAAGGTGCCGGTCGTCGCGGGAGCTGCGATGCAGGCGCTGCTCCCCGCCGCAATCGGCGGCTACCAACGCACCGCAGTCGAAACCAGCGCGGTGGGGCGGATGGGCAGTCAGGCCGAAGGGACCTACACTGCGGGCGACAAAAGCTTTCGGCTCAAGGTGACCGACATGGCCGCGCTGGGTGCGCTGGCGGGTCTCGGTGCGGCAATGGGGGTCGAGCAGAGCCGCGAAGACGCCAATGGCTATGAACGGACCACCACGGTCGACGGCCAGATCCAGACCGAGGAATGGAACAGGACCGAAAGCCGCGGTAAGTTCGGCACCACCATCGGCAACCGCTTCATGGTTGAGGCGCAAGGCCAGGCGGGTAGCATCGACGAGCTCAAGGCTGCGGTGGCGAGCATCGATGCGGGCGCGCTGGCGGGGCTGGTGGAGTAATCTATGGGTTAGAGTCAGATGACATTACATCGAACCGCTTAGCCCCTCCCCATAGGGGGAATTATCACCTTGACAAAACATATACCCTAGCTAGTGTCGGCTTCAACAGGAGCCTACCATGTCCACCGACCTCTATCGCCCCGAATTTATCGACGCCGACAAGGCTCGCGATTGGCTGGAAAACGAGCTGTGGGCCGATGGTCGCCCATGCCCGCATTGTGGCGTCGTGGACAGGAGTACGAGGATCGGCGGCACCACGGCGCGTCCCGGCCTTTACATGTGCAACGACTGCCGCAAGCAATTCACGGTCACAGTTGGCACGCTTTACGAGCGCAGCAAGATCCCGTTGAACAAATGGCTGGCTGCGACACACCTGATGATGGCCAGCAAGAAGGGCATCAGCGCGCTACAGATCGGGCGTATGCTCGGCCTGTCAAAGAAAACCGCGTGGTTCTTGTGCCATCGCATCCGCGAAAGCTTGCGCGACACCGACCTAGCCCCGCTCGGCGGCGAAGGCATGACCGTCGAAGCCGATGAAACCTATGTTGGCGGCAAGGAAAAGAACAAGCATCGCTCCAAGCGCAATGCCGATCATATCGGCGGCGTGGGCAAGGAAATGGTGTTCTCGCTAGTCGAGCGCCAAGGCCGCGTCCGCTCGCATCACCTCGCCAATATCAGCGCGAAGAACCTTCGCCCGCTGCTCGAAGAACAGCTTGCCGACGCCAGCGCCACCAAGTTTATGACCGATGGCGAAGGCCAATATCGCATCATCGGCCCGATGTTCAAAAGCCATGAAGTCGTGAACCACAGCATCGGCGAATATGTGCGCGGCGATGCTCACACCAACACGATTGAGGGCTATTTCTCGATCCTCAAACGCGGGATTATCGGCACCTACCACCATGTCAGCGGCGAGCATTTGAAGCGCTATCTGGCCGAGTTCGACTTCCGCTATAACAACCGCGAAGCGCTAGGCGTGACCGACCGCGAGCGCATGGTGAAGTCGATTGCCGGGATCGTCGGCAAGCGCCTCACCTATCGGCGGACTGATCGTGAAGGTGCTGCCGTCAGGGCGTAAACTGCACCACGGGCCGAAGCGCCCGCGTCGGAATAATCAGGATTTGGATGGTCGATGCAACGGGCCGCTCTTGGCAGCAGCGCGTACAGCTGCACGGAAGCGAGCCTCACCATCTGGGCGCAACTCAATTGACTCGGTTGACTCCTTGGGCGCGGCGTGCGGCTTAGAAGCATGGTCAACTTCATTCTGGTCTCGCTTTAGCATGATACACCCCGACAAATGGGAAACGAGCGCCTTCACTCACGAATATGCATTCATGGTAATCGCTTGGAACCATCTTGAACAGACAGCCCAGCGCATTTTGCTTGCCAGACTTGGCGGGTCAAACGAGGCCTGGATGGTCGTCGCAGAAATGGGAAACAAAGCCCTACCCAACGCTATCAGGGCAACTTCAAAGACGCTCGTTAGCGACGATTTGGTTGCCGACATCAATCACTTCTTGAGAGGTTTCGATCTCCTGCTCTCAAAGCGAAATTACTGGGTGCACAGTTTGATTGGCGTTGTGCCGGAAACAGATCAAACTCCGCAATGCGCTGGCTTGCTCCACGCAGTAAGCGCAAAAGGCACACTCAAATACAGTGAGGGTCGGGTTTCAGTTTCTGATTTGTCGAAATTCTTCACGGAAGCAACGGCCTTCAGCGCATTTGGTGAGGCTATTCTGAATGAACTTCAGGAAGAGAACGAGTTTTGGGCTGCGATGAGAGAGACACTAGGTAAGCCTCCGCCATCGCTCGAAAAACCGCCTCTACCTGATGCTCTAGACAAGAAAACTCGTGAAGTTCCAATGCATTGGCTCCGGCCTCCATCATCGCCGGACTGATAACGATTTCAATTTGAGCACCGGCCTGTCGATCAGAGGCACTAGTTGTTGTGTTATGTTTTGTCAAGGTGATAATTCCTCCCCATAGGGGAGGGGTTGGGGTGGGGGTTCCACGCCAGCGTTGACGCGAGGCCTGTCGGCCTCGCTCCCCCACCCCC
>JANOOJ010000293.1:0-2123 GCA_031421295.1 Novosphingobium sp.
CGGGTGAACCCCTCGCCGTTCCTCTATTTCCTCGACCTGCCCGGCTTCGCAGTGGTCGGCTCGAGCCCCGAGATCCTGGTGCGGGTGCGCGATGGTGAAGTGACCATAAGGCCCATTGCCGGAACGAGACCTCGCGGGCTCACGCCCGAACAAGACCGCGCGAATGAAGCGCAATTGCTCGCCGACCCGAAAGAGCGCGCCGAACACCTGATGCTGCTCGATCTGGGCCGCAACGACGTCGGTCGGGTGGCGACGGCGGGCAGCGTGGCGGTGACCGAGAGCTACACGGTCGAGCGCTACAGCCACGTCATGCACATCGTCTCGAACGTGGTCGGGACGCTGGACGGGGCGAAACACGACGCGCTCGACGCGCTGTTCGCGGGCTTCCCGGCCGGAACCGTCAGCGGCGCGCCCAAAGTGCGCGCCTGCCAGATCGTCGCCGAACTCGAACCCGAAACCCGCGGAGCCTACGCAGGCGGCGTCGGCTACTTCGCCCCCGACGGCAACCTCGACAGCTGCATCGTGCTGCGGACGGGGATCGTCAAGGACGGGGTGCTGCATGTCCAGGCAGGCGCGGGGATCGTAGCGGATTCGGACCCGGCGTATGAGCAGCGCGAGTGCGAGGCCAAGGCCGGCGCGTTGTTTGCGGCGGCTAGGGAGGCTGTGAGGGTGGCGGGGGAAGCGGGGTTTGGGCAGTGAGTGGCCTCGTGTTTCCGGAAGTCTCGTCAGGTAATTGGTATTCGATTCTCTACTGGAACTAGAAGGTTTAGAGAGGCTCTGCGGGAGTTCTCGGAGTGTTTTACGCGGGGTATTTTGCTGCTACTTTCGCAGCATGACGATCTCCACCATGTTGAAGAACCATTGGACGTTGATTGCCGCCGCTTTCGCAATCGGCGGCGCGTGGGTTTCAATCAATCGGGATATCGCAGAGATCGATCACAAGGTGACGGCGCTCCAAGCCCGATCGGCCAACGAGCTATGCCTCGCTATCATGACCCGGCGCATCGTTGCGGTAGAGCAAGGGCGGGCCGATGTTCGCGATCAGCTTAAGGCACTGAGCCATGAGCAAGGTTGCATCCAAGACTACACTGTGATGGCGGCTTCCGTGCCTCTGACTGGCGACGCGCTGGTAACTGCGTTGGCGGAAGCGAGGAAGCGCGAGCTTGAAACTGAGCAAGTCCTTGCCGCGATCGATGCCAAATTGGCGGAATAAGGCCGTAATTCTAGAGACAGTGATCCCAAGGACAGTAGTCCTATCCCAACTCCGCCGTCTCTATCCCAAACCCAGCGTTAGTCACGGCCTCGACGCCCTCGCCGAACGCCAGCACGCGCTCGCGGCCGTATCCGCCCGCGCCGGGCGAGGCGAGGCGGTGCATTTGCGAGGGAAGCGGTCAGGGTGGCCGGGGATGCGGGGCTCGGGCAATGACTTGACGCAGCGCATCCGCCGCCTAGCCTGACCAAATGCGCACATTCCTCCGCCTCCTCCTCCTCCTCGCCGCCCTCGCCCATATCGCCGCGCCCGCCCACGCGGTCGACTGGCAGATGCGCTCCACCCAGCGCGATATCACCCTCAAGGACTTCCGCTTCGGCTCCGGCGAGCGGATGGATGTCAAGATCCGTGTCACCACGCTCGGCACCCCACATCGCGACGCCAGGGGGCGGATCGACAACGCGGTGATGGTCCTCCACGGCACTGGGGGGAGCGGGGCGCAGTTCTTCCGCGCGCAGTTCGCCGACGAGCTCTACGGTCCCGGTCAGCCGCTCGATCTCGCGACGACTTACGTGATCCTGCCCGACAACCTCGGCCACGGCGGCTCGTCAAAGCCGAGTGACGGAATGCGGATGGCGTTCCCGCGCTATGACTACGCCGACATGGTCACCGCGCAAAAGCGGATGCTCGAGGAGGGGCTGGGTGTCCGCAAGCTCCGCCTGATCCTCGGCACCTCGATGGGCTGCATGCACGCGTTCGTATGGGGCACGAACTGGCCCGGCTTCGCCGAGCGGCTGGCGCCGTTCGCCTGCAACGCGGTTCCCATCGCCGGGCGCAACCGGGTGTGGCGCAAGATGGCGATTGACGCGATCAAGGCCGATCCGGCGTGGCAGGGGGGGAACTACACCGCGCC
>JANOOJ010000294.1:0-1566 GCA_031421295.1 Novosphingobium sp.
AATTGCGCGGGGTCGTGGTTGGCGGCGACATAGTTGATCATCAGCCAATCGTCCTTGGCGATGGCTTGCCCGCCGACCTCGGTATCCTGCGCGGCGGTGCGCATGAAGTTCTGCACCGGGCTGGTCCAGCGGATCGCTTCCTCGACGATTCCGGCGAGCAGCGAGCGGTCGGCCTTGACCCGCGCGAATTGGGCGGGATCGCGGGCCAGCGCCATCATCGCCCCCGCCGTGCTGGCCGAGGTGGTGTCGTGCCCGGCGGCGGCGAGGATGATGTAATAGCCCGCGAGGTGCCGGTCGTTGACGTATTCGCCGTCGATCCGGGCATTGGCGATTACGCTGGCGACATCGTCGGTGGGATTGGCGCGGCGGTCTTCGGTCAGCCGCGCGAAATAGGCTTCGAAATCGGCGACCGCGCCCGCGATCAACTGCGTGATCGCTTCGGGGGGCAGGTTCTTGACGCCCGACTGGTTAAGGTCCTCGTCCTGTCCGCCGAACATTTGCTGGGTCAGCATCAGCATCCGCGGCTCGTCCGCCTCGGGCACGCCGAGGATCTGCATCACCACGTGCAAGGGATAGGGCGCGGAGACGAGCTTGACGAAATCAGCCTCCGGGCCAGCAGCGAGCAAGACCGCTACGCGTTCATGCGCCAGCTCGCGGATCTGCGCCTCGATCCGCGCGAGGCTCTTGGGCATGAACCATTCCTGGGTCAGCTTGCGGTAGAGCATGTGCAGCGGGGCATCGAACACCACGAGGCTTTCGACGAGGTTGTGGCTGCCTCCGGTGACCCTGCGGGCGAAATCCTCGCCGACCTTGGTGGTGAACACCACCGGGCGGGGGTTGTTGAGGAACGTCTTGTTATCTTTGGATATTTGCATGACATCGTCATAGCGGGTGATCAGCCAGAACGGCTCGTGCCAGGCGGTGCTGTGCGGCGCTTCGGAGGAGACGATCCGCGCCACCGGGAGCTGCTCGCGCAGCCAGTCGAACTGGTCGAGCAGCGGGTCCCACGCGGCATAGGCGGCGGGGTCGATCACCGCGCGGGCGATGTCGGGCGGGGCATCGGCGATGTTCGAGACGGTCACGCCGCAGCCCCTGCGGCCTTGGCGGCAGCATCGCGATATTCGTCGCGCAGCAGCCGCTTGTAGAGCTTGCCGGTCGCTTCGCGCGGCAGCTCGGCGCGGAAATCGATCTGGCGCGGCAGCTTCACCCGGCTGAGCTGGGGCCGCAGATAGGCCATCAGCTCGTCGGCGAGATCGGACCCTGCGCCCTCTTGCTCCAAGGCGGCCATATCGAGCGGCTGGACCACCGCGACGACCTTCTCGCCCAAATCGTCGTCGGGCGCGCCGATCACCGCCGCATCGGCCACCTTGGGATGGCTGACCAGCAGATTCTCGATCTCCTGAGGGTAGATATTGACCCCGCCCGAGATGATCATGAAGCTCTTGCGGTCGGTCAGGAACAGATAGCCGTCCGCATCGAGGTGGCCGACATCGCCGAGGCTGGTCCAGCCGTGCTTGTTGCGGCTTTCGGCGGTCTTGACCGGATCGTTGTGGTATTCGAACGGCC
>JANOOJ010000295.1:0-2534 GCA_031421295.1 Novosphingobium sp.
TAGATGGCATCGGTCACCCGCCCGCCGCCGCTCAGCGCTTCGGCGGCGCGTTCAGCCCGCAAGGCCCGGGCATAGGCGGCGGGCGACAGGCCGGTGTGACGGGTGAAGACGCGCTGGAAATGCGCCATCGAATAGCCCGCATCGGCCGCCAGCCCGCCCAGCGCGAGCGGCTGCTCCGCCGCCTTGATCGCCGCGATCGCCGCCAGCACGGCGCGCTCGTCACGGCTGACATCGTCGGGGGAGCAGCGCTTGCAGGCACGCAGTCCTGCACTGCGCGCTGCTGCCCCGTCGCCAAAGAACCGCACGTTCTCCCGCTTGGGATGCCGCGCGGGGCATGATGGGCGGCAGTAGATCCCGGTGGTCAGCACGCCGGTGATGAACCGCCCGTCGAACGCGCGATCGCGCGCCAGGGCCGCGCTCCAGCATTCGTCCGGGGTCAGGTCGAGAGTCGGCATTGCAGCAATGGTCATGGCACAGCTCCTTGTCTGGGCAAACCATGCCGCCAATTCGATCATGGAGCGTCCCGCACTTTGCGGTCAAAGCTGCTTACCTAACCCCCGCATGCTTTGAACAGCTGCAGGGTCCGCTCTTTGGCGAGATCGGCAAATTCTGGATGATAGTCCTTGCGGCGGTCCGAATTGAATCCGTGGCCGGCCTCGTAGACGAAGATCTGCGCGGTCGGGTGCTCCTTGGCGATCAGGGTTTCGACGGCGGCGAAATCGACCATCGTGTCGTAGCGCCCGAAATGCGCGATGGTGGCGCATTGCGGTGCGTCATCGGCAAAGCGCGTGGCGACGTAGCCGCCGTAATAGCAAGACGCCGCCGCGAGGTCCGGGCTTAGCTGTGCCATCCGCCACGCGACCGAGCCGCCGAAACAATAGCCGACGATGAACACCGGGCCACCCCGCGCCTTCAGCCAATCGATGCAGACTTGCGTATCGGCCAGTCCCTGCTCCCAATCGTGCTGCTCGCGCGCGATCTGGACCGCGCGCTCCCAATCGGCCCCGGTATAGCCCAGCTCGCAGCCCGGCTCGATCCGTTCGAACAGCCCCGGGCTGATCACTTCATAGCCGTCCCCGGCATATTCGTCGCAGAGTTCGCGGATGTGGTCGGTGACGCCGAAGATTTCCTGCACCAGCACCAGTCCGCCGCGTCGTTCGCCTTCGGGTTTGACATGGTAGCACGGCATTTCGAACCCGTCCGCCATCATGATCCGGATCGTTTCGCCCATCGCCTGATACCCTCTCGCAAGCCAAATTAGGGGAACCCTTAGCGCTACCTTGCATCGCAGCACAATCGTTGCTAGGCGCGCCCCCGTCGACAGGCAGCGGGCCATTGTGTGCGCATTCAGGCCCTGTCCGTCACCCGATGTAAGGAATCGACGCGCGTGGAGAATTCCGGCGGCATTACGGCCAGCTTGCAGGGGCGCTACGCCTCGGCGCTATTCGACCTTGCCCGCGACCGGGACCTCGTCTCTGCGGTTGAGGCCGACCTCATCGCGCTGGGCGAAGCGATTCATGGCTCGGACGATCTGGCGCTGCTGATTCGCAATCCCCAAGTCGGCCGCGACGCTGCCGCCCGCGCGATCGACGCTGTCGCCGGAGTGCTCGGCCTGTCGGGCCTTACCAGGAATTTCCTCGGGGTGCTGGCGCAGAACCGCCGCCTTGCCGCCCTGCCCGAGGCGATCCGCGCCTTCGCAACGATTGCGGCCGCCGCGCGCGGTGAAGTGACTGCCGAAGTGACCAGCGCTCACCCGCTCAGCGATACCCAGCTCGCGGCGCTCGCCGCCAGGCTCAAGGCCCGCGAAGGCAAGGACGTCACCATCAAGGCGAGCGTCGATCCCGAGATCCTCGGAGGACTGGTTGTCCGCATCGGCAGCCAGCAGATCGACAGCTCGATCCGCACCCGTTTGAACACTCTCGCGCACGCGATGAAAGGCTGAGTAGAGACATGGATATCCGCGCCGCTGAAATTTCCAAGGTCATCAAGGACCAGATCGCCAACTTCGGCACCGAGGCCGTGGTCTCGGAAGTCGGTTCGGTGCTGTCGGTCGGCGATGGCATCGCCCGCATCCACGGGCTGGACAGCGTCCAGGCCGGTGAAATGGTCGAGTTCTCGAACGGGGTTAAGGGCATGGCGCTCAACCTCGAAGCCGATAACGTCGGCGTCGTGATCTTTGGCTCGGATGCCGAGATCAAGGAAGGCGATCAGGTCAAGCGCACCGGCACCATCGTCGACGTTCCCGTCGGCAAGGGCCTGCTCGGCCGCGTGGTCGATGCGCTCGGCAACCCGATCGACGGCAAGGGCCCGATCAAGGACGCGGTCCGGATGCGGGTTGAAGTCAAGGCACCCGGCATTATCCCGCGCCAGTCGGTGAATGAGCCGGTGCAGACCGGCCTCAAGGCAATCGACGCCCTGGTCCCCGTCGGCCGCGGCCAGCGCGAACTGATCATCGGTGACCGTCAGACCGGCAAGACCGCCGTCGCGATCGATACCTTCATCAACCAGAAGGGCCCCAATTCGGGCACAGATGA
>JANOOJ010000296.1:0-2756 GCA_031421295.1 Novosphingobium sp.
ATGGTTGCATTGCTCATTTCCCGTCCCTAACAGGACGCCCGCCGCGCGGCGAGGGGTTGCGGGGCAAGAATCTTACGCTGAGTGGAGCATTCGTGGCCCGCATCGTGATGAAATTCGGCGGCACTTCGATGGCCGGTTCGGAACGCATCCGCCGCGTCGCCCAGATCGTGCGCCGCCAGCAGGCTGCCGGGCACGAAGTCGCGGTGGTCGTTTCGGCGATGGCGGGCGAGACCGACCGGCTGGTCAATTTCTGCCGCGAGGCCAACCCGCTCTACGATCCCGCCGAATACGATGTGGTGGTGGCAAGCGGCGAGCAGATCACCGCCGGATTGCTGGCCATGACGCTTCAGGCGCTGGGCTGCAAGGCGCGCTCGTGGCTGGGCTGGCAAATGCCGATCCGCACCGTCGAAGCGCATGCCAAGGCGCGGGTCGCCGAGATATCCGCGAGCGAGCTTCTGGCCAGCATGGCGGCGGGCGAAATTGCGGTCATTCCCGGCTTTCAGGGATTGAGCGACGACAATCGCGTCACCACGCTGGGGCGCGGCGGGTCGGACACTTCGGCGGTCGCAGTCGCCGCCGCGATCCACGCCGATCGCTGCGATATCTACACCGATGTCGATGGGGTCTATACCACCGACCCCCGGATCGTCGCCAAGGCGCGCAAGCTCAAATTCGTCACTTACGAAGAAATGCTCGAGCTTGCTTCGGTCGGCGCCAAGGTGCTCCAGACCCGCTCGGTCGGCCTGGCGATGAAAACCGGGGTGCGGGTGCAAGTGCTCTCCAGCTTCCTCGGCGACGATGCCACCCCGGCCGACGAAATCCCCGGCACGATGATTGTTAGCGATGAAGAATTGGCCAAAATCGAAGAGGACCGCGAAATGGAACGCCAGCTGATCACCGGCATCGCGCATGACAAGAACGAGGCGAAGATCATCCTGACCCGCGTGCCCGACCGGCCCGGCGCGGTGGCGCATATCTTCGGCCCGCTCGCCGCTGCCAGCATCAACGTCGACATGATCATCCAGAACGTCGGCCGCGACAAGGGCGAGACCGACGTGACCTTTACCGTCCCGCAGGCCGATCTGGCACGTTCGCTGGCGCTGCTCGAAGGCCAGAAGGGCGAAATCGGCTTCAACCGCATCATTGCCGACAGCAAGATCGCCAAGATCAGCGTGGTCGGGGTGGGCATGAAAAGCCACGCCGGGGTCGCCGCGACGATGTTCAAGGCGCTGGCCGATCGCGGCATCAACATCCAGGCGATCAGCACCAGCGAAATCAAGGTCTCGGTGCTGATCGACGAGGACGAAACCGAGCTCGCGGTGCGGGTGCTGCACACCGCCTATGGGCTCGATGCCACCGACGAAGCGGCTTAACGGCGCGTCTGCTCCTCGATTCGTCGCTGCGCTTCGACTGCGCGCTCGCGCGCTTGTTCGATCGCATCGCGGGCCTGCTCCTCGGCGCGTTGTAGCGCTTCGCGGTCGTGGGTCGCCTGCTCGGCGGTGCGGCGGTCTTCGATCCGCACCCCGTCCTCGCCGATCCGCACGCCGACCGGCAGGCCTTCTCCGCCCAGCACGGCCTCACCGTTTTCGACGCTGAGATTAACGCCATCGCCCAGCGGGATGTCGGTTGCATTCGGAACGTCGAGCGGTTCGACCGGGCCGCTCGGGTTCGGGCGCGGCGTTGGCGAGGCGCTCTTGCCCAATGCCTGCCGCATGAAATCGGCCCAGATCCGAGCGGAAACGCCGCCGCCGGTCACCCCGGCGAGCGGCGCATTGTCGTCGTTGCCGACCCACACGCCGACCACCAGATCGCCCGCAAAGCCGACGAACAACGCATCGCGGCTGTCCTGGCTGGTCCCGGTCTTACCATAGGCGGGCTGGCCCAGCCGCGCGGCCCGTCCGGTGCCGTGCTCGACCGCACCGCGTAGCAGCGCCTGCATCGCCTCGCGCTCGCTGCCCGACAGCGCGCGGCGGCGACCCATCAGCCAATCCATCCAGTCTTCCTCGCGCGCCGGGAAGGCCGTGGCGCGGACCGGATTGTGTGTCCCTGCCACGGCGGCATAAGCGGCGGTCAGCTCGAGCAGCGTCATCCCGCCCGAGCCCAGCGCCAGGCTCGGGTCGCCTTCGGCCAGCGGCGCGGTGACGCCCAGGTCGCGCGCGGTCTGGATTACCGACGCGCTGCCGACTTCGTTGTAGAGGCGCACCGCCGCGACATTGCTCGAACTGGCGAAAGCCTCGGCCAGGGTGAGATTGTCCGAGTAGCGCCCGCCGCCGTTTTTGGGGCGATAGCTGCCGCTGACGATCTCGGCGTTGCCGATCCGGTCGCCGGGTTCCCAGCCTTTGCGCAGCGCGGTCAGATACACGAACAGCTTGAACGTCGAACCGGGTTGGCGGCGGGCCTGGGTCGCGCGATTGAACGGCGACTTTGCATAGTCGCGCCCGCCGATCATCGCCACGACCTCGCCAGTGGGGCGCATCGCCACCAGCGCGACCTGCGCCTTGCCCAGTGGCGCGCGGTTGATCGCGCGACGCGCCGCCGCCTGAAGCCGCGCGTCGAGCGTGGTGGTCTGGGTCTGCGCGGCATAGCCGGTATCGCTGTGGCCGCGCGCCTCGGGCACCGCCCAGTCGGCGAAATAGGTGCCCGTCGGCAGCGTCCCTTGCCCGCGCACGTCGATCCGGGGAACCGAAATCGCCTTGGCGTCCTTCGCGCTGAGGTAACCGGCGGCGACCATCGCGGCGATCACCGTGCGGGTCCGT
>JANOOJ010000297.1:0-8644 GCA_031421295.1 Novosphingobium sp.
CGGCATCCAGCTCCGCGCCAAGCAGAAGCTCAAGGGCTACTACGGCGACGTGACCGAGAAGCAGTTCAAGCGCACCTACGCCGAAGCCGCCCGCCTCAAGGGCGATACCGGCCAGAACCTGATCGGCCTGCTCGAGCAGCGGCTCGACATGGTGGTCTATCGCGCCAAGTTCGCGCCGACGATCTTCTCGGCCCGCCAGGTCGTGTCGCACGGCCATATCCGCGTCAACGGGGTGAAGTGCAACATCGCCAGCCGCCGCGTCGTCCCCGGTGATATCGTCAGCCTTGGCACCAAGGCCAAGGAAATGGCGCTGATCATCGAAGCGCAGTCATTGGCCGAGCGCGACATTCCCGACTACGTTTCGCCCGACGGCACCGACAAGATCACTTACGTTCGCGTCCCCACGCTCGACGAAGTGCCGTACCCGGTGAAGATGGAACCGAATCTGGTGGTCGAGTTCTACTCGCGGTAACGCGCGTCGTCCCCGGCTAGACCGGGGACCGCTGGCCTCCAGACCGAAGCGTTGCGTCGATGCGGCCAGCGATCCCCGCTTTCGCGGGGATGACGACGTTCAAAAGGGCGGCTCTTCGGGGCCGCGCTTTTTGTTGGGGGCTGGCAAACCCCGCGCGTTCGGCTACGACGCGATTTAATCAATCGGTTAAAGCGGGACAGTGGCATGGAATTCGACGACGTCATCATGGGCCGCCGCTCGATCCGCGGCTATCTCGACAAGCCGGTGCCGCGCGCGCTGATCGAAGACGTGCTGGCGCTCGCGATGCGCGCGCCCTCGTCGATGAACACCCAGCCGTGGCACTTCCATGTCATCACCGGCGAACCGCTCGCCCGGATCCGTGCGGGCAACACCGAGCGCATTCTTGCCGGTGAACCCGACAGCCGCGAATTCCGCAAAGGGGTGCCCTTCGCCGGGGTCCACCGCGAACGCCAGATCGGCGTCGCCAAACAGCTTTTCTCCGCGATGGGCATCGCCCGCGACGACGCGCCTGCCCGGCAGGACTGGGTGCTGCGCGGCTTCCGCCAGTTCGATGCCCCGGTCTGCGTGATCATTACCTATGACCGGGCGGTCGATGGCAGCGACGACAGCCCGTTCGATTGCGGCGCGGTCGCCACCGCATTGGTCAACGCTGCGTGGTCGCGCGGGCTCGGCTGCGTGATCAACAGCCAGGGGATCATGCAAAGCCCGGTGGTGCGCGAACATGCCGGAATTCCGGACGATCAGGTGATCATGAAAAGCATCGCACTGGGCTGGCCCGACGAGAGCTTTCCCGCGAACGCAGTGGTGTCGGAGCGCAAGAGCGTGGATGAGGCGGCGGTGTTCGTGGGGTTCGAATAGGCGAGGCATCCCCAAGCGGCCTTCGGCGCGGCACCCTGCCCCGCCGGAAGCTTGACCGCCACCTCCATCAATTGGCCGGCATTCCCAGCGACCGCCGCAGGAATGCGTCGCTCTCGCTCAGCAAACGCACCCGGGCGTCCATCTGCGCGAGATTGTGAGTCAGGCCGGGAAACTCGACCAGCTGGACCGATTTTCCTGCGCCACGCAATTTGTCGGCCATCAGTCGCGATTCGCCGATCCCGACATTCTGGTCCTTGTCGCCGTGGAACAGCAGCACCGGCGCCTTGATCAACGCGGCGTTCTGGGCCGGCGACCCTTCGCGCACATGCGGGCCAGTGCCGATGAACTTGTCGACGATCGCGTAGTTCGTGAAATCGCGAAATTCCCCACGCAGTTTCTCCAAGTCGGTGACTGGAGCGATCGCCACGATCGCCTTGTAGAGATCGGGGTCGACCACCGATGATTGCAGCGCCGCGTAGCCACCGTAGGACCAGCCGACGGTCGCGAGCTTGTCCGGCGCGGCGATCCCTTCCTTGACCAGCCAGCGGCCCGCGTCGTTCACGTCGCCGATCGCGATGCGCCATGATTGGAAGCCGTTCTTCTGGTACCACGCCGAGCCGTAGCCGCTCGATCCGCGGTAGTTGGGCTGGAGCACCGCGAAGCCGCGCGCCGCATAGAATTGCACCAGCCAGTCGAAGCCCCATTCGTCCCGCGCGCTGGGGCCCCCGTGCGGCATGACGATCGCAGGCAGGCCCTTGCCCGTGCTGCCCGGCGGAAGGGTCAGGTAACCGGGAATCATCGTGCCGTCGGCGGCGGGAAAGCTGACCGGCTTCATCGTCCCGAGCGCGACGCCGGCGAGTTCCGGGCGGATCGGCAGCAGCGGTCCGAGCTGCTTAGTCGTCTTGTCGTAGAGATAGGTCATCCCGGGGTCGGTGTCGCTTGAGGCAATCAGCAGCAGCTTGGCTTCGCCCGCGCTGGCGTCGATGAAGTCGATCTGCGGCTGGCCTGGCAGCGCCCTGCCCAATGCGCGGGCGAGCATCTGGAGAACAGGATCGAAATACTCGACCCGCCGCCGCTCGGTGGCATAGCTGGCGCCGACCACACGATTGTCGCGGCCGATCCGCTCAAGCTTGTCGACATCGGCATCAGGCTTGCTCAGCACCAGCGAGCGCGCACCGCTGCCGTCGAGTGCGACCGAATAGAGCGCGGTATACTCGCCCGCCCGGTCAAAGCCGTAGGCGACGTTCTTCGCGCTATCGACCGCGTAAGGATTGAACCCGGTGCCCAAGCCGATAGCGTTGTAGGTCACCATCGACAACGGCTGCCAGTCGTCCGATCCGGGCTTGCGGTAGAGGTAGCGAACCTCGGGCCTGGCCCGGCCGGTTCCTGCAATTTCCTGCAGTCCCATGATCCGGACGTTGCCGTGGCCGTCGGTGATGTATTCGACTGCGGTGCGGTTGGCTTTTTCCACCCGTTGGCGCTTCAGCGTGCGCGCCTCGATCAGCTCTACCCCCAAGCCCCGCTCTTCATGCGTGACATTGCTGCCGATCGACTGCTGCGGTACGAAGGCACGCGTCATCAGAACCGTGCCGGGCTTGCCCGCAACGTCCCAGTCGATCACCGTGCCTCCATCTTGAACGAGCTCAAGGGAGTTGCTGTTGCTGCCCGGACTCAAGCGGGCGACGTTGCTGCCATCGGCATCGAGCGAGACCATCCTGGTGAACCCCAGCGTATTGCGCCCGTCGCTGGTGACGAGGCTCATGGAACAGACCAGGCGCGTGTCGCTCGCCCATGCGCACCAATTGAGTGTTTCGCCCTCGTTGCGCACGGTGATGATCGGCTTTGGCATGCCACCGGCGGTCACATCGGCCACGTAGAGTATCTGCCCTGATCCGGGTCGTGGGCCGATATAGGCGACGTGCGTGCCATCGGGCGAAAGGCTCATCTGGCGCACGCCTTCAAGCGCGCCGAATTTGCGGGCAAGCGTGGCGGCGTCCTGTGCAAATGCAACCACCGGAGTGGAGCCAGCGAGCAACAGCGCCGCGATGGCAAGAAATTTTCGACCCATCGGTAAGACCCCCAATCAATCGGAGGATAGTGGCCGAAACAGGATTTCAATCAAGCGGAAAAACGATATTGACCAACGAGTTGTCTACAGAATCGAACCATTTTCAACAGTGCGCTTTACTTGTTCAAGTATTTGCGGCGAAATTCTGCAGCGAACGCGGCGAAGCTGCCCGCCGCGATCGCCTCACGCATTCCCTGCATCAGCGATTGGTAAAACGTCAGATTATGTTCGGTCAGCAGCATCGCGCCAAGGATTTCTCCGGACTTAGCAAGATGGTGCAGATAGGCGCGGCTGTAGCCGGTGCAGGCGGCGCAGGCACAGCGATCGTCGAGCGGCGCGGTATCATCGGCGTGTTTTGCGTTGCGCAGATTGACCGGGCCGTTCCACGTGAACCCCTGCCCGTTGCGCCCCGAGCGGCTGGGCAGCACGCAATCGAACATGTCGACCCCGCGTTCTACCGCGCCGACGAGGTCATCGGGTTTGCCGACGCCCATGAGATAGCGGGGGCGGTCGGCGGGAAGCTGGTCGGCGGCGAAATCGAGCGTGGCGAACATCGCCTCCTGCCCCTCGCCCACTGCGAGGCCGCCAATGGCGTAGCCATCGAAGCCGATTTCGATCAGCGCATCGGCGCTTTCCTGACGGAGCGCCCGATCGAGCGCGCCCTGCTGGATGCCGAACAAGGCCACGCCGTCGGCATGCTCGCCGTCCGCATCGAACGCGGCGCGGCTGCGCTTGGCCCAGCGCATGGACATCCGCATCGAAGCGGCAATGACTTCGTGGTCGGCATCGGCGCGCGGGCATTCGTCGAAGGCCATGACGATGTCCGAGCCGAGCAACCGCTGGATTTCCATCGAGCGTTCGGGCGAGATCAGATGTTTCGAGCCGTCGAGGTGGCTGGAGAACGTCACCCCCTCCTCGGTAATCTTGCGCAGCGCCGACAGGCTCATCACCTGATAGCCGCCGCTGTCGGTCAGGATCGGGCGGCCCCAGTTCATGAATTTGTGCAAGCCGCCGAGCCGCGCGACGCGCTCGGCACCGGGGCGGAGCATCAGATGATAGGTATTGCCGAGGATGATGTCCGCGCCGGTCGCGCGCACGGTTTCGGGCTTCATCGCCTTGACCGTGGCGGCGGTTCCGACCGGCATGAAGGCCGGCGTGCGGATCTCGCCGCGTCGCATGGCGATCGTGCCGGTGCGCGCCTTGCCGTCGGTGGCGGAGATGGTGAATGCGAAGCGCGGGGCGGACATGGTGTGTCCGCCCCTAGCCGTGGCTGCCGCTCTAGTCGAGGTCAGGCAGCCAGTTGCCGTGGAAGCCCGGCGGGATGCGGTGGGGGATGTGGACGCTGGCGACCGGCGGCGCGGCGATATTGGCGGCATCGAGGATCACCAGATCGGTCGTCTCGGCGGCGCGGTCGATGACGTAGCCCATCACCCAGCCCTCGCCTTCGGGGGCGTCCGCAGAGCGCGGGACGAACACGAACTCGCCCGGAACCCGGTTCGGGCCGAAATCGTGCTGGGTGCGTGCTCCGGTGGTCACATCGTAGCGGTAGAGCGGCATCGCGCCGAGGAACTGGAGGTTTTCGTCCGCCGGCAAGCCGATCGACCAGGCGTAGCGGTAATCCTGCCCGAAGAAGCGCTCGTCGGGGCGCGGAAATTCCTGCGGGGTGGCATCGATGGTGGTGCGGGTGACGCGCTTGGCAGCCGGATCGATCATCCAGCGCTCGAAGCCCAGCGACTTGCCGTTGGGGCCATCGACGCCGCCATCGAACATCGTTTCATAGGCCGCACAATCGACCACCACCGTGCCATCGGCGCGCTCGAAGCTGTTGGCGACGTGGAATACGTAGCACGGATCGACCTCGCACCAGATCACGTCATCGGCCGTGCCATTGCGCGGCAGCAGCCCGACCCGCGCCGTGTGTTCGCGGTTCCAACGATAGGGGAAGCTCTGCCCGGCGAGTAGCGACTTCATCGAAAAGGTTACCGGCAGATCGAAGACCAGCGCGTAGTTCTCGGTAATCGTGCAATCGTGGATCGAGGGGCCATGCTGGACCGGGATCGCGATCTCGCGCAGCACTTTGCCCGAGGCATCGAGCGCGACGTGATAGACGTCGCCGGGATTGGTCCCATCGTAGGTGATCGCATGGAACTCGCCGGTCGCGGGATCGTGATGCGGATGCGCGGTGAACGGGCCTTTGAGTCCGCCGCCGAAATTGCTGTAGGCGCGGCTTTCGAGTTCGTCGGTCAGCTCGACCGGATAGGAACCCGCCTCGACCAGCGCCAGCGTTTTGCCGTTCATCTGGATGACATTGGTGTTGACCCCGTCGCGCGGGCCGCGGCGCGGTCCGGGCGCGGCCACCGGCCCGCCGACGGCTTCGAGCGACTGGCTGCGGATATAGCGGTTGCGGTACCATTCGGCCTTGCCGCCGTGGAGGCGGATGCCGTGGACCATGCCATCGCCGGTGAACCAGTGATGGCCGCGCGGATCGGGCCGATAGGGGTTGGGCCCGATCCGGACGTAACGCCCGGAGAGCTCGGCCGGAATCGTGCCGGTGACCTCGAGGCTCTCGATGGTCAGCTCGTCGTGCAGCGGTTGGTGGATCCCGGTCAGGAACGGATGCGGCGCATCTTCGTCCATCCGGCGGCGATTGAATCCGGCCACAGTTTCGATGCCCTTGCCAACGATGCTGCGAATGGTGTCCTCGACTACGCTTGCCACGATGCGAATCCTCTCTTAATGTTTCTGCCGTAAACATAGGGTCTATGATAACAGTGTCAACATCGAAATCGTATCATCATGGCGATCTGCGCGGCGCCCTCGTCGAGGCCGGTTTGCGGCATCTTGAATCCGGCGGTGAGGCGGAGATTTCATTGCGCCAACTCGCCCGCGAAGTCGGAGTTTCGGCCACGGCGGTCTATCGCCATTTCCCCGACAAGAAGGCACTTCTCGCCGCGCTGGCTGAAGAAGGCTTCGTGCGATTGGGTCTGTCGCAGCAACAGGCCTCCGATGCCGCCGGCGGCGGTGCGGAGGGCTTTGCCGAGACCGGCCGCGCCTATGTTCGCTTCGCGCTGGCCAACCCGGCACTGTTCCGGCTGACCTTTACCCATGCCGGGGTCGGCCACGACGTGCGCGCCGAGGGTGACGATGCCTCGCGGCTGCTGTTGCAATACGCCCGCATTTTCGGCGGCGACTATGCCCAGTGGCTCGCGCTGCAGGCATGGTCGGTCGCGCATGGGCTGGCGATGCTGATGCTTGACGGACGCGTTCCGCCCGACGATGCGACCATCGACGCGGTGATCGACGCCGCCACCCTGTTCGTGCGTCAGGGCAGCAGCAGCGACGCGTCCCCATAGCTGTAGAAGCGATAGTCTCGGGAAATGGCGTGGGCATAGACCGCCTGCATCCGCTCCAGCCCCATCAATGCGCTGACCAGCATGAACAGCGTCGATTTGGGCAGGTGGAAGTTGGTCATCAGCCCGTCGATCGCCTTGAAGCGATAGCCCGGGGTGATGAAGATCGCGGTGTCTCCCGCAAACGACCGGATCACCCCGTCGTCGCCGGTCGCGCTTTCGAGCAGGCGCAGGCTGGTGGTGCCGACCGCGATCAACCGCCCGCCCCTCGCGCGGACAGCATTGAGCCGGTCGGCAGTCGCGGCATCGATACTGCCCCATTCGGCGTGCATCGCATGGTCGGCGGTGTCCTCGGCCTTGACCGGCAGGAAGGTGCCTGCGCCGACGTGGAGGGTGAGCGTCTCGCTGGCTATCCTCGCCTGACCGAGCGCCGCCATCAGCTCGGGGGTGAAATGCAGCGCGGCGGTCGGTGCGGCGACCGCGCCGTCCTTGTCCGCAAACATGGTCTGGTAGTCTGCCCGGTCGGCCTCATCGGTTGGGCGCTTGCCCGCGATATAGGGCGGCAGCGGCATGCGCCCGGCGCGCCCGAGCAGCACTTCGACCGGTTCTTGCCCATGAAATGCCAGCGTCCAGCTGCCATCGGCGTGGCGCTGCTCGGCGGTGGCGGAGACCTCGGCGGGAAAGGCAATCGTGTCGCCTTCGCGCAGCCGCTTGGCATTGCGGATAAAGGCCTGCCAGCGGCGCAAATCGATCCGCTTGTGCAAGGTCGCGCCGATCCGAGCCGCACCGCGCGTACCTTCGAGCTGGGCGGGAATGACGCGCGTATCGTTGAACACCAGCACGTCGCCGGATCGCAGCAGCGACGGGAGTTCGCGGACGATCCGGTCGGCGCGGGGCTCGTCGCCATCGACCACCAGCATCCGCGCCGCATCGCGCGGCCTGGCCGGGCGCAGGGCTATAAGCTCGGACGGAAGCTGGAAATCGAAGAGGTCTACGCGCATGGCCGATCGTTAGCCTATTCCGTCATCCCCGCGAAAGCGGGGATCGCTGGCCAAATCGATGCCGCGTCGCGTCCGAAGGCCAGCGGTCCCCGGTCAGGCCGGGGACGACGAAAACCTCAGTTCGTAACCGAATTGCTCAGTTGGTCCGCAGTGATCGCCGCCGGAGCCACCGCCGCCATCGCCGGGCGCGGCTTGTTGTCGCTGGCGAGCGAGGCCTGGACGACTTTGGTCGGGTTCTGCGGTGGTTCGCCCCGGACGATCGCATCGACCGTATCCATCCCGCCGATTACCCGGCCGAAGTTGGTGTATTTGCGGTCGAGCGACAGGCGCGGATAGAACACGATGAAGAACTGGCTGTTGGCGCTATCGGCCGCATCGGTGCGCGCCATCGAGACCGAACCGCGCATATGCGGGATGCCGTTGAATTCGGCCTTCAGGTCGGGCAGCGACGAACCGCTCGAGCCGGTTCCGGTCGGATCGCCGGTCTGCGCCATGAAGCCGTCGATCACCCGGTGGAAGACCACGCCGTTGTAGAAGCCCTGGCGCGCGAGCGTCTTGATCCGCTCGACGTGTCCGGGGGCCCAGCTCGGCATCAGCCGGATGGCAACGCGTCCGCCGCTCGACAGATCGAGGTACAGCACATTCTCGGGTTCATGCGTCACGTCCATATCGACCACCGGGCTGAGATAGACGGGCGCGGGTGCCGGAGCCGGTTTCGCCTCCTTGGCAATGCCCGGCGCGGCAAATAGCGACAGGCCGATAGCGGCGGCAATGAGCAGTCGGTTCATACGAATAGGATTCCAAAATCGGGATGCTGGTAATGCTTGGGCACGGAATAGCGTCGCAAGGCTGTCGTGGCAATGAACGGAGCGTT
>JANOOJ010000298.1:0-6967 GCA_031421295.1 Novosphingobium sp.
GGTGCGGCGATGGCGAGGCGCTTGATGCCCTTGGCGGCTTCGGCGCGGAGGGTGTCTTCGGTCGAAGGTTCGAGCCATTTCGCCCGGCCGAAGCGCGACTGGAAGCTGACTTCGATGCGCAGACCGGGGTAGTCCGGGCCAAGCGCTTCGCCCAGCAATCGCGCGGTCTTCTGGCAGTGGCAGTGGTAGGGATCGCCCAGTTCGAGGGTGCGTAGCGGCATCCCGTGGAAGCTCAGCAGCAAGACCTCGGGCGCGAACGGCAGTGCGGCCAGCTGGCGGGCGATGTCTTCGCGCAGCGCCGCGATGTGAAGGGCGTCATCATAATACGGCGGTAACGTGCGGATCGCGGGCTGCCAGCGCATCTTCGCCAGCGTCGCGCCCAAGGCATCGATCGCGGTCGCGGTCGTCGCGCCGGAATATTGCGGATAGAGCGGGGCGACCAGGATGCGGTCGCAGCCCGCCTCCTTGAGCCGCTGCACCTCCACCCCCAGCGCCGGATTGCCGTAGCGCATTGCATGGGCGACCAGCACGCCCTCCCCCAGCCGCGCTTGCAAGCCGCGCGCCTGCGCTGCGGTGATCGCGGCGAGCGGCGAGCCATCCTCGCTCCACACCTGCGCATAGGCGTGCGCCGACTTTTTCGGGCGGGTGTTGAGGATAATCCCGCGCAGGATCGGCTGCCACAGCAGCGCGGGAAGCTCGACCACCCGCCTATCCGACAGAAACTCGCCCAGATAGCGTTTCACCGCTTTGGGGGTGGGCGCATCGGGAGTGCCGAGATTGACCAGCAGCACCCCGATCCGGCCCAGTGCCACGGGTGGGTGATCGGCGAGGCGGGTCATATTTCCTCCGAACGCAGCGGGAGCTTGCGGAAGCGCAGCCCGGTCGCCGAAAACAGCGCATTGGCAATCGCGGGTGCAACCACCGCGACCCCAAGCTCGCCGGGATCGGCGGGCTCAGCCGCGCTTTCGATGAAGTCCACCTCGATCTCCGGGCAATTCGCAAGCAGCGGAAGGTCGAGCGCGCCGAGCCGGGTATGGGTGGGCAGGCCGTCCGCATAGCCGGTGCTGCTGCCCAGCGCGAGCCCCAGTCCGAACACCAGCCCGCCCTCGATCTGCTGGCGCGCGATGTCGAGATTCACGATCCGGCCGATGTCGGCCACCGCGGTCAGCCGGTCGACCCGCACGCCGCCTTCGTCACGGCGGGCGGTCGCGATCACCGCGATGCGGCCCGCCCCGATAATGTGGCAGGCCAGCCCCTGTCCGCTGCCGTCCCCGCCGCCGCCCCACTCGGCCAGCGTTGCCGCTCGCTGGAGGCAATTGGCGAGGCGCAGATCGTGACCCAGCATCGCCATCCGGTAGGACAGCGGCTCGCGGCCTGCGAGATGGGCCAGCTCGTCGACGAAGCTCTCGGTGAAGAAGGCGGTGAAGCCGTGCGAATTGCCGCGCATCCGCCCGGTCGGCAGCGGGATCGCGACCGGGATGTGCTCGACGATCAGATTGGGCAGCGCATAGGGCGGGATTGCACCTTCGACCGCCATGGCATCGCTGCCATCCTGCGCTGCGGCAGCCGCGAACGCGCGGGTGCCACCGAACAGTCGCTGGCCAAATTCGCGGAAGCTGGCGGGCGCGGCAATGCGGGTTTTCCACGCGAGTACTTCGCCGGTTGGCGCGGTTTTGGCGGCGAGCACGGCGGCCACCGGGGTGCGCGGCAGTCCGGCGAGATGCTCCTGCCAGCGCGACCAAATGAGCTGCACCGGCTTGCCGGCTTCGCGTGCGATCAACGCCGCTTCGACGACATGGTCATGCTCGAGCCGCCGGTCGAAGCTCCCGCCTGCGGGCATCGGGTAAAGCACCACATCGCGCGCCGACAGCCCGAGCGCGCGCGCCGCTGCCCGCCGCGCAGCCTCGGGAGCCTGGCTGGCAGCCCACAGCTCCAACCTGCCATCGCGCAGCCGCGCGGTCGCGCTGGCGGTTTCCAGCGTGGCGTGAAGCGCGGGGGCAACCTCATAGCGGCGCGCAAGGCTGAACTTGTCCTGAAACACACCGTCGGGATCGCCGACCTCGAGGATCGTATCGGCATCGCCCTTGCGCAATGCGTCATAGAGCGCCGCCTCGATCTCCGCGGTGCTGGCGCGGTGGCTGGCGGTAAAATTGGGAGCAATGGCGGTTAGCGCGCGTTCGGCGGTCCACCAATCGCTTGCCACCGCCGCCAGCCAGCGCTCGCCTTTGACCAGTCTGACCGGCTCCTTGGCGCGCGCCGCGTCGAAGTTCGCCAGCTGCGTATCGCCCACCGGACCATGGCGGATCGCGGCGAATACCATGTCGGGCAGCCGCACATCGCCCGCGAAGATATGGCTGCCATCGACCTTGCTCGGCAGATCGAGCCGCGGATAGCGCAGCGGCGCACCGGGCGGGAAATCGGCGGTGCGTTCGGCCATCGGCGAAGGGCGCAGCGGCGGCGGATCGGGCGGATCGTACTCCGCCGCTTCGCGCGCCAGTTCGCCAAAGCTCAGCCGCTGCTTGCCGTGACTGACGAAGCCGCCCGCGACCTCGCATTCCTCCGCGCTCACATCCCAGCGGTCCGCCGCCGCCATTGCCAGCATGGCGCGGACCGAGGCTGCAGCGGCGCGGGCCGGAGCCTCATAGGCGGCGAGCGCGGTGCCGTCGGCAGTGGCGGTGAAATTGCTCGCTTCGGCAAAGCGCCGCGCCAGCAGGCTGTCGGGGTCCGACGCCGCGCCCGCGAACAGCGGCATCCACAGCTGCGCCCAGCGCGCCGCCAGCGGAACATTGGCATAGGCCCCGCTGACCGGGACCATCTCGACCGCAACCTGCCGCCAGTCCGCCCCCAGTTCGGCAGCAACGATCTGCGGGATCAGCGTCGATATGCCCTGCCCCATCTCGAGCTGCGGGACCGCGACCGTGACCACGCCATCGGTGCCGAGCTTGAGCCAGGCATCGAACGCCACCTCGTCGCTCCCCGCCTCGAGCGGGATCGCGAAGCGGCGCGGGGTAAGCGACCAGGCGACGAGCAATCCGCCTGCCGCGCCCGCGCCGATAATCAGTCCGCGCCGGGTAACTCTCATTGCGCATCGAGCCAGTCGGCCACCCGGCGTGCGATTGCTGCAAAGGGTCCACCCTCGGGGCCATCGCTCGCCGCTGGCGGCTGGCCGGCGTCGCTGTCCTGCCGGATCTTGAGATCGAGCGGGATGCGCCCGAGAAACGCATGGCCCATATGCCGCGCCACCGCCTCCGCCCCGCCTTGCCCGAACGGATCGCTGACCTCGCCGCAATGCGGGCAGGCGTAGCCCGCCATGTTCTCGACGATCCCGACGATCGGCACCTCGGCCTGCTCGAACAGCTGCATCGCCCGGGTCGCATCGATCAGCGCGAGATCCTGCGGGGTCGAGACGATCACCGCGCCTGCGGGCTTGAACCGCTGGAGCATCGTCAGCTGCACGTCGCCGGTACCCGGCGGCAAATCGACGATCAGCACATCGACATCCCAGTGTGCATCAATCAGCTGGCCCAGCGCATTGCCCGCCATCGGTCCGCGCCAGGCGATCGCCTTGCCCGGCTCGATCAGTTGGCCCATCGACAGCAGCGGCACCCCCCACGGGCTGGGGATCGGGATCATCTTGTTGTCCTGCGCTTCGGGCTTGATGCCCTCGGTGCCGAGCAGGCGCGGCTGTGAAGGGCCGTAGATGTCGGCATCGACCAGCCCGACCTTGCGGCCCATCCGCGCCAGCGCCACGGCCAGATTGGCGGAGAGCGTCGATTTGCCGACCCCGCCTTTGCCCGATCCCACCGCAATGATACGGGTCTGGCGCTTGTCGGCGGTCATCGCGACGCGGACCTCGTTCACCCCAGGCTGGCCGCCGAGCGCTTGCTTGACCGCCCCCTCAAGCTGCTCACGCGCCGCCTTGGCAAGTCCGCCGACATCGAGCACCAGAGCCGCTACGCCGTCCGCCAGCCGCAGCGATTGCAGGCGGCCCTGCGCCGCAGGTGGCAGCGCAGCTTTGAGCGCTTCGGTGTCGGTCATGATCGTCCCGCAGTGGTGTCGCCGCCCCCTAGCAAGGAAAAAGCGTGGAGAGGCACTGTTTTTGTGCGGGGGCCGTCCCTATAGAGCTTTGCATGAGAGGTTTCGGCGGTTTTCGAGCAGGTGTCCTGGCCATGGCCGGGCGCCGTAGTCCATGGGGTTCCGGCGACGGCCCGAGCAAGGGAGAAGGCGACCGGCCCGAACCCGAAAGCGCGGGCGACGATGCCCCAGACACTCCCGAGCCGAACGAGCCCAAGCCGGATGACGCCCCGCCCAAGGGCCCACGCAATCCGTGGCACCAGCCCGATGCTGCGCCGCCGCGCCGTTCGGCCAATATCGAGGATATTTTCCGGCCCAAGTCGGGCGGCCCGCGCAATCCCGGCGGACCCGGTGGCTTCGGCGGCGGTGGCGGCAGCTTTCCGCGCATGCCGACGCGGCGTGACGGCAAGAGCTGGCTGCCGCTGATCGGCGTCGCGGTCGCCGGGGCCTGGCTGTTCTTCACCAGCGCGCACCAGCTCGGCTCGACCGAAGAAGGCATCGTCACCACCTTCGGCAAATATTCGCATACCATCGGCAATGGCGTTTCACTGACCATGCCCTGGCCGATCCAGGACGTGCGGGTCGAGGATGTGACCTCGATCAAGCGCAACACCATCCCCGAAGGCGAGGCCGAAAACCTGATGCTGACCAGCGACGCCAGCCTGGTCGATATCAGCTATCTGGTCCGTTGGAACATCAAGAACCTCAAGCTCTACAGCTTCCAGTTCGACAATCCCGAGCGGACCGTGACCGAAGTGGCCGAGGCGGCGATGCGCGCCTCGATCGCCGAAGTGCCGCTGCGCGAGGCGTTTGGCGGCACCGGCCGCGCGCAGGTTGAGCAGAACGTCCGCACCCGGATGCAGGCGATCCTCGACGCCTATCGCTCGGGCGTGCAGATCCAGGGCGTCGAAATCAAGAACGCCAACCCGCCCGAAAAGGTGCAAGGCGCGTTCCAGAAGGTCACCGCCGCGCAGCAGGACGCGCAGCGCGACATCAGCAACGCCCAGGCCTGGGCACAACAGCTGACCGCGCGCGCGCAGGGCGACGCGGCGCAGTTCGACAAGGTCTATGCCCAGTACAAGCTCGCTCCCGAAGTGACCCGGCAGCGCATGTATTATGAAACGATGGAGCGGGTTTTGGCCGCCAATGACAAGGTGATCGTCGAGGCCGGAGGCGTGACCTCCTACCTCCCGCTGCCCGAGGTTCGCCGCAAAACGGCCGAACCTGCCGCTACGACGGGAGCCCAGTGATGTTCGGCAATCTTTGGCAGGACCACAAGCCGACGCTGATCGCCCTGGCCATCGCCGTGATCGCGGTGATGTCGAGTGTGGTGGTCATTCCCGAAACCGAGCAGGCGGTCGTCGTCCGGCTGGGCGAGCCGGTGCGCGTGATCAACCGCTTCAAGCCCAAGATCGATTTCGGCCAGACCGGTGCGGGCATGTCGCTGCGCATTCCGGTCGTCGAGCGGCTGGTGCGGATCGACAAGCGCGTGCTGAGCGTCGACATGGAACGCCAGCAGGTGCTCACCACCGATCAGCAGCGGATGGAAGTCGATGCTTTCGCGCGCTTCCGGGTGATCGATCCGGTCAAGATGGTGCGCACCGCCGGGACAACGGATAAGGTGGTCGAACAGCTCCAGCCGATCCTCACCTCGGTGCTCCGCCAGGAACTGGGCAAGCGCACTTTCCAGTCGCTGCTGACCGCCGAACGCGGCGCGGCGATGACCCAGATCCGCGCCGGGCTCGACCGTGAGGCGCGCGAATATGGCGCGCAGGTGATCGATGTGAGGATCAAGCGCGCCGATCTGCCCGAGGGTGCGCTGGAGAGCGCGTTCTCGCGGATGCAGGCGGCGCGCCAGCAGGAAGCCACCACGATCCAGGCGCAGGGCCAGAAGGCGGCGCAGATCATCCGCGCCGATGCCGAAGCCCTCGCCGCGCAGACCTATGCCGACGCTTACGGCAAGGACCCCGCGTTCTACGATTTCTACCGCGCGATGCAGAGCTACGATTACACTTTCGCCAGCAAGACCGGATCGAGCACGATCCTGCTTTCGCCCGACAATGAGTATCTCAAGCAGTTCAAAGGACGCTGACGGGCGTCGGTCGATATATTCAATTCCCGTTCAGGCGGATCGGCGCGAAGCCGAAAGCGTTGAGTCCCCCAAGACAAGGAAGCCAAAGGACGTGAAGCCCGTGCGATACGCTTATGGAGTCACCACCGCGCTGCTGCTTGGCGGCGCTGCCGTTTCGCTGGCCACCGGCTTTCCGGTCGGCGCGCAAGTCGCCCAGAACGATGCGGCGCAGATGCAATCGGTGGTCCCGCGCGGCGGCGCGCCCGCAAGCTTCGCGGATCTGACGCAGCAATTGCAGCCTGCGGTGGTCAATATCTCGACCCGCCAGCGGATTCGCGTCGCGGCGCAGGCCAATCCCTTCGCCGGGACACCGTTCGCCGATCTGTTCGGCGGCCAGCAGCAGGGCGGCGGCACCCCGCAGACCCGTCAGGCGCAGTCGCTCGGCTCGGGCTTCATCGTCTCGCCCGACGGCTATGTCGTGACCAACAACCACGTGATCACCGCCAACGGCCAGGGCGAGGTCGAGACGATCACCGTGACCATGCCCGACGGGACGGAATATCCGGCCAAGCTGGTCGGCCGCGATGCCGCCTCGGACCTCGCGGTGCTCAAGATCAACACCGGCAAGGTGCTGCCCTTCGTCAAGTTCGGCGATTCGCGCCAGACCCGGGTGGGCGACTGGGTGATCGCGATCGGCAACCCCTTCGGGCTCGGCGGGACGGTGACCTCGGGAATCATCTCGGCGGTCTATCGCAACACCGGTTCGGGCAGCGCCTATGACCGCTATCTCCAGACCGACGCCTCGATCAACAGCGGCAATTC
>JANOOJ010000299.1:0-4974 GCA_031421295.1 Novosphingobium sp.
AGGAGATGTCATGATCGAAGGTCCGTTCCCCACCGACCGACTTGCGCGGCCGGTTGGCGCGGACCCGGCGCAGATCGATGCCGCGCGCGGCGCGGTAGAAGTACTCGGCCTGACTGCCGAAGTGCTGGCGCAGACAGGGCAGGACTTTTGCCGCAAGGTCGGCCCCCGTCGCGATCCCCAGCGCCGCCAACTTCTCCGCGCCGCGCGGGCCGATGCCGTGAAAGCGGCGCACCGGCAGCCCGGCGACGAAGCTTGCGCCGTCGCCGGGGCGGATCACGCAGAGCCCGTCGGGCTTGTTCTGGTCGCTGGCGAGCTTGGCGAGAAATTTGTTGTAGGACACCCCGGCGCTGGCGGTCAGCCCGGTCTCGGCCTCGATCCTTGCGCGGATCAACTCGGCAATCCGGGTGGCCGAACCGATCCCGCGCAGATCGTCGGTGACGTCGAGATAGGCCTCGTCGAGGCTCAGCGGTTCGACATGCGGGGTGTAGTCGAGGAAGATCGCGCGGATCTGGTCGGACACGTGCTTGTAGACCGCGAAGCGCGGGCGGGTGAATACCAGCTGCGGACACAGCCGTTTGGCGACCACCGAGGCCATCGCCGAGCGCACCCCGAACTTGCGCGCTTCATAGCTGGCGGCGGCGACTACCCCGCGGTCGGACGATCCCCCCACCGCGACCGGACGCCCCCGCAACGTGGGATCATCGCGTTGTTCGACGCTGGCATAGAAGGCGTCCATATCGACGTGGATGATCTTGCGCAGGCCCCCAAAGTCATTGGCCCCGCCTTCGTCATCCTCATCTGCCGGTTGTTCCGGGTCCATTGCATCACTCGCGCGGGAACATCGCGCGGCGCGGCCCGAGGTATCCGAAGAGATAGGCGCCGACCTTGCGCATCTGGATTTCCTCCGCGCCCTCGGTGATCCGGTAGCGGCGGTGGTGGCGATAGATATGTTCGAACGGTTTGTGCCGCGAATAGCCGATCCCGCCATGGACCTGCATCGCCCGGTCGGCGGCCTCGCAGACTAGCCGGTTGGCGTAATAGTTGCACATGCTGATCTTGTCCGACAGCTGGTGCTCGAGTTCCTTGTGCGGAATCCGGTCCATTTCCCACGCGGTCTTGTAGATCAGCGTGCGCAACATTTCGCACTGGGTGGCAAGCTCGACCAGCGGGAACTGGATGCCCTGGTTGCGCGCCAGCTCCTGCCCGAACGGCTTGCGGGTCCGCGCATATTTGACCGATTCCTCGACGCAATAGCTCGCCGCGCCGAGCGATGATGCAGCCTGGCGGATGCGGTTCTGGTGAACAAAGCTCTGGGCGATCGACAGCCCGCCATCGATCGGGCCGAGCATCGCCGATTCGGGCACCCAGCAGTTCTCGAAATGCATTCGCGGGTGGTCGGTCGGCATGTTGAAAGTCCACATATATTCATCGACCACCATGCCGGGATTGTCCGCCGGGACCAGCAGGCAGGTGATGCCCTTGGCGTCGCCGTCCTTGCCGCTGGTGCGCACGAACGCCGCGCAGTGGGTGGCGACGTGCATCCCGGTGATCCACATCTTGCGCCCGTCGATCCGCCAGCCTTGCACACCGTCGCGGCTCTCACGCACCGCGCGGGTTTCCATGTGAGTCGCATCCGAGCCGTGATCGGGTTCGGTCAGCCCGAAGGCAACCCGGCGCTGGCGGGCGAAGCCGCCGCGGATGAATTCCTCTTGTTGTTCAGGCGTGCCGAAATGCTCGAACATCGCGACGAAGGGGAAATTGCCGACGATCGAGTGCTCGTTCTGCAAATCATTGTGCAGGCCCAGGCCCATCGCGGCAAAGCGGTCGCGGATCACCGCCATCCACAGGTTGGAGCCATCCTTGCCGCCGTATTTCTTCGGGGCGGAAAAACGCCAGTGACCTGCGGCGTCGGCGCGGCGGCTGGCCTCGCGGAGCAATTCTTCCCATTCGTGGCGGGGGAGGCCCTGATTCTCGAAATCGGTCCGGGCATATTCGCGGCGGTGATCGAAAAAGCGGATGTTGTCGTCTTGCTCTTCCAGCGGCTTGATTTCGCTGGCGATGAAGCCGTTCAGTTCGTCGAGGTAGGCCAGCAGGTCGGCGGGCAGTGCAAAATCCATCGTCAGGGTCCTTCCCACCGCGCCCGCGCGATCGCGAGTCCCGGATATTTCGGCATGTCGGCCGTGAGCTTGTCGAGCGTCATGCGGCGCAACCGGGCGAGCAGCCCGGGGGCGGCGAGGTCTGCATTGCCCGCGAGCAATTCGGCCGATAGCGCGGCGTCGGTCGCCTGCGGGCGCTGCGCCAGTTCGCGGGTGACGATGCCCAGCGCATTGCGCGCTACCGCCAGATCGAACTTGCCGCGCCCGCTGACCAGCGACTTGATGTCGGATGCCAGCCATTCGGAGATGGCGGTGAGGATCTCGCCCGCGCTCGCTTCGCCGCTGGGCGGGGCCAGTGGCAAGCCTGGCGCAGGCAAAGGACGATCCCGCTCGGCCTGCGGCGCTTCCTCTTCCAGCAACAGCAGCAGGTCGAGCTCCTGCTCGCAAGTCCGCCGCGCAATCACGACGCGTTCGAGCGAGCGATCGTGTCCCTCACGCCAATAACGGCCCATGTCGAGGCAGCCCAAAGCCCACCATAACGTGCGATAGACCAGCCAGAAACGGAACCGGGCGGGATCGACCGGCTCGCCCCCCGCAGCTTCATAGCCCGCAAACCAGTCCTCCAGACTGCCGAGCCCGAAGGCGGGCCGGTCCGGGCGGGCAAAGCGCCATACGGTCATGCAACCGAAGGCGAGGTCTTCGTGGGTATCGCCGCGATGCGCGATTTCCCAGTCGAGCACCCCGGTCAGGCGGCCATTCTGAACCAGCAGATTGCCCAACCGGTAGTCGCCATGCACCAACCGCAGCGGGACGGGGGAGGGCAAATTCGCCTCAAGCCAGCGCAGTGCGAGGGCGAGCACCGGGCGATCCGCGCCATGGCCGATGAACTTCTCGCGCAGCCCGGCCAGCGCCGCAGCGGTATCCATTTCCGGCGCGGCCTGCACGTTGCTGACCGGAATACGGTGGATCGCGGCGAGGCTTTGCGCGATGTCCTGCAGCAGCAGTAAAGGATTGTCGCCCGCGAGGATGGCATGGGGATCGGCGGTGCCTGGCAGCGCGTGCATCACGAAGCCGCTGCCGATGCCGTCGTCCGGGACAAGCTCGACCACGATTTCGGGCGCGACCACCCCATTGGCCTGCGCCGCACGGATCAGGCTCGCTTCGCCGGCGTGGTCCATCGGGCGTCCGGCCATCATCGCGGCAGAGGGTGCCCTGCGCAGGACCAGCGCTTGGTCGCTGGCGGAAAAGCGCCAGCTTTCCATGTTGGCCCCGCCCGACAATCGCTCAAGACCGGCGGGTGTGGGCAAACCGACGCGGAGGAGTGCGCGGGCCAGTCCCTCGGCTAGCGAAATGTCGGAGTCGCTCATCTGGCGACAGTGTTAATCGGGCGATTAAGAATATCAAGGCGAGCGACTGGGCGACCGCTACAAAAATCGGCAAAAGAAAAGGCGCGCGAGGTTGCCCCCGCGCGCCCAATCGTGGTTGCCCTAAGGCGAAGATTACATCTTCTTGGTAGCATCCGAAGCAGCAGCAGCGGCGTCGGTCGCGGCGGTAGCAGCGTCCGTACCAGCAGCCGAAGCGTCGGCAGCGGCGTCGGTGGCAGCAGCGCCAGCGTCGGCGGCAGCGTCGGTAGCGACAGCCGAAGCGTCCGTAGCCATCGCAGCAGCGTCCGAAGCGGCAGCGTCAGCGGTGGTTGCAGCGGCGTCTTCGGTCTTTTCCGAGCAGGCCGAGAGAGCGAGAGCAGCGCCGGCAACGGCAGCGGCGAAAACGATCTTGCGCATGTATGGTAATCCTTGAACAGCGAGTGGACCCCCCACGGGACGCTACCTGAGGCAACGCCAACCGTACGGAAAGCCTACCGCATTGGTAGACTTCACGCCGCAAATAATAGGCTTCAATCCGGGATGCAAGCGATTGTCGCGCAGGAAGTGATTCCGCGCGCATTTTCGTCGTTTTGTGAGCTTGCGGTACGATTGTGGCAAAGGCGTGACGGGTTGCTGAACCTTGCACAACGATGAAGCGATTCGCGGGCTGACCTTGGCGAACCAGCCTGCTAGGCCATCGGCATGGAGCCCAAACAGCATCTCTATCTCGTCGATGGTTCGGCCTATATCTTCCGTGCCTATCACCGGCTGCCGCCGCTGACGAACCCGCACGGCGTCCCGGTGGGCGCGGTTTACGGCTATACCACCATGCTGTGGAAGCTCGCCGACGATCTCAACAAGGCCGATGGTCCGACCCATCTGGCGGTGATTCTCGACAAGGCGGGGACCTCGTTCCGCAACGATCTCTACGATCAGTATAAAGCCAACCGCCCGCCCGCCCCCGATGATCTGGTGCCGCAGTTCCCGTTGATCCGCGATGCCACGCGGGCTTTCTCCTTGCCGCTGATCGAGGAAGACAATGTCGAGGCCGACGACATGATCGCCTCCTATGCCCGCGAAGCAACGCGCCAGGGCTGGGATGTGACGATTGTCTCATCCGACAAAGACCTGATGCAACTGGTCGGCAAATGCGCCGAGGATACGGGCGCGATCGAAGGCGGCTGTATCGACATGCTCGATACGATGAAGAACATTCGCATCGATATTCCCGAGGTCGAGGAAAAATTCGGCGTCCCACCGGTGCTGGTCGGCGATGTGCTCGCGCTGATGGGCGATTCGGCGGACAATGTGCCCGGCATCCGCGGGATCGGACCGAAGACCGCGACCAAGCTGATCCAGGAGCACGGCAACCTTGAAGCCGTGCTCGCCGCCGCGCCTGAGATGAAGCCGGGCAAGCTGCGCGACAGCCTGATCGAGCAGGCCGATATGGCGCGGCTCAGCCGGGTGCTGGTCCAGCTCCGCGAGGATTGCCCTTTGCCGCTGCCGCTCGACGC
>JANOOJ010000300.1:0-2928 GCA_031421295.1 Novosphingobium sp.
GCGGCGCGATTCGGAAAGCGGCAGGCCCAAGCTTTCCCCTATCCCGTGGCGTCCAGTTTGGTTACGGCACGGATGAACGCGGGAGAGTGCAGTGTCCGACGACAGCAACGTGAAATTTACCGAGCGCGAGGCGCTGTTTTACCACAGCACCATTCGCCCCGGTAAGATCGAAATCATCGCCTCCAAGCCGATGGCGACCCAGCGCGACCTGAGCCTGGCCTATTCACCGGGCGTTGCGGTGCCGGTCCAAGCGATCGCCGACAATCCCGCCGCCGCCTATGACTACACCGCCAAGGGCAATCTGGTCGCGGTCATTTCCAACGGCACTGCGATCCTCGGCATGGGCAATCTCGGCGCGCTGGCGTCCAAGCCGGTGATGGAAGGCAAGGCGGTGCTGTTCAAGCGCTTCGCCGACGTCGATTCGATCGATATCGAACTCGCCAGCGAAGATCCCGATGCGCTGATCGAGGCGATTGCGCTGATGGAGCCGACTTTCGGCGGTATCAATCTTGAAGACATCAAGGCGCCCGAATGTTTCGTAATCGAGCAAGCCCTGCGCGACCGCATGAAGATCCCGGTGATGCACGATGACCAGCACGGCACCGCGATCATCGCTGCGGCGGGGCTGGTCAACGCCTGCTATCTCACCGGCCGGGCGTTCAAGGACGTCAAGGTCGTGGTCAACGGGGCGGGGGCCTCGGCGCTGGCCTGCACCGCGCTGATCAAGTCGATGGGCGTCCAGCATCAGAACGTAACCGTCTGCGACCGCTCGGGGGTGATCTATCGCGGCCGCCCCGGGGGCATGGACCAGTGGAAAAGCGCGCACGCGATCGACACCGACGCGCGCAGCTTGGAAGAGGCGCTGGTCGGCGCGGATATTTTCCTCGGCCTGTCGGCGGCGGGCGCGCTCAAGCCCGAATATGTCGAGAGGATGGCTCCCAAGCCGATCATCTTTGCGATGGCCAATCCTGATCCCGAAATCAGCCCGCCCGATGCCAAGCGGGTGCGGCCCGATTGCATCGTCGCCACAGGGCGCTCGGATTATCCGAACCAGGTCAACAACGTCTTGGGCTTTCCCTTCATCTTCCGCGGCGCGCTCGATGTGCGGGCCACCGCGATCAACGAGGAAATGAAGATCGCGGCGGCCAAGGCGATCGCGCAACTCGCGCGCCAGCAGGTGCCCGAGGAAGTGGCTGCGGCCTATGGCGGCAAAGCCCAACAGTTCGGCAATGATTATATCATCCCCGCGCCGTTCGATCCGCGGCTGATGGAGGTCGTCTCGTCAGCCGTGGCCAAGGCGGCGATGGATTCGGGCGTTGCGCAGAAGCCGATCGAAGATTTCGGCGCCTATCGCACCAGCCTGAAAGCCCGGCTCAACCCGACCACCTCGGTCCTGACCCAGGTTTACGAGCAGGCCAAGGCCAATCCCAAACGCGTGATTTTTGCCGAGGCAGAGAACGAAATCGTGCTGCGCGCCGCGATCCAGTTCCGCGAGGGCGGCTATGGCGAGCCGGTGCTGGTCGGCCGCGATGCTGCGGTGCGCGAAAAGCTGGCCGAACTGGGCATCGGCAATCCCGAAAGCTTCGAAATCCATAACTCCGCGATCAGCGAGCATGTCTCCGCGATGGTCGAGATGCTGTACGAGCGGCTGCAGCGGCGCGGCTTCATGGAACGCGACGTGCGGCGGATGGTCAACCAGGACCGCAATCTGTTCGCTTCCGCATTGCTCAAGCTGGGCCATGCCGATGCGATGATCACCGGGCTGACCCGGCCTTTTGCGCAGAGCATGCGCGAAATCCGCCAGGTGCTCGATCCCGCCCCGGGCGAAATCCCGTTCGGCATCCATTTGATGATCGGCAAGAACTATACCGTGTTCCTCGCCGATACGACGATCAACGAGCGGCCCAGCGCCGAAGATCTCGCGCATATCGCGCGCGGCACGGCCGAAGTCGCCCGGCGGCTGGGGCATGAACCGCGGGTGGCGTTCCTCAGCTATTCGACCTTCGGCAACCCGCCGGGGCGCTGGCTCGAGGGCATTCGCGGCGCGGTGGCGCTGCTCGATGCCGATCCTCCGGGGTTCGAATATGAAGGCGAAATGGCCCCCGACGCCGCGCTCAACCCGACGGTCATGGCGAATTATCCGTTCTGCCGCCTCTCTGCCCCCGCCAATGTGCTGGTGATGCCGGGGCTGCAATCCGCCAACCTCTCGGCCAAGCTGCTGCGCGAGCTGGCGGGCAATGCCACGATCGGGCCGATGCTGATCGGAATGGAAAAGCCCGTCCAAGTGGCGGCGATGACCTCGAACGCCTCGGACATCCTCACGCTGGCGGTGCTGGCGGCGGCGGGGGTGGCAGGCTAGCCCCAGGCGCGGTAGAGGCCGTAGGTGCTGGTTGCGGTCAGCACGATCCCGACCAGCACCAGCATATGCTTGGGATTGAAGCGCTTGGCGGCGAAGGCCCCGAGCGGCGCGGCGGCGATTCCGCCGATCAGCAGGCCAAGCGTCGCGCCGGCCACGTCGGCGATCCCGAGGTGGTAGATGAACGCTGCCGAGACGCTGATCGTCAGGAAAAACTCGACCGCGCTGACTGTGCCCACCACTTTGCGCGGCTCGGCTCCCTGGATCAGCAGGTTCGAGGTGACCACCGGTCCCCACCCGCCGCCGCCGACCGCGTCGAGGAACCCGCCTACCAAGCCCAGCGGCGCAATCAGCTTCGCTTCCTTGCGCTGCGGCGGGTAGGCGACACCGCGCCAGAAGATGTAGAGGCCGATCCCGGTGAGGTAGAGCAAGATGAACGGCTTGACCATGTCGCCGTCGAGTGACGTCAGGATATAGGCTCCGGTCACCCCGCCGATCACGCCGGGAATGAGCAGACGGAAAAACAGACGCTGATCGATATTGCCGTGGAGCAGATGACTGATCCCCGAAGT
>JANOOJ010000301.1:0-7042 GCA_031421295.1 Novosphingobium sp.
ATGGCGCTCGCTCTCGCGGTCCATCAGCGCGAGGTAGCGGCGGCGCGAATCGCGAGACTTTTCGATGATGCGGGCGGTGACGCGTTCGACGACGGGGTTCAACATGCCTCTCTCCCCTCGCGGGAGAGAATAGACTTGGCTAGGCGGCAAGCTGCCAAGTCTTCGTATCCTCTCCCGCCAAGGGAGAGGGGCGGTTCTGTCCTACTCATGCCACGTCACCCCGTCGCGTTCGGCCAGCGCGATGGCCGCAGATGGACCCCAGCTACCTGCGGTGTAAGACTTGGGCCGCATGCCGTTTTCGGTCCAACCGCTGCGGATCGCGTCGATCCAGTCCCATTGCGCCTCAACCTCGTCGCGCCGCACGAACAGCGTCTGATCTCCTTCGACCAAGTCGAGCAACAGGCGTTCGTAGGCGATCCGCTTGGTCGGCCCGGCAAAGGCGTCGGCCATGCGGATGTCGAGCGGCACCGAGCGCAGTCGGATGCCGCCGCGATCTAGTCCCGGAAGTTTGGCCATCAGCGACAGGGTGATGTTTTCTTCGGGCTGGATGCCGATGACCAGCCGGTTCGGCACGGTCGTCGCTCCCTTTCCGGCGAAGATCGAGTGCGGCACGGCCCGGAAGTTGACCACGATCTCGGTCGCGCGCTGGGGCAGGCGCTTGCCGGTGCGCAGATAGAACGGCACGCCCTTCCAGCGCCAGTTATCGACATGGGCCTTGATCGCCACGAAGGTTTCGGTGTCCGAATCCCGGCCCAGCTCGTCGTCGTAGCCGGGCACCGCCTGGCCCAGAATCGCACCTGCGCGGTACTGCCCGATCACGGTTTCAGCAGGCCCGACCCGGCGCAGCGAGCGTAGCACCTTGACCTTTTCATCGCGCACCGCGGTCGCGTCGAAGCTGGCGGGCGGCTCCATCGCCACCAGCGCGAGCAGCTGGAGCATGTGGTTCTGGACCATGTCGCGCAGCGCGCCTGCACCATCGTAGAAGCCGACGCGGCCTTCAAGCCCCACGGTTTCCGCCACGGTGATCTGCACATGATCGATATGGGCCGCGTTCCACAGCGGCTCGAACATGATGTTGGCAAAGCGCAGCGCCAGCAGGTTCTGGACCGTTTCCTTGCCCAGATAATGGTCGATCCGGAAGGTGCGCTCCTCGGGAAAGGCCTGCGCCACGGCATCGTTGATCTCGCAGCTGGAGGCGAGATCGGTACCGAGCGGCTTTTCGAGCCCGATCCGCACCTCTTCTCCCGCCAGTCCGCTGGCAACCAGACCGGCGATGGTCGGCTCGAACAGGCTTGGCGCGGTCGACAGGAAGATGGCCAGGCCATCTTCGGTTGCGCCCACTTTGGCGGCCAGGGCATCGAACCCGGCAATATCGTTGGCGTCGAGCGGCTGGTAGTGCAGCCGGTTGAGGAAGGTCGCCATGCTGCCGCGGCGTTCCGCAGGCAGGAACTTCTCGAGCGCTTCGCGAGCGAAATTGCGATAGCCAAGATCGTCGAATTTGTGCCGGGCAGTACCGATGATCTGAAGGTCTTCGGCAACCAGCTTGTCGGCATGCAGCGCGCAGAGCGAGGGCAGGAGCATGCGCTGCGCCAGATCCCCGGTCGCGCCGAACAGCAGCAGACGGTCCGCTGTAAAGCTCATGCATTACCTCCACGCGGCCGGGCGACACTTGCCCTGCCAGCGCGATTAGCAGTCGTGGGGGTGCCGCGCCAGTGCGCGGGCGCGCGTTTCAGCCTGCCTTGCGGCGTGAATACGATTGCGACTTGGCCGATTTCTGCGGCCTGCCGAGCGAGGCCGTGGGCGGGGCGACGACTTCGATCGCGCGCAGCACATTGGGATGGTATTCGGCCGAGGGCAGCGCCTTGCCGAACAGCCAGCCTTGCACCATCTGGCAGCCCTGTGCCTTGAGACGCGCGAGCTGTTCGGGCTCTTCCACCCCTTCGGCCAGCGTGCACATCCCCAGCTTGTTGGCCAGTTCGATCACCGCGCCGACAATCGCGTCCGATTCCTCGCGCGTACCCATCTCGCTGACGAAGCGCCGGTCGATCTTGATCTTGTCGAACGGGAAGGTGAGCAGATAGTTGAGAGAGGCGTAGCCGGTCCCGAAATCGTCGAGCGCGACCTTGAGGCCCAGTTCGTGCAGGCGGTTTAGAATCTCGATATTGGCGTCCGAATTGTGGAGCAGCACGCCTTCGGTGATTTCGAATTCGATTCGCGCGGGATCGAGTCCACTCGCGGCCAGCGCGTTGACGATCACCGGCAGCAGATTGGGGCTGCCGAGCTGGACCGGCGAGAGATTGATGGCGATGGTCTGGTCGCTGTCCCAGCTGGCGGCTTCGGCGAAGGCGGTGCGGATCACCCATTCGCCGATCGGCACGATCAGGCCGGTTTCCTCGGCGAGCGGGATGAAGTTGTCGGGCGCGATCAGCCCGCGTTCGGGGTGTTCCCAGCGCAGCAGCGCTTCGTAGCCGGTCATCGCCTCGGTCTCGACATCGACCAGCGGCTGGAGGAACAGCCGCAGCTCGCCGTTGCCAACGGCGTGGCGCAAATCGCGCGACAGCGTGTGGCGTTCGTGGAGGGCGGCATCCATCCCGGGCTCGAACATTTCCCAGTTTCCGCGCCCGCCGTTTTTGGCAGCGTAAAGCGCGATGTCGGCGTTGGAGAGGAGTTGCTGCTTGAGCGCGGCATGATAGGGGGCGAGGGCGATCCCGATACTGACCCCGCCATTGATTTCGTGGCCATCGATCGAATAGGCCTCGCTCATTGCTTCGACCAGCACTGCTGCGAATCGTACCGCCTTGTCGCAAGTATCCTCACCCGCGATGACGATGCCGAACTCGTCGCCGCCGAGCCGGGCGATCAGCGGCTGGTCGCCGCCAAGGCCACTGTCGCGCAAGGCTGCGGTCATCCGCTCGGCCATGGCGCGGAGGAACGCGTCACCCGCCGGATGGCCAAACATGTCGTTGACGGTCTTGAAGTGATCGGCATCGACCAGCAGCAGCGCCAGTTGGGCTGAATCCTCGCGCTCGTCGAGCAGTTCGGCCAGGGTCTGGTTGAACAGCGCGCGGTTGGGCAGGCCGGTGAGCGAATCGAAATGGGCCATGTGGTGGACCCGGCTTTCGGCCAGTCGCTGGCTGGTGACATCGGAGATCACGCCGCGGAAAGCGACGCGATCTTCGGCCGAAAAATAGCAGGGTCGGCCGCTGACCGACCACCAGCGGGTCGCTTCGCCCTCCGGTGGAGCTGTCAGTGCCAGCGTCTCGGCACGCAACGGGCGCCTCTCGCCGATCGCGCTGACCAAGGCATCGCGGCTGGGGTTGGGGACAAACAGCGTTTCGAACCGGCGGCCCTCGAGCCGCGTCACCGGCTCACCCAGCGCGCTGGCAAAGCGGGTTGAAACCCCGTGCAGGCAGCCATCGCGGTCCAGCTCGAACAACCAGTCGGACCCGCTTTCCTCATATTCGTTGAGCAGCAGCTTGACCGTGCGGACCGCTGCGCCGAGCTCGCGGTCGCTGAGGATGCGGGTGACGAACAGGTCGCAGGCGGTATAGGCCATGCGTATCAGCAAGCCGCTCGCAGCCAGTAGCACCGCCATTGTGGCGAGGGCCTGCAGCGACCCGATCTGCGCGAGGCCCAGCGTCACGCCGAGCGCCTGCGTGCCGATATAGATTGCAGCCGAGCGCGGCAGGGTTCGCACCATATAGGCGGCGGCGGCGATCTGGGTCATCGCGCAGACCGCGACCAGCACCTGTCCGATCGGCCCGAGGTGCGGGAACCACCAGGCGAAGGACACTCCGAAGGTGAGCCCAAGCCACCAACTGTTGAGCTGGAATGCGTCTAGCATCTTCTCGGTGCGTTTCTGGCGGCGGCCGCGCGCAATGCCTTGCGCGAGCCACAGCCGGTGAACCGAGGCGCCAACTACATAGCTGCCGAACAAGGCGAGGTAGCTTGGCGGCACCTGGCTCCACAGGCCGATGACGATCATCGCGGCGTTGAGCAGCGTGCCGAGCACCAGTGGCTTGACCATGCGGATATGTGCGCTGATCAGCCGATTATCGACCCAATCACGCAATTCCGGCGCGACCGCCGGCCGCAGCGCCGCGAATTTACTGACCATGCAATTCAACCCGTCTTGCTTGCGCAATCATTTACCAGCGACGGGTAAAAATCGTCCTAAGCCAACAATCGGCAGAAATCGGTGCAATTTGCCTAGACGACGGTGACCGAGATCGTTTGCAGATCGATTCCGACCGGACCGTATGACGACAGGAAGCTGACATCGGCGGCGTCGCGGCCGATCCCGATCTTGGCCATTTCGCCTGCCTCGGCCATGCCGGTGGCATCGACCAGATGCCATCTCCCGCCGGGGCCTTCCGGGTCGGCGAGGAATATTTCGGCTACGGCGTGGAAATCCTGCGGGGTGACGCCGGGGGCATAGACGCTGGCATAGCGTGCCGGGATGGCCGAAGCGCGCGCCAGCGTGATCAGGACATGGGCGTAATCGCGGCACACGCCGCGCCGTTCGACGAAGCTTTCCAGCGCGGTGGTGGCCGAGTGGCTCGATCCCGGGGCGTAAGTGAAGTTCGCGGCGATCCAGTCGCGCATTGCCATGATCCGGGTTCCACCCTGCAGTGCACCGAACTCGGCATTGACGAAGGACTGAAAGCTGTCGGCCGGGCAATAGCGCGAATCCATCAGATACTGGACCGTCTCGCCCGGCAACCGGTGCGGGGGCAGCGCTGCCAGGCTGGCCACTTCGGCCAGATGCCGCTCGATCCCCATGCGGCCGCGATACCGGATTGCAAAGCGGCCCTCGGCGCGCAGCCAGATGCGGTCGCCGATCTCGTCCTGTCCGGGCACCCGCGCAAAATGCAGCGTGGGCGACAGGTCGATATGCGCCGAAATGAGCTGCTGTTCGGGGAGCGGCGCGGCCTCGATCTGCAGCAGGAAGTCGGTCGGCTCCGGCAGGACCAGATCGAGCTGCACGGAAATATCGAGTTGCATCGGGGCTCCGGCTGATCGGGATAGGCCACCCGCGACATTCGCGGTTCACCTTCGCGGCGCTTACCGGCTAAGCCGGGGAAGCCAAGGAGATTCGCATGAAAAAGTCGGTCGCAGTCCTACTCGCATTAGCTCTAAGCGTTCCCGCTGCGGCCAAGCCCGCGTCGCATCCTGCCGCCGAAGCCCAGACGCTGGAACTCGCCAAGGAATTGATCGCCATCCGTTCGGTCCGCGGCCCGGGCAACCGGACCGGCGATGCCCTGCAAGTGGTCAAGCGCAATTTGCTGGCGGCGGGTTGGACCGATGCGCAGGTCGAGATTACTCCGCTCGACGATACGGCCTATCTGATTGCGACATGGCCGGGGAGCGATGCGCGGCTCAAACCGCTGGTGATCTCCGGGCACATGGATGTGGTCGAAGCCAAACCCGCCGACTGGCAGCGCGATCCCTTCACCCCGGTGGTGGAGAACGGCCTGCTTTACGGGCGCGGGGCGAGCGATATGAAATACAGTGCGGCGCTGACCGTCGCTTCGCTGATCGTACTGCGCCGCCAGGGCTTCCGCCCCAAACGCAGTATCATCCTCGAGTTCTCGGGTGACGAGGAGACGACGATGAAGACCAGCGCAATCATCGCCGAGCGGCTCAAGGGCGCGGAGTTGGTGATCAATATCGATGGCGGCGGCGGCACGCTCGATGAGACCAGCGGCAAGCCGACGTTCTGGACCTGGGACGGGGCCGAGAAAACCTACGCCGATTTCCGGCTGGAAGTGACCAACCCCGGCGGGCACAGCTCGTGGCCGCGCGACGAAAACGCGATCGTTCAATTGGCCACCGCGCTCACCCGGATCGGGGCCTATCGCTTCAAACCCCAGCAAAATCCGATCACCACGGCCTATTTCGCCAAGGCCGCCGCTTTCGAGCCCGACGCCCGGGTCGCCGCCGCGATGCGCGGCTTCGCTGCCGATGCGAACGATACGGCGGCGCTCGCGGTGCTGCGCGGAACCTCCTACGTCGGCAAAACCGGGACAACCTGCGTGACCACGCTGGTGAGCGGCGGCCATGCCGAAAACGCGCTGCCGCAGCGGGCCACCGCCAACATCAATTGCCGCATCTTTCCCGGCAACGCCCCGGCCGCTGTGATGGCGGAGCTGGCGCGGGTGGCCGACGTGCCGCAGGTCAAGTTCAGTGACGTCACAGAGGGTTCGGTGCCCAACGATGCCTCGCCAATGCGCGCCGACTTTACCGCTGCCGTGGCCAAGGCGATGGCGGCAGCGTTCCCCGGGGTGCCGATCATCCCGACGCAATCGTCGGGCGCTTCGGATTCGATGTGGTTCCGCTCCAAAGGTGTACCGAGCTACGGTGCCAGCCCACTGTTCAACAAGGATACGGACGAGTTCAGCCACGGCCTCAACGAACGCATCGCGCTGTCGAACACCGCACCGGGGATAACCTACTTCCTCAGCCTGATCCCTACATTGAGCAAATGACCCAACAATCCGCCATCGTTGCCACAGCCGGTGCCCCCGATGCGGATGCGGACTGGAGCCTGCCGGGCTGGCTCTACACCGATCCCGAATTCTTCGGGGTCGAGATGGACCGGGTGGTTCGGCCGTCGTGGCAGATCGTCTGCCACGCCAGCGACATCCCCCAACCCGGCGACTACCGCACGCTCGATTATCTGGGCGAAAGTGTGATCGTGATCCGCGGCGACGACGGCGTGCTGCGCGCCTTCACCAACGTCTGCCGCCACCGCGCAATGCGGCTGGTCGAAGGCCCGGTCGGCTGCGCGCGCAAGCTGGTCTGCCCGTATCACGCCTGGACCTACGAGACCGACGGACGACTCTCGGGCGTGCCGATGCGTTCGGACTATCCGGCGCTGAAGCTCGAAGAAAACGGCTTGAAGCCGGTATCGCTGGAAGTCTGGCGAGGCTTCGTCTTCGTCCGGCTCGAAGACGCCGGGTTCCCCTCGGTCGCGGCGATGATGGCCCCTTATGACGCCGAGGTTGCGCCCTACCGCTTCGAGGATTTGCGCCGGACGGGC
>JANOOJ010000302.1:0-11068 GCA_031421295.1 Novosphingobium sp.
ATCTGCGGGCCGGCGGGTCGGGATACTGGCCTGAGTTCGGCTCCGGTGCGGCTTGCCATTTCGCCAAGATAGCCGCTGACGATTTGCGCGGCGTTGATCCGCCGCCCGTCTAGCAGCACCCCGATCTCGCCGGTCTGGCCGCGCGCCACGCGGTTGGAAAGGTCGGGCGGCAGCACCACTCCGGCAATCACCCGGCGGTGCTCGATCGCTTCGGCCAGCGCGGCGGTGGTTGGATAGTAGTGCATGGTCCGCACATTGCGGCCGCCATCAAGCGCGGCAAGGAACCGCTCGGAAGCAATCCCGGCATCGCGATTGACCACCCCCACGTCGATGTTCTTGACCTCCAGCGTGGTCGCTAGCCCGTACAGCGCCAGCTGGATGATCGGCGAGAGGATCAGCGTGGTGCGCGCGCGCTTGTCGAGCAGCACCACCTTGAGCTCCTTGAGCGCCATTGCCGTCATTCTGGTGAGCCAGGTCATCAGGCAATTGTCCGGGTGATTGCGCGCATCACGCGGAAGAAGAAAAACGCCCCGAAGCTCAGCAGGATCGCGATGTTGGGCAGGAACAGCTTCCACACATCGCCGACCACGAACACGCTTTGCAATGAGGGGATCAGATAGCGCGCGGGAACGATGTAAGTCAGCCACTGGATCGGCTGGGGCATCGAATCGATTTCGAACAGGAAGCCCGACAGCAGCAGCGAGGGCAGGAAACCCAAGAGCAGCGCGAACTGGGTCGAGACGAACTGGTTCTTGGTCGCGGCGGAAATCAGCAAGCCCTGCCCCAGCACGGCGGTGAGGAACGATGCCGATATGACGAACAGCGCCAGGATCGAGCCGCGGAACGGCAGATCGTAGAAGAACACCGCAAAGGCCACGCAAATCCCCGTCGAGGCCAGCCCCAGCACGAAATACGGAACCAGCTTGTTGAGCACCAGCGCGGGGATCGAGATCGGGGTCGAGAGCAGCCCCTCCATCGTCCCCCTCTCATATTCTCGCGCCATGATCAGCGCGGTCAGCAGGCTGCCGATCATCGCCATGACGATGGCGATTGCGCCGGGCACGAGCATGAAGCGGCTATCCAGCCCCGGGTTATATTGAAAGCGCGGCAGCAGACTGAGCGCCGGTTCGACGGCGATCCCGCGTTCGCGCGCCTGCGCGTCGCGCCATCCCGCCAGCGCACCGCGGGCGTGGCCGGTCAGGAAGGCGGCGGTGTTGGGCTGCGAGCCGTCGGTGATGAGCTGCAGGTCGATCGGATGGCGCGTTGCCAGCCCGCGCTCAAACCCATCGGGAATCACGAGAATGCCGCGCAGCTTGCCCGCTTCGAGCTGCGCTTTGAGCGGCGCAATCGCATGCGCCTCGGTCACTGCGAAATAGCGGTTGTCGGCAATCGTTGCGGCAAGGCTGCGCGAGGCACGCGAGCGATCGTGATCGACCAGCCCGATACGCGTGCCATGCGTATCGAGCGAGACCGCGCTGCCGAACAGGAAGATCAGCAACAACGGCATCAGCACGACCAGCCCGAAGGTCGATGGATCGCGCCAGACCTGCGCCCATTCCTTGGCCCGGATCGCCGCAGCGCGCCTGAAGCCGCCCGCACTCATGCCGATGCCATCACCAAGGCGCGCTGCGCTTCGATCAGGGCGATGAACGCTTGTTCGAGACTGGGCATTGCCCCACCGCGCGCAATGCCGCGCCGCAGTTCTCCGGGCGTGCCCTGAGCAATCGCTTCCGACTGGTTGATCAGCAGCAGCCGGTCGCAGTTTTCGGCTTCGTCCATGAAATGCGTGGTGACCAGCACCGCCACGCCGCGTTCGGCAATCGCGTTGATATGATGCCAGAATTCGCGCCGAACCAGCGGATCGACGCCCGAGGTCGGCTCATCGAGAAACAGCACCGGCGGGGTGTGCAGCACTGCGGCGGCGAGTGACAGGCGCTGCTTGATGCCCAGCGGTAGCGTGCCGGTCTCGGCGGTCCAATAAGGCTCAAGCGACAGAGCGGCGAGCGCGCGATCGATCGCCAGCTGCGCGTCCGCGCGACCCAATCCGTAAGCTCCGGCCACAAACCGCAAATTCGCAGCCACGGTGAGATCGCCATAAAGCGCGAACTTCTGCGGCATATAGCCCATCGCCTGCCGCGCGCTGGTTCGCGCCGATTGCAGGTCCCTCCCCGCCACCGCCCCGCGCCCGCTGGTGGGGGTCAGCAAACCGCACAGCATCCGGAAAGTGGTCGATTTGCCCGCACCGTTGGGGCCGAGCAGGCCGAATATCTCGCCGGGACGGACGGTAAAGCTGATGTCGTTGGCGGCGGTGAAATCGCCATAACGCTTGGTCAGGCCGATCGCCGCGATAGCCGCGCGCGCTTCGTCGCCGTGTTCGCGCAGCGGGAATGCTGTTGCGACCGCGCTCTCGCCCAAGGGCACGCCATCGTCGAGCAGCGCGGCGAAGCCGTCGTCGGGCTTGGCCGGAACAGGCGCCCAGCCAGTGCCGACGGGCGGCTTGGTCGAACGCGCCAGAACCCGCAACTGCTCGCCCTCGATCCCGCCGGTGACAATCTCCGGGTGCTCAAGCACCTCGCGCAGTGCGCCTCGGCGATTGGTAGCGGCCAGAGGTCGCACAAAGCTGCGACCTGCGGCAATCTCCGCCAGTCCCGCCGCCGCCCCGCTGAACCGGATATGTCCTTCGTGCAGCAGCAGTATCTCGTCGCACTGCGCCGCATCCTCAAGGATGCTGGTCGCCCAAACCACGCAGCTCTCCGGCCCCGCCAGTTCGCGCGCCAATTGCCAGATTTCGCGGCGCGAGACCGGATCGACCCCGACCGAGGGCTCATCGAGCAGCATCAGCGGCGGCGCAGCGACCACCGCGCAAGCCATCGCCAGCTTCTGCCGCATCCCGCCCGAAAGCCGGCCTGCGCTGCGCTCGCGGAATTCCGACAGACCGGTCAGGCGATAGAGCTGCTCGATCCGCTCGGGGTTCTGTGACGGCTCCACCCCGCGGAGCCGGGCGTAAAGTTCCAAGTTCTGCCGGACGGACAATTCGCCATAGAGCGCCCCGCCTTGGGGCATGTAACCGATCTGCCCGCGATCCAGCTGGCCGATGGGCGCGCCAAGAACTTCGACTTCCCCGGCATCGGCCTTCACCAGCCCGGCAAGGATACGCAGCAGCGTCGTCTTCCCCGCCGCATCGGGTCCAACCAGTCCGAGCAAGCGCCCGCGCGGCAGTTCGAACGAAATAGCGTCGAGTGCCACGGTATCGGGTGCCTTGCGGCCGCCCTTGAAGCGCTTGGTGACGCCCGCCAGCCGGATCAGCGGGTCGGCGGCCATGCGCGGCAGCTCTCAGCGCGGTTCGGCGGGAGAGGTGACCAGCACGGTCACCGGCTGGCCTTGGCGCAGCTCGCCCTTGGGGTCCTGGACGGTCAGGCGCAGGCGATAGACCAGATCGGCGCGCAATTGCTCGGTCTGGACGGTTTTGGGGGTGAACTCGGCAACCGGGGCGATGTAGCCGATTACTGCGGGCCAGCGTTTGACACTGCCATCGACCCGCACCGAGACTTTCATGCCCGGGCGAACCTTGGGCAGATCGGGCTCGGCGACATAGGCTCGGACGCGGACAGGTTGGGTCAGCGCCACTGTGAGAACGGTCTCGCCCGGCTGGACAATCGCCCCGGCCTCGCGCGCCCGGGTCAACACTTGCCCTGCTTCGGGCGCCTGCAATTCGGTATCGGCAAGGTCGGTTTGGACCGCGCGGCGCTCGGCCGAAACCGCATCGCGATTGGCGGCGCTGACCGCCTTGTCCTCGGTCCGTGTGCCTTCCTGCGTCAACGACAGCCCGGCGCGCGCGGCGGAAACGCGGGCATTGGCAGCGGTCAACCCGGCCTCGCTCGATTGGTAATCGGCGCGGCTGATGAAGCCCTTGGCGAGCAGCGCGGCGCGGCGTTCGTGCAGGCGGCGGCTTTCGCCCAGCGCGGCCTGCGCATCGGCCAGCGCTGCCTCGGCCTCACGGATTTGCTGCGGACGACTGCCATTCACATCGCGCGCAGCCCCGGCGGCGGCGGCGTCGAGCCGGGCATCGGCGGTGGCGAGGCGATCGCGCAGCGGACGGGTATCGAGCCGCGCGAGCGATTGTCCCGCCGTCACCCGATCACCCTCATCGACCAGCAGTTGCTCGATCCGCCCGCCGACCCGGAAGCCAAGTTGGACTTCGCGGATCTCGACATTGCCATAGAGCTTGAACCCGCCGTCGTCGTCGGCAGCGCCCCACCAGCCCAGCGCGCGACCGGCGAAATAGACCGCAGCGGCGATGACGAGCACCGCCAGCCCGATCCGCAACCGTTTGTTCGGCTTGGCAGTTTCAGGCTGCGACCCCATCGACTTCTCCCCGGCGCAGCTACGTGCGCCCCCAATGGCTAAGTATCCTAAGCCGGGCAGCGGTCAAGGCAGTGTCAGCGCACGATCCCCAATTGCGCCAGCGAACGGTCGAGCATGAGCAGTTGCCACAGCAGCCGCGAATGGTCCGCGCGGCCCGCAATATGCGCTTCGGCCAGTGCGCCGAGCCGCTGGGCATCGAACCAGCCGGTTCGCGCCAGCGCTGCGCTCGCGCCGATCCCGCGCGCGGTTTCAGCGAGCGGCCCACGAAACCATTGGGCAATTGGGGTGACGAAGCCCTGCTTCTGGCGGTAGAGGATGTCGGGCGGCAGGTTGCGCTCCATGGTCTTCTTGAGCAGCCACTTGCCGTGCCCGCGCCGCAAGCGCAGCCCTTCGGGCAAGGTCGCGGCAAATTCGACCAGCCGGTGATCGAGCAGCGGCTCGCGCGCTTCGAGACTTACCGCCATGCTGGTGCGATCGACCTTGGTCAGGATATCTCCGGGCAACCAGAACTTGAGATCGGCATATTGCGCCCGGTCCAGCCCCGAACGGGCGGGCGCGGCGCGCATCACCGCTTCGAACGGCTCCTCGGCCCGGTAATCGCCGCGCAGACGCAGATATTCGGGCGAATAGAGCGTCTCGCGCAGCTCGGGCGGAATCACCGACAGCGCGCGGGCATAGCCCTCCTCGCTGCTCGCGGCGAGCGACAGCAGCGTAGTTTTGGCGCGCAGCGGACGCGGAGCCCAGTCGGCCTTGGGATAGGCCGCACCCAGCGCGCCGAACAATGGCCCGCGAACCGATTGCGGCAGGATTCCGCGCAGCCGGTCCTCGCCATGCTGGAAGGCGTGGCGGCGATAACCGGCAAAGGCCTCGTCGGCGCCGTCGCCAGAGAGCGCCACGGTCACCGTCTCGCGCGCCAGCTGGCAGACGCGCCAGGTCGGCAGCGCCGAGGCATCGGCGAACGGCTCGTCGAACATCGCCGCCAGCGTATCGACCGCGCCGAAATCGTCGGGCGAGACCCGGCGGCTGCGGTGATCGGTGGCGAAACGCTGGGCGACCTGCTCGGCGTAGCCGGTCTCGTCGAGCGCGGCGACATCGAAGCCGATGCTGCAGGTCTTGACCGGCGAAGTGCTGTTCTCCGCCATCAGCGCGACGACGCTCGAACTATCGACCCCGCCGGATAGAAACGCGCCGAGCGGCACATCGGCCACCATCCGCGAGGTCACCGCCTGGCGCAGCAAATGCAGCAACTCCGCTTCGAGATCGGCGGCGCTGCCCGTGCGGCGATCCGCGAACGAAATGTCCCACCACTGGACGCTGCGCGGCGCGGGCCCATCGTGGCGCAGCAGCAGATAGTGCCCCGCAGCCAGTTTCTCGACCCCCTTGAGGATCGAGCGATGATCGGGGACATAGCCCCATGCCAGGTAATCCTCGACCGCCAGCGGATCGATCTCGCGCCGCAGCAGCGGGTGGGCGAGCAGCGCCTTGAGCTCGGACCCAAAGGCCAGGCTGCCATCGCTCAGCCGCGCCGTGAACAGCGGCTTCACCCCCAGCCGGTCGCGCGCCAAGAACAACGTGCGCTCGGCCAGATCGTAGATCGCGAAGGCGAACATGCCGTGAAGACGCGGCAGGCAGCCGGTCCCCCAGCGCTGCCACGCGGCGAGGATCACCTCGCTATCGCCGTCGGTATGGAAGCTCGCACCACCCGCGCGCAGTTCCTCGCGCAGCTCGCGGTAATTGTAGATTTCGCCGTTGAACACCAGCATCGCGCGGCCATCGGTCGAGGCCATCGGCTGCGGCGATCCGGCAACGTCGATGATCGACAGCCGGCGGTGGCCCAGCCCGACTCCGGGCGCGGTCCAGACCCCCGAGCCGTCGGGTCCGCGATGCGCAATCGCGTCGCACATCCGCTCGACCCGCGCCGGATCGACCGGCTTCGGCGTGGTGAGATGAAAAAGCCCCGCGATCCCGCACATTACGCCGTCGCCCTAGCCGACGCCTGCGATGCGGTCCATCCAGGTGTCGAGCGGCCCGGCCGACTTGCGAAACGCTTCGAGCGCGGGTTCGTTGGGATGATTCGGCTGCTGCTCGGCCGAAAGGATCAGCAGCATCGTGGGATGTTCGCGCAGCAACAGCCGGTCGCACATATTGGCAAGCTTGAGCCGGGCGTTGCTCCCGGTGAGCAGCGCGCCGGTGCGATAATAGGTTTCGGCGACCCGGGTAACCCGGCCCTCGGCCCGCAACCGGTCGGTGTGGGCGTGCGCTGCGGGCGAACCCGGCGAGAGCCATGACCAGGCGCTGTCGGGCCGCAGAGCGCCTTCGCCGAAGCCGCCCGCCTCGCGTCCTTCGTCCTGCGCGGTATAAAGCGCGAAGAACACATCGACGCGCCTGCCCGCCTTGTCGCGGTAGCTGCCGAGCAAGCGATGATCGGCCCCGGCGGCGCGCGGTTCCCACCACACGGCGGGCGCGTAGTCGATCCGCTGCCAGCCTGGAACATCGGGGAGGAACACCTGCGCCGGGATCGGCGCGGACAGGCGATCCGCTGCCGCAGCCCAGCCCTGCGCGGCGAACCCGGTCAGCGCAATAGCACCCAGCGCGGCGAAGGGCGCGATGGCGAACCGCTCGAGCCGACGCAGCAGTGGCGAGGCATTCAGCGCCGCGGAATCGAGCATCGGATCGTCGGGCGAACGATCGAAAAACCGCCACGCGCCCGCGATCACCAGCACAATCACCACCGCAAAAAACAGCCAGCCGTAAACGATATGATCGAACCCGCCAGCATAGGCCGCGCCCTTGAACTGCGCGACGTAGATCGTCCCCCACGCCCGCACGCCGTTGGCGAGGATCGGGACGATCACCGCAAAGGTCAGAAATGCTGCGCGCCGCCGCCAGCTGCGGAAGCAGACATTGGCAACCAGCGCCCCAAAGGCGATCATCGCGATAAGGAACTTCACGCCCGAGCACGCCTCGGCGACCTCGAACAGACCGGCCGGGGTATCGATAAACACCCCGTCGATCGCGGCTGGGATGGCGCTGAGATGCGTCAGCGCGATCGTCAGCTTGGCAGTGATCATCTGCAGCGGGGGCACCAGCTCGTCCCCGAACGGCACGAGGAACGCCATATAGCCGAGCGGAAACGCCAGGCCAGCGCAGACGCGCGGGCCGAGCAGCAGCAAGGCGCTGGCCGGGAGCAGTGCCACGGCACCCGCCTGCTGCGCCAGCGACAGCCCCGAAAATGCCCCCAGCACCCAGACCAGCGCGGTTCCGGCAATGGCCACTATTCCCGGCGACCAAGGCTGCGGTGCAAGCTGCAAGATTTGCGGTGCGCGCAGCCAAATCAGCCAGCCGACGATCGCAGGAACGAGCAGGATGTGGTTGTAGGTCGAACTGTTCCACCACTGATCGGCCATCGCCAGCCAGTCGGCATGAAACACCAGCAGCAGGAATAGCCATGCCCCGCCGAGCCGGACCAGCGCCGAGTGCCACGCCGGGCTGAGCGCGAGCGGCCCGGATTGGGCTGGCGCAACCAGGGCTTCAGGCGGCATGACGGACCGGCGGGTTTGGCGCGTCCAGCAGCTTGTCCAGCGGGGCCAGCGCGGCTTGCCAGCTTTGCTGCTCGACCACGAAGTTGCGCGCGGCGGTGCTCATAGCTGCGGCGGCGGCAGGATCGCGATGCAGTGCGACAATTTGCGCGGCAATCGCTTCGTCGCTGTCGGCGATTGCAAAATCTTTGCCCCCCGTGGCCGGAATGCCGTTGGCCGCGCCGCTGGTCAGCACCACCGGCAGGCCCATCGCCATCGCCTCGAGCACCTTGTTCTGCACGCCGCGCGCGATCTCGAGCGGGACGACCGCTTGCGTCGCAGCGCTGAGCCAGGGGCGGATGTCATCGACCCGGCCCCAGACGTGGCAGCCCTGCTTGCCATGAAGCGCGAGCAAGTCCTCATCCGGATTCCGCCCGACGATATGGCAGCTGGCCTCGGGCAGTTCGCGTTGGACCAGCGGCAGGATAATTTGCGCCAGTCGCAAAGCCGCAGTGATGTTGGGCGGATAGTCCATCTGCCCGGTGAAAATGAGCCGCGGTCCCGGCATGTGGGCAAGGCGCGGCTCGGATGTGGTGTCGGCGGGGTTGAAAAAATCGGCATCGATACCGTTCCCGACGACGCGAATGTCCGATGCCATGCGCTGAACCGCAGGAAGGCGTGCGGCGAACAAAGCCGCTTCCTGTGCCGAGATCAGCAGGCTGGTTTCGGCGCGGGCCGCCAGCCGCGCTTCTTCCCGCTGGAGCAATCGCGCTTCGCGGGCATGGATCCACCGCTCGACACCCCGATTTTGCCACGCGTAGGCTTCGAATTTAACCGAATCGACGTCGACGAAATCGACAATCACGCGGCCCGCGAAATCCTCGGGAACATATTGCCCCATCTGGCCGGAGAAGACATAAATGGTATCGATCGGGTGCTGCGCGAGCGTAGCGACGACATATCGGGCCAGCTTGTCGCTGTAGAAGGCGGGCAAGCTCACCGGTTCGCCGCGCAACAGGCTTTTGATCCCGGCCACGACCAGCGGGGTCGAGCGGCGGACCAACTTATAGCTGCGCACGGCAATCGCGAGTTCCGCTTCCTCATCGAAATCGGCATCATCGTCGGCAAAGGTTGCAACATGCACCGGACCCCGCGCAGCGAGCCGCTTGAGGATATGATGCGAGCGGATCTTGTCACCGCGATCAGGCGGAAACGGAATCCGGTGCGAGATGAACAGCGTCTCGGACATCAGCCGAGCCCCCGCGCAATCAGCGGGCCCAGGCGATTAGCCACGGCCAGCGGCAGGCGCTGCCATAATGCGATGCTCGCCGAGTGCCTGTCGCTGGTCGGATCGGCGTCGCGCGCCTGCGTGCCGGGCGCGGTCCATTGCGCATAGCCGAGCGGCTCGGGTTCGAAGCCCCAGTTGCGCTTGAAATCATAAGCGCCGCTGCCGGTCTTGGAGCGCCCGAAATCGAAGCTCTCGCAGCCGCGTTGGCGGGCGTGGAGCATCAGCGAATAATACATCACGTCATTGGCGCGCAAAAGGCGCGCGGCGCGGGTTCCGCCGCCCCAATAGGGCATGACCGCACCGCCGTGATAAAGCGACAGCACGCTGGCGACCGCTGCACCGTTGCTGCGCACAGTCAGGATGTCGGCGTCGCTACCGAACCGGTCGAGTACCGCATCGAACAGGCTGCGCGGGAATACCGGGGTGCCAAGGTTGCGGACGCTTTGGGAATAGACCGCGTAATGCGCGGCGCGGTCGCTAGCCCCGCTGCCAGCTTCGATTGTCAGCTCGTTCGCCAGCCCCTTGCGCACTTCGGCGCGCTGCTTGCGCGGGACGGCGAGCAATTGCGCTTCATCGTCGAGAGCCAGCGGCGCGACGAATCCGCAGTGCGAATCGTGGCGAATTTTCCACCCGGCGCGTTCCGTCGGCAGTACCCCACCGCGCAGTTCGATAGCCGGGCAGGAACGGCGCAGCGCCAGCTCTTCCAGCACTGCGAACAGACGGTCGGTCGATACATCGTCGCGGCTCAGCATTCCCCCGCCGACCGCGAAGCCGCTCGAAGCGAGCATGCGCCCGAAGATCGGCGAATGGATTTCGTTTAGCGGGAGATAGGCCTGCACTTCACCGCGTCGCTCGGCGACCAGCGCCAGTGCATTGTTGCCAGTGCCGACCGCCACTGCTTGCAGCCAGGCCGGGCGGTGGAATGGGGTGCCATCGGGATGCCGCGCAACAAAGGCTTCGAGCCGGAGGGCTTCCCCCGGCTCGGCAAGATCCACCACCCGGCATTGCGCCGCAGCGCCAAGGAAGGGCGCGTTCATGCGGCCATCTCGCCGGATAGTTCTGGCGCAACCGAAGCCTCGCGCAGCGCCAGTACGTCCATCCGCCCCCACGCGAACTCGCCCACAAGCTGGCGCAGCTTGTCCGCCATCCCGTCGAGGTTGGTGTAGTGGCGCAGCTTCGAGCGCAGCGATGCATTGGTGACGCGCGGCTGCGCGGGATCGATTTCCCACGGGTGGAAATAGAACACCGCCGGGCGGCCATCGCGCTGATTGACCTGGCGGATTGCCCAGCGCGAGAAGGCATAGGGCAGCACCCGGAAGAAGCCCCCGCCCCCCGCTGCAAGGCGACGTCCGGCAAATTCAGCGGTGGTCACCGGAATTTCGATCAAATCCGACCATGGCAACGGCTTGAACGCGAAGCGAGGTGCCTCGCGCCAGCCGTAGTGGTCGTGCGCGATCGGCGCGACGCTGGAGCTGTAAACATAGCCCGCTTCGGCCAGCGCCATATAGGCCCAGGGGGTGCGTTGATCGATCGAGAAGCTGGGCGCGCGATAGCCGGTGATGGCCATCCCGCCAGCATCTTCGATCGCCTTGCGACTTTTCTCAAGATCGGCAGCGAAGCTCTTCTTGTCGAATGTAAATACCCGCGCATGGTCCCAACCGTGGCTGGCCAGCTCATGGCCCTGTTCGGCAATCCGGCGGAGCAAGGCGGGATGGCGCTGCGCCACCCAGCCGAGCGTGAAGAACGTCGCCTTCACATCGGCATCGGCGAACATCTGGAGGATCGCGTCGCAATTGCGCTCGACCCGGTCGCTGAGCCCTTCCCAGCTACCGCGATCGATCACATTCTCGAACGCGCCGACCTGGAACCAGTCTTCGACGTCGACCGACAGGCCGTT
>JANOOJ010000303.1:0-15904 GCA_031421295.1 Novosphingobium sp.
AGATCAGCACCACGAGGCCGATCACCTCAGGTGACGAGTTAAAATAGCGGAACGGACTCGGCGCTTTGGCTCTGGATTTGCGGCTCATCTTGCGCCGCTATCACCTCAGAACGAGATGTGCCACGTTGGTCTGACAGCACCTTCCTGAGGCTAAGCGGGGACTTCACATACATCATCACCACCAGGCGGATCACCTCGGACGAGGAGTTGAAGTAGCGGAACGGACTGGGCGGCTTGGCTATGGATTTGGGCTCATTCGCAGTGACTAGCACTGTGATGCGGACCCTGCCACGTTGCCCTGACGGGGCCATTGGTCAACCACTTCTGGTTGGCTATCGCCGCAATCGGTGCGCCTTTTTGCATTTCCGGTGCGCTCATGTGTCGTAGTGCACATGTGATCGACCGGAAGTGATAGGTTGACTTGTGATCTCCCTAGACATTTTCCAACCGCGCTCGGTCGATCCAAACTGCGGCATTGCCCCGCCCGGGTTCCTCAATCGACCGACCGGCGCAGGGTATCGTGCGCGGCGTGCGGCGTTGATGGTTGCGATCATCGCCGCCCATCTGTTGTTGGCGGCGTGGATCCTGTCGAGCGGGAGCAATTTCGCTGCGGCCCGCAGAACTCCGAACTTGGCGGCGATCGACATTTCGAAAGACGTGCCAGAGCCCGATGCACCGGCCAAGCCGACGATCGTGCCGCCGGTCCCGGACAATCGCATGGTCGCCCTGCTACCCTCGAAGCTGACGATCGAGATGGCCCCGCCCGTCTCGGGCAGCGGAACCGGCAACGGCTGTTCAGTGGCGAGCGCGGTAAGCGCCGCGCTGATTGCCGATGAGGAGGCGATGGCCGAGCTTGCCGCCCTGCCCGCCGCAGTCCGATCCGAGGCCGACGCCGTGATGTTGTGGAACGGGGCCTGGCTCGATGTCGCGCCCGAAGCGCAAATGGACATGGCGCTAAGCCCGATCCCCGCGCTGAAGCGGGTGGTGACCGAAACCGTGCAGGCGCTTCCGCCCGAGTGCCAGGAAGTTCAAACTGCCGGTCCGCAGCTGATCCCGATTCCCGAACCCGGCCGCACGACGATGGTGGTGATCGGCTCGGGCATATGGCGCTGGTCGAGCCTGCTCGAACCGCCGATCGATCCGGGCACAACCGGGCTGACCAATCAATCGATCGACGAATGGCTCGCCTCGTTCGGGCTCAGCGGAAACTGAATCGCCGCGACGTGGCGTTGTCCCTCACTGCGGCCCAGCTGCACGATCAGATCGATGGTCGAGCGGATATAGGTAATCGTCTCGCTCCGCCGCAGATCGCTGCCCGATTGGCCGACGATTAGGGCAAGTTGTTCGATAGCGCCGCTTGGCGAGCTGGCGTGGATCGTGCTGATCGAGCCGGGATGCCCGGTATTGACCGCGCGCAGATAGCTGAGCGCTTCGACCCCCCGGATTTCGCCCATGATGATCCGGTCCGGGCGCATCCGCAGCGCTGCCTCGAGCAGGTCGGCCGGACTCACCGAGGCTTCGCCCAGCTTGCCGCGCACTGCGACCAGCCCCACCGCGTTGGGGTGGATGAGCTGGACCTCGGGCGTGTCTTCTATCAGCACCAGCCGTTCGTCGAGCGGCGCTTCCTTGAGCATTGCGTTGAGCAAAGTGGTCTTGCCGGTCGCGGTGCCGCCCGAAATCAGGATCGATTTGCGCGCACGCACGGCATTGGCCAGAAAGCCGCCGATATCGCCATCGGCCAGTTGGGTCGCCAGGTCCTGATCGATCGCCTGCTGCGCGAGCGCAGCATGCCCGACTTTGGAAAACGCGCCGTTGGCGGCGTAATCGGCCAGCGTCAGATCGGGCACCACATGCTTGCGGATGGCGACCATCACGTGCCCCCGGGTCGCGGGCGGCGCGCAAATCTGCACCCGCGCGCCGCTCGGCAAGGTGGCCGCGAGCAGGGGATGCTCGCGGCTGATCCCCTGGTCCGAGGCGGCGGCGATTTGCCGGGCGAGCCGCCACAGGGCCGCATCGTCCAGATCGGGACTGTCGTGCCGTTCGATCCCGGCGCTGGTCTCGAGCCAGAGTTCGCCGGGGCGGTTGACGAAAATATCGGTGACATCGGGGCGCTCTAGCGCTTCTTCCAGTGGCGCGAGGAAGGCACCCAGAAACAGCAATGGCTGGGCGTTCACGGTCGGGCTGCTCCGACCGAAGTGAAATCGAGATCGCGCGCCACGAAAATCCGCACCAGCACGCCCTGGTTGGTCTTGATCGTGGGCGGAATATCGTTCCCGCGCGCAGCCTGGGTGATCAGCGAGGTGGCCTCGTTGGTCGAATTGACGACGATGGTCGAGCCGCCGCCGATCGAGGCCGCCGCGGCGCTGATCCCGCCGGTCAGGACCGACAGCAGGATCGCCCCGCCGAACCGCTGCAGGAAGTGGCGGTTGACCTTGCCGCCGAGCCCGCCGCGGCCAAGCTCGTCTACGGCCGGCGAGCCGAGCGCAATCGATACCCCATCGGGGCGGATCAGCCGACTCCACACGATGAAGATCCGGCTCGCGCCTTGCGCGACCCCCGAATTATATTCGCCGATCACCCGGCTCCCGGCGGGGATGAGCACCGAGGAGCCATCGAACGACAGCACGTCCTTGGTCACCAGCGCACGGGCATAACCCGGCAGATCCGAATTAAGCGCGGTTTCCATCACCGCGCCGACAATCGCGCCTTGGGGCACAAGCCGATGCAGGTTCTGCAGCTGCTGGGCCTGCGACACATCGGTCTGTTTCGACCCGATTCGCTGGGCGAAGCGATCGTTGCCCGTGCCCACGCTTGCTTGCGGGACAACGGCATTGGCCGCCGCAATGGCATCCCCGGTCGGGTCCGAGCGGCTCTCCTCGCGGGCGGGTCCGACTTCGGACGCGGGCTGGTCCTGAGCCATCCCGGCGGCCTGCGAGCGGTTCGAGCGGCCCGCAAACAGATCGAGGATGAGCGCCGAGCCGCCAAAGCGATCCTGTTCGGGCTTGGGTGCGATCAAGCCGCTCCCGAAGGTCCGTGCCGGTCGCGGGTCATAGCCCGGCTGGGGCGGCGTGGCGGTGAGCAAAACTGGCGTACCACTCGGCACAAAGGCTGCGGCGGTAACCGTCTTCTCCTTGGCCATCGGCACGGGGGCACCCAGCGATTTGAGCGCCAGCGGCGGCAGCGCCAGCGCCGAAACCGCCTGATCGCTCCGCGAATCGACCATCTTGGCGAACACCGCAGTGCCGACGAACATCAATCCGATCACCAGCGGCGCAACGGCAGTGCGCGACACGGCACGGGCCACGCGCGGACGCCGGACGGGGGGATCGTTGGGCATGGTCGGTTCCTATGGCTGCTTGGTGACGGTGGCGACGCGTTTCCCCGCCCGAAGAGTGAAACGCGCGGCGCGCTGCTGGACGACGGCAATCCGGCCGCGCACGGTGACATTGACCAGGCTTTCGTCCGTTTTGGGCCCGCCCGCGAAAATTGCCGGCATCGCGACGTCTTCGCCGAATTCGAAATAGGTCTGGCGGCCATCGTCCCAGACGCGCGATGGCATCAGCCCGGCGTCGCCCGCCAATTGGTAGCCGAAATCGAGGTTTACCGGCGGCGGGGGCGGGGCTTCGGGCACTACCACGACCGGCACCGGCGGATAATCGAACCGCACTATCCACGGCGTTGTGGCCCGGCGCGGCGCAACCGAAAGGTTGAACGCGTAGTGGCGCACGGTCGTAATCACCGCCATATTGGTGCTGGCCCTGGCATTGAGCGGCTTGAGAAACAGCATCCGGGCACGCTTGTTGGGCGCGACCTGCCACGCAGTCGAATCGCCGATCGAGACGTTTTCGATTCGCTCGTCGGGACCGAATTCGATCATGATCTGCCAGCCGACCGCGCCCTTGAGGTCGATCACGGTGTCCGGCTGGTAGAACACCGTCTGGATATGCGCGTCGGAGGCGTGTGCGGGCGATGCGCCCAACGCCAGGGCCGCAGCGCCCACAAGGATCAGCCACTTCACTGGGTTGCCCCTTCGGAATCGCGACGATAGCGCGTCACCACGAAGCCGAGCGGATTGTCGAACCGGTCCTCCAGCCGCAAGGGACGGTCATTGAACCCGAACGACAGGGCGCTGACATAGGGCCGGGAATCGATGATCCGGCCACCCGCGGCGCTGCGCTCGGCGTCGAAGCGAACCAGACCGGCACCCGGACCCACCAGCGATACGCTCTTGACCCGGATCGTGACGGTATCACCCGCCGACAAGGCCCGCAGCGGACTGTTGGGATTATCGGCCGCCATCATTGCAATATACGCACTGCGAACGGTTCCGGATGAGCGCAGCTGGACCCGGCGATAGCTGGTGGCAAGATCGGTCGCATCGAAGGTTTCGCGGGTCCGCACATAATTGGCGAGTTCGGCCTGGATTACCGCGTCGTTTTCGCTGAGCTTGCCGCCCTTGAGCGTAGTCGCCATTTCGACCGCGCCGGTCTGGCGATCGACCGTGACGACATAGGGCTGGACCGTCTTGAGCGGCATCATCAGCATCATCGTGATCGCCAGCACAAGCGACAGCGCTCCCGCCGCGCCCGCCACGCCCCAGGCGATTTTGCGCATGCGCCGCTCTGCCGCGACCCGCTCATCGACCCAGCTGAGGGCCGTGGCGTAATATTGATCGGCTTCGGTCATAGATCCCTGCGCTTGGCTGCGCGCGACGCGCGGTTTCTGATGGGCCGGCGGAGCGGCGGGGTGGCGGTATAAGCGCTTTCAACGCGGGACGGAGCGGCCAGCGCCTGCCGGGTTCGCATCGCCCCGACTGCGGGCCCGGCGTTGGCAAATGGCGCCGCCTCGGCGGGTGCGACCGACTGCGCATCGCGCCGCTGCAAGCTTTGCAACGCGCGCACTACCCCCGGCTGCGCAGCTTCACGCTCTGCGCGCGCATTCTCTGCCACGGTGCCTGCGGTCGTTTGCGCCACAATTGCTTGGCCTCGTTCGTCGCGGGCGAGCGCCGGCGCGCGACCGGGCAGGCGGATGCCGCGGGCAATGGAACGCAGCACACCCAGCGCGGCCAGCAGGGCGATGCTGAACACGATCGTCACCAGCCCGAGCGGGGTGACCGAAGTCTCGAGGAACTGCCCGGCGGCTTGCTGGGTCAGAATCCGGTCGAGGATCGGCGTGACAATGGCCAGCTCGACCGCCGCCAGCGTCAACACCCCAAGCGGCACCAGCGCGGCGGCGACCAGCGCCCGCAGCCAGCCTTCGAGCAATCCCCGCGTCGCATCGAACAGCAGGAACCCCGCGACCACCGGGGTCAGTGCCAGCAACAGGGCGAGCACGATCCGCGATACCACCAGCAGCCCGACCGTGGTCATGGTCAGCAAAAACGCCGCGACGTTGAGCGTCATCGCAGTTGTCGGCGGACCGCCCACAAATGGCGAGGCGATCCCGGCGCGTTGGCGCCAGCCGATGCTTGCCTGTTCGATCTTGTCGAGCGCGCTCTGGATCCCGGCCAGCGGCGCGGGCGCGTCGATTGCGGTGATCAGCTCTTCGGCGATGCGGGTCGGCGCGCGGGCCACGGTATCGTAGACCACGCCTTGCACCATCGCCCACGATGTGGCGAGCAGCAGAGCCACGCCCAGCCGGACTGCCAGCCGGGTCAAATCCGCCAGCACGAGCCCGCGGCCAAGCATCAGCTGATAGCCGAAGAACGCCACCGCGATCACCATCAGCGCCGTGAGAGTGGTGCCAGTGGCGCTCTGCGGCGATGCCAAGGCCGCATAGCCGCGCTCGACCAAGCCGAATGCCTGACAATCGGTGTCGGCCAGCAGCCCTGCAACCAGGCCCGGTGTATCGGGAATCGGGCAGGTCTCGGGCATTATGCGGCCTCGACCAGCCGCGGAAGCCAGACTTGCGGGGCGTCGCCCAACTCGTCGCGCAATGCATCCAGCATCCGCACTGTCCGCTCGCGACCCGACAGGACAGTCAGCAACTCCGGCTGGGATGCGAGATTGAGCCGTACCACCACGCCATCGGTGCCATGCTTGATCAGGAAGGCTCGCGCCGTTTCGGGCATCGAGCGGATGATCTCGTACTCGTCCTCGGTCAGGCCGAACCCGCCGATGTAGTCCGAGGCTTGCGCGCTCGAATTGGCCATGAAGATCTGCGTGCCGGCCTGTTCGATGATGGCGCTGGCGATGCGGCTTTCGAGCGCGTCGGAGGCCGACTGGGTCGCAAAACCGACGATCCCGCCGCGCTTGCGGATGGTTTTTTCCCAATCGCGGATGCGCGAAACAAACACCTCGTCGTCGAGCGCTTTCCACCCCTCGTCGACCACGATGATGGTGGGCTTGCCATCGAGCCGTTCTTCGACCCGGTGAAACAGATACAGCATTGTCGGCGCGCGCAGCGCGGGCTGATCGAGGATCGCCGTCATGTCGAAACCCAGCGTCGCCGCATCGATGTCGAGCCGATCCTCGGCATTATCGAACAGCCAGGCGAATTCCCCGTCCGAGTGCCACGGCGCGAGCCGCGCGGCGAGGTCTCCCGCCGAAGCGCGCCCGCGTCCGCGAAAGAGTTCGGCAACGTGGCGCAGGCGACGCAGCTCCGGACGCCCGCTCATCGCCGCAGCGATTGCCTCGGTAATCCACGACAGTTCTTCGACGTTGAGCGGTGCCCCCTCGCCTTGGGCAAGGCGCGCCAACCAATCGGCGAGGAAGCGGCGATTGACTGCCGTGTCGGGCAGCGCCAGCGGGTTCATCCCCGTGGCGACACCGGGGCGCAACGCGTCGTAGCTACCCCCGATCGCCCGCAGGAAAATCTCGGCACCGCGATCCTTGTCGAAGAATACGATCCTGGGATCGAACCGCCGGGCCTGCGCGAGCAAGAAGGCGAGGACCACGGTCTTGCCCGATCCGGACGGTCCGATCACGGTGAAATTGCCCAGATCGCCGCGATGGAAGTTGAAGAAATAGGGGCCCGCCGCGGTCGTCTCGAACAGCGTGACGGCATCGCCCCAGTGATTGCCGTCGGCCTGGCCGACCGGGAAATTATGCGCGCTGGCGAAACCGGCGAAATTGGCGGTCGAGACCAGCGCCTTGCGCGCGATATAGCCGAAGTTGCCGGGAAACTGCGCCCAGAACGCCGCTTCGAGCCCAAGCTCTTCGCGGACCACCGCAAACCCGGCTTCGGACAGCGCAGCCTGTACTTCGCCGGCCGCTTCGTCGAGCGCCTCGAGGCTGTCGGACCGCACCATGATCGTCAGATGATGCTCGCCGAAAGCGGCGCGCCCCGCCGCAACATTGTCTTTGGCCGCCGCCAGTTCGGCGCGCAGCGAAACCGCGGCATCGTCGGCAGCGCGCATCCGCCGGATAACCAGGTCCATCCGCTGCTGCGCGATCCCGCGATCGACAAAGGCGAAGCTCTGGGTGACCACCATCGGAAACGGCAGGCGATAGATATCGTCGAGCATTCCCGCCGAGGTCTGCACCGGATAATCCTTGACCGAAAGGATCGCGGCGAACTCTGCGGGGCGGCCATCGACGGGGCCCAGCTCGACCGCATCGACCCCGAAGGCGACCGTCCGGCGCGCCACCGCATGCCCCAGATCACCGAGCGGCAACAACGCCGGGCTCCGGTTGGCATTGTAGATTTCGCCCAAAAATTCCAGCTGCTCCGAAGCCAGCCCGGCGGTGGCATCGTAGGCCGAGAGCAATCGTGGCTGATAGGCTTCGAGCGCTGCCATCAGCTGTTCGCTGGCCTGCCCCAGCAAGCGCCGGTCGGCGGCATGATCGTCGACGGGCGGCCCGGCAGCGCGGCTGAACAGACCCAGCATTCGCTCGGCCCACCCCGCCCGGCCGGTCAGCGGGCGGACGACCAGCGTCAGGTAAAGATCGTTGACGTAGAGCCGCCGCGAGGCGAGCAGCGCGTTCCAGTTTTCATCCAGTTCCGCGCTGAAATCATCGCCGAATTCGCCGTCGATCCGCGCGGCCACTTCACGCCGCACGACATGATGGCACAGCGCGAAGCGCGACGTGCCGATCGCCTGGAACATGGCGTCGCGCACCGCGAGACGGGATTCAAGCTCGACCCGGCCAATCGTTTCGAACGGCAGTCCGGTCAGCGCGATGACGTGGAGCAGATGGCCCTCGCGCGTGAGGACCGTGTGATCGTCGACCTGCGCAAGATAGGGCAAATGCAGGCCGGCCGCAGTTTCGCGCTGCGCGGCGTGATTACGGGCAGTAAACATTGGCACCCCGAAGCTTGTAGTTCTTCACCCGGGGGGTGCGCCGTAGCCGGGTAAGCCACAGCGACATGACATGCGGATCGCGCAAATGCGCGGCGTAGCCGACGGCATGCAGCACCAGCGAAGGCACGAGCGCCAGCGGTGTCTTGAACACCAGAAACAGCTCGGCGGCGACAATCGCGTTCAGCACGAAGAACGGATAGGTGACGCCCGCGACCATCTGCGGGCGCGCCAAAGCCTTGAAGAGGGGGTCTGCCACTAGCTACCCGGCGCCCGCCGCGGACCTGATCCCGGCGACGATGGAAGCTGCCCCGAACACCACGAACAGCCCCACCACCACGGTTGCCCCATAGCGCCAGTTGATCCGGCCGGTGAGCATCATGAAGCCGACTGCCGCAACCGCCATGACAGCGATCGCAGTTGCGACATTGCCCAGCATGGTCCCCTGAAGCCACTCGGCAGCGCTGCCGATGGGGCCAGAGCCTGCGGGGTCGGCGGCGGCGTATTGCGCGTAGGCCGGACTCGCGATGAACAGCAGCAGCAGAGCAGAAAGTTTTCGGTTCATGGGTTGAGGACCTCGATCAGCATGATTGGCAACGCCTTGGGTAGCGCGGCCGGGGTCGGTTCTGCGCTCGTGAAGATGCCCGCCGCAGCGAGCGGTGCTGCAGGCCCCGACCACCGCCGCATGATCTTTTCAACATAGTCACGGGTTTCCGCATAGGGTGGCACACCGCGATAACGCATGACCGCGCCGGGACCGGCGTTGTAGGCGGCCAGTGCCAGCGGAACATCGCGGAACATCGCCAGTTGCCGCGCCAGATACGCCGCCCCGCCGTTGATATTGGCGACCGGATCGCGCGGATCGACGCCCAGTTCGGCAGCTGTCCCCGGCATCAATTGCATCACCCCGCGCGCACCCTTGGGGCTGACGGCATCGTTGCGGCCGCGCGATTCGGTCCAGGCCACGGCTCTCAAGAGCCCGACATCGATCCCGTGGCGACGGGCCGCAAGGTCGTAGGTATCATCGCTCGGCGCTTCGGCGATCACGACTGTCGATTGGTCGAGTTTCTTGGGTGAGGCCGCCGGCAAGCCAAGAATGCGCGCTTCGCCATCATCGGAAATCTCGATGACATCGGCGTGCGCCATGCTGGCCGTAGCCAACATCACAAGCGGGATCAGTAATTTTGCTCGCACGTTCCAGCGCCTCCTCTGGACTAGCGGATGGGATCGCACCGGCACCGTGAGGAGGGTCACAGTGCCGATGCGAAGGGTTACTTGATGTCAACAGGTTCCGTAGTCAGCGAAATGGCTACGATGTCTCCATCCGATACGTTGAAAGGTTCGGAGTTGTTGTCGGCCCGGAATGCGGTGCCGAACTGGACCCCGAATTGGTCCTCTTGCCTTGCTGTTATCACTGGACCTGGATCGGGCGGCGTCGGTGGTTTGGTGCTCGGCCCGCAGGCAGATACCGTGAGAGCCAACGCTAACAGGACCCACCGGCGCACTGCGGTGTGATGAAGATGATGCATGCTATTCATCCAATCACGGTTGGGTCTGCGGGCGCGGAGCCCCACGGAGCGGCGGGTTGAGGTACGGGAAGGCATTCAGGATGTTCGATGCCGCGCTGGGCGCGCCGTCGGTATAGGCCACCAGCCCGGTAGGAGCGTCAGCCGGCTTGCACAGTCCCAGATCGGTCTGCTTGCCGGCAATCGGGACCGGGTGGCACAGCCTGCCCATCGCCACCCGCAGAACGATGTCTACGGTGTCATCCCCTGGACGCCGCCCGTTGGGGAAGCCGGCCAGATCGTTGCCGACCACGCCCAGCGGATGCTGGGTATCGCGCGGCGTCGGGGTAACCCCGGTGTTCAGCCGCAGCATTTCGGATGCGGTAACGGTCTTGAGCTGGTTGAGCGTCGCGAACCCGGTCAGGAAGGTCGCCACCAGATCGTTGCGCGGGAAGTTGGTCGGCGCAAGATTGGTGAAGCTGGTACCCAACGTCGAGTTCACTGGGGCCCGGAACAGCACATCGAGGATCGCCGGGAAGGTCGGGTTGGTGACATAATCGGCCAGCGCACCGTCCTGGGTCGGCTTGGCCGCGTTGAACAGGTCCTTCTGCGGCAAGCCGATCACGACCTCGTTCACCAGCGGCATGCCCAGGCGCGAAATCTGCGTATAGGCCCCGCCGAACAGTGCGGGCGACTTGAAGTTGGGATTGGGCTTGGCGAGTTTGGCTTGCGGTAAGCTGGCCGTCGACCAGACCCCGATCACGCCGTTGCCGGTCCCGGTCAGGCACGCGATCGGCACTTCGATGGCGATCGAAGTGACGTTCTTCTTGCCGATCAGCTCCTGGTTGTTCTGGCTCTGGGTGATTCCGCCAGGGAAAGGTGCACCGCTGCTATAGACCGGATCGGCCTCGCCCTGGATCGGCACGAAATTGACCAGATCGAAGATCGGCCCGAGATTGACCGCGAAATACTCGGCGCGCTGGCCGGCAAACACGCGGCCTTGGGTGGCGCATCCCGGCAGAGCGGCATTGTAGATGAATTGGTTGGAATAACCGGGATAGTTTGAAATCGACTTGTTGCCGGCGTTGTCGAATGGCTTGAGGAATGCACCGCCGCTCGCATTGGAAATGGCAACCCGCGTTCCTGCCCGACGCCCACCGGTAACCTGGGTCACCGTGTAGCTTTCGTCCTCGCCGAGGTTGGCGTCGTTGGGGGCCGAGATCGGACCGATATGGCGCAACGCGATCGGCAGAACTTTCCCGCCGACGGTCACGGTCTTGCCGACGTCGTTCTTGAGCGTGTTGGTGAACTTGAACTGAAAGGTCAGATCCTCCACAGCGTCGCCGGTGTTGTCGATGTGGATTTCGTAAATCGCATCGGGGTCCATCGTGTAGTAGTTCGGACCATCGCCGGGGTTCTCGCCGGGCTGGAAGTTGGCGATCAGCGTCACAAAGGCTGCGCGGCCCGGCTCGTAGCTGCGGAACGCATAGACATCGGTGTTATCCACCTTGGGCATCTCGGTGATGTTCGGTGCTTCGCGGTGGCTCGATGCCCGTACCGGCATCGCTGTCGTCGTAAGCGCCAAAGCGCTGGCGGCACTCATTAAGATCTGTTTGCGCATCCCTGTTCTCCATCAATTCCCTGTCGTCCCACACAACGTGCCACGGTCCGGCGAGAACGAGATGCGCAATGAGGTGCTGGATTCGCCAGGAATGGTGCTTCCGCCACGAAGCGTTTTGCCAGCCACAAACCTCTCCCTTAAGTCTGGCCGTCCCAGTCTGGCGGTGCCATTGCTCTTCACAGGACAACTTGATGCGAACAACACTGCTCCTCACGGTCGCTGCCGGCCTGGTCGCGAGTCCGCTATTTGCGCACGACTTCTGGTTGCAGCCGGAGGCATTTTGGGCGCGTCGGGGCGAGCGGGTGTCCATTGCAATGCTGGTCGGGCACGGCGCGGCACGCGAACGCTCGGCCATCGCACCGAGCCGGATCACGCTGTTTCGTTCGATTGGCCCAAGCGGCGCGGCCAACCGCTTGGGCGAATTATCGCAGGGCGGGACCGCCGACCCCGCGCTGGCATTCCCGTTGCCGGGCACCTACCTGGTATGCCTCTCGACCAACAATGTCTCCAGCGATCTGCCCGCCAAGCGCTTCAACGAATACGCGAGCGCGGAAGGCCTGACGCAAGTACTGGCCCAGCGCGCGGCGAGCGGGGCGATGAACAAGCCCGGCCGCGAGCTGTACTCCCGCCGCGCCAAAGCCATCGTCCAGATCGGCCTGCCGGGCAATGCGCCCCAGCCACACGTCACCAGGCCGGTCGGTCTCGGGCTGGAAATCGTCCCGCTGATCAACCCATATGCCCGCAACACCGCCCCAGCCATGACCGTGCAGGTGCTTTACCAGGGCCGCCCCCTGCCCGGAGCACTGGTCAAGCTCAACAATTTGGCGGACGATGCGCAGCCAGTGGAAATGCACCGCACCGACGCAGCGGGACGCGCTGTCTTCCGCGCCCGGCGGACTGGCCAATGGCAATTCAATGTCGTGTGGGGCCAATCGCTTTCTAACAATCCGAGCGCTGATTTCCTGACGACATTTTCCAGCCTTACTTTCGGATTTCCGGCTTCCCGGCCTGCTCGCTGAGATGAACCGAGGCAGGGTTTTGATCCCGCGACTGGCGGTTGGCGCTGTCACCGTGCTTATCGGATTGAGCTGCCGTGCAGCACCCGCCCTGGCGCACTCCGCAGAAGGCCTGGCGGGTGGCTTCGCCCCCGGATTTATGCACCCGTTCCAAGGAATGGATCATCTTCTGGCCATGGTTTCCGTGGGCTTGTGGGGAGCATTTCTGGGACGCCCGATGATCGCAGCGCTACCGGTGATTTTCCCCGCAGTCATGGCTTTCGGTGCGTTGCTGGCCATTCTGAATATGCCCCAGCCGCCGGTCGAATTTGGGATAGCGCTTTCGGTCTTTGCCTTGGGTGCCGCCATTGCGTTCGGTTACCGCGCGCCAATCTGGTTCGCCGGTTCGCTGACCGGAATGTTTGGTCTGTTCCACGGTTATGCGCATGGGGCTGAAATCCCCTCGTTGGCCGACCCGGTTGCATATACCACCGGATTTGTGCTCGCGACAGGATCACTCCATGTCGCGGGAATCGGTCTCGGCATGGCCACCCGCTTGTCGGGCGGGACACTGGCGATCAAGGGGGCCGGGGCGCTCATTTCGTTGTGCGGCGTGTACTTCTTCGCACAGGCGCTGGGAGCGTGAGGGGCGGTGTTCTTCCGGCGGCGCTGATTTTTGCGGCGTTGGGTTTTGCCTTGTCCTTTGCGCCGCGCCGAATTCGCGCGCTCGCCCTGTTGATCGCGGCACTCGGCGCGCTTGCCGTCGTGCAAGTCCCGTTCGATTTATCCCGCGCGGAGCTCATCTATTTCGCCTGTTGGGCTTGCGTGGTCGTTGCTGCGGCAAGCGTCCATCTGTCAGGCGGCTTGCCGGAACGTGCGGCGGTGATCCTCGCGGTCGCCTGTGGGTCAACGGCCGGTGCCGTCATCGCGTTGGCAGGAAGCATGCGGGACCTGGGCGGAGCATTGCCCGCCTTGCTAGTGCTCGTACCCGCCGACTGGATGGTCGCCAGCGGGAGGGGAATTGCCGTGAAAGTCGTGTCGAGCTGGCTGATCGCCATTGCGCTGCTGGCAGCCGCCCTGCCGCTGACGCCGACGCCAGGCTACGCAACGGATCACAAGGAATAGCCAGCGCGGCAGCACTTATTTTCAAAGCATTGCATCCATTTGCCTCCCCTCACCGTATATCCGCTGGCTGGGGGGAACAGCAGGGTAAATATATGCAATGCGGCACGAAATATGGTCAGGACCTCGCATCGCGGTGCCCCTCTGAGGAATCGGCCCCTTCAAGCGCTCAGTCAATGCTGTCTGACCCAGCTGATGGGTCACCGACTTCCTTGACGTTTGAAACAGGGGAGCCGGACCTGATCGGACTAGATGAGGGCTGTCCGATCCTAGCCCACCCGCGAGCAGAAACGCTTTTGAGTTTTCTCGCGGTCGAAGTGAAGGCGCTCGCGATTTGCGACATTGGAGAGGGCCATGCGCTGACCGTCGGGCCGATCGACGAGTTCGTCGTCCACTTTGTCATGGAAGGCGAAGGCTCCATCGAGTGGAACGGAGGCCAGATTGCCCTGAAGCAGGGGATGATCGCGATCGTTCCGCGCAATTTTTCGAAACGGCTGACCGGTCGAGGTGAGACGGTTAAAGAAATTCCGATCGATAAGGGATGCATCTTGGGGAACGGTATCGTGAGATACCAAACTTCGCACGATGAGCCCTCGCTGCGCTTGGCATGCGCCACCGTCTCTGCAGGGATCGGACCTGGCCTGGGGCTGTTCGACCATCTCGTTGAACCGTTGGCGGAGCTAGGTGACAACAGATTTTCGCACATGTTCGAGGGGATTTTGACCGAGTTCGCCCGTCCCGCCATCGGCGGCAGGTCGGTTATCGAGAGTTACATGAAGCAGGTCCTGCTTTTGACTTTCCGCCAAGTGATACATCGGAGCGATGTCAGATCCCCCCTTTATCTGACGATCGTCGATTACCAGGTGGCTAGCGTGGTCAATGCAATGATCGGGGAGCCGTCGCTGCGTCATTCGCTGGAAAGTTTGGCTGAGATAGCCGGCATGACCCCAGTGTGCCTCTCACAGAAGTTCCAGCGCATTTTCAGCGAGACACCGTCCCAATTCTTACATCAAGTGCGCATGACCACGGCGGAGCGGCTGCTCAAGTCGACTACCCTGCCGATCAAAGCCATCGCAGGGTCGGTCGGTTTTGCCAGCCGCAGCCATTTCTCGAGGGCATTCACCCAAATTCACAACGAGGATCCGACCTCGTTCAGGAAGGTATCTTGCGGTTAGAATTTGTAACGCGAAAAGGTCGCAGTTACGGTGCTGTCAGTCTAATCGCAACTCGTCTCTGACTGGCGCAGTTGTCGCCTGGTCATGCAACCTTAGTTAATGAGCGACTGCCACTCGGCCAGTGCGACCGAGCGGCGAGCTTTGTAGGTCTGTCGATCGACGAGGTGGCGTTCCTGGTTGAAGTGGTTGTGGACGTTGGCATGGACCGAGGCGAACTTCTGTAGCGACTTCATCTGTCGGAACCGGAGCATCGCCCGCTCCCGTCGTCGGAACGGCAGGTGGCTGTTCTCGACCCGGTTGTTGGCCCAGCGGCCGATCTCCTGCTTGGCCGTGTTGCCGAGGCCTTTCATCGCAGCTTTGTACGAGGCGAGGCCGTCGGTGGTGATCACCTCGGGCGAGCCGTGGCGCTTCAGCGCCTTCTTCATAAAGGACAGAGCCGCTTCCTTATCGCGCTTCCTGGTCACGAAGCTCTCGAGGATCTCGCCTTCCTGGTCGACTGCGCGCCACAGGTAGACCATCTCGCCATTGAGCTTCACGTACATCTCATCGAGGTGCCAGCGCCATTGGCGGAAGCCCTTCATCCGGCTCACCCGCTGGCGGCGCACATCTGCGGCAAACAACGGCCCGAACCGGTTCCACCACATCCTCACTGTCTCGTGACAAATGTCGATCCCGCGCTCGAACAGCAGATCCTCGACGTTCCTTAGGCTCAGCGGGTACTTCACGTACATCATCACCACGAGGCGGATTACCTCGGGCGAGGAGTTGAAGCACCGAAACGGGCTAGCAGGCTGGCCCTGGATTTGCGGCTCATTCCACCGGGTAGCATCGCCACGCAATTGCTGCCACGTTGGTCTGACAGTGCCGGCGGAGGCATGCGTCGGTAAGCTATGGAGGAAACCTTGGCCACAGTAGCAGTTCCAGCGGCCGAAGCTCCGGCTGGGGGACAGGATTTCGGGACGCCGCGATACCGGCTCTACGTCCTGATCTCCCTCACGGCGGTCTACACGCTTAACTTTATCGACCGGAACCTGCTGGGCGTTGTCTCACAGCCGATCATCGATCAGTTCGGACTGTCTGACACCCAGTACGGCTTCTTGACCGGCCCGCCGTTCGCCCTGTTCTACGCCTTCATGGGAGTGCCGATCGCCATGGCGGCCGACCGTTTCAACCGAGTGGCGATCATATCGCTTTGCGTAGCGATTTGGTCGCTAATGACCGCCTTGTGCGGCTTCGCGCCCGGGTTC
>JANOOJ010000304.1:0-4348 GCA_031421295.1 Novosphingobium sp.
CGCCGAAGCGCTTGAGCAGATCACCCCGGGCAAGAACCCGTTTTTCGAACACGCGACGCACCAATTTTTCCTTGCCCGGCGGGGCGGCAGGGTGGTCGGGCGGATTTCGGCGCATATCGATCATCTGGCGCTGAGCATGCCAGTCGAACAGGGAATGGGGCCGGGCACGGGCAATTGGGGCCTGTTCGAGGCGGAAGACGAGGACACCGCGCGGTTACTGATCGCGGCGGCTGAAGACTGGCTGCGCGGCCAGGGGATGACCCGCGTCCTCGCGCCGCTTAGCCTGTCGGTGTGGGAAGAGCCCGGGCTGCTGGTCAAGGGCTTCGATCATCCCCCGACGGTGATGATGGGGCATCATTCGCCCAAGTATCAGGCGTGGTTCGAAGCGCTGGGCTATCGCGTGGCCAAGGTGCTTTATACCTACGATCTCGATATCACGCGCGAGTTTCCGCCGCTGCTTCAGCGGATCATCGCTTCGGGCGAGAAGAACCCCCGGATCCGCATCCGCAAGGTCGAGCTGAAGCGCTTCGACGAGGAGGCGGCGACAATCCTGGCGATCCTCAACGATGCCTGGTCGGACAATTGGGGGTTCGTGCCGATCACCGACAGCGAGATCGTCCATACGGGCAAGAAGCTCAAGCCGCTGGTGCGCGAGGATCTGATCATGATCGCCGAATTGGATGGCGAGCCGGTGGCCTTCATGATGACGCTGCCCGACGTCAACCGGGTGCTCAAGGCGATCGATGGCAAGCTCTTCCCGTTCGGCTGGGCCAAGCTGTTGTGGTGGCTGCGCAAGCCGACCAATGCCGACATGCGGGTCCCGCTGATGGGGGTGAAAAAGCGCCTGCAAAGCTCGCGCATGGCCAGCCAGCTGGCTTTCATGATGATCGAATATATCCGCCGCGCCGCGATTGCCGAATATGGCGGGACCCGGGGCGAGATCGGCTGGATCCTCGATGACAATCAGGGAATGAACGCCATTGCCGAAGCGATCGGCACCACGGTCAACAAGGTGTACCATATTTACGACAAGCCGCTGTAGCGGGCCGCTCGGGCGAGGGAACATCGCTGCGCGGACGGCGTTCTTTAGGCTACCGGGAGAACCTGCCATGACCAGCACCACGAGAAGCAGGATCAGACGCCGGTCGCTGGGCCATGTGCTGGTGGTCGAGGACGACGCGATCCTGTGCATGGCGATCGAGCAGGCGCTGCTCGATGGCGGCGCAAAGTCGGTCCACTGCTGCCCCAGCACCGAGGCCGCGCTCGCCGAACTTGAGAGCAAGCGCCCCGACATCGTCATCCTCGACGTGCACCTCGCCGACCGGGACGATGGCTGGGCGATTGCCGAACTGCTGACCCAGCTTGGTCCCAGGCCGCCGCGCATCGTCTTTTCCACCGCCAACCCCGGCGCGATTCCCGCCGAGATCGCGGCGCTGGGGCTGATGATGGAAAAACCGTATTCGCCCGACACACTGATCGCCGCGTTGCAGGCCGGTCCCAGGCGGACCGGTTTGTTCGGCCGGTTGCGAGGCGAAGCAGCTGCTTCCCCCGCTTGAACCCCGGGCTATGCCCGCCCTTTGAAGCCTTGGGCAATCACGTACCATTCGGACGAGCCCTTCCGGCTCGCCGGGGGTTTGGCGTGCTTGACCGCCGTGAAGTGACGCTTGAGCAGCGTCAGCAGCGCGGTATCGGTCCCGCCCGCCAGCACCTTGGCGACGAAGGCCCCGCCCGGCGCTAGTGTCGCAATCGCGAAATCGGCGGCAGTTTCAACCAGCCCCATCGTGCGCAGATGGTCGGTCTGCTTGTGGCCGACGGTGTTGGCCGCCATGTCCGACAGCACCAGGTCGGGGGCGCCATCCAGCGCGGCTTCGAGCGCGGCGGGGGCATCGTCGGCCATGAAATCCATCTCGAAAATCGTCACGCCCTCAATCGGATCGGTCGGCAGCAGATCGATCCCCACCACCTTGGCCTTGGGCGCCTTCAATCGCACCACCTGGCTCCACCCGCCCGGCGCAATGCCCAGATCGACCACCCGCTCGACCCCGCGCAGCAGGGTGAAGCGCTCGTCCAGTTCGGCCAGCTTGTAGGCTGCGCGGCTGCGATAACCGTCGGCCTTGGCCTGCTTGACATAAGGATCGTTGAGCTGGCGCGCGAGCCAGCGGATCGAACTGGCGGTGCGGCCCTTGGCGGTCTTGACCCGCGTGCCGAGATCGCGGCCCGAGCGGCTCATACTCCAGCCTCACGGCTGGGAACGGTACCGGCCCGCTCCCCCGCCCGGCCACCCGACAATTGTACCCTTGGGGTGGCCGCCGTCCGGGGGAAGCCTTCCCCCGGAAACCTTCCTGACCCGGACGCGGGGAGCGGGCCGGTGCCGCAAGCCAATCGCAGATGCGATTGGCGCATCAGACAAAGACTCCTCATGCGTCGCGCCTGGCGCGCAGCACTGCCGCGCGTCCGCGTTCGGCATCCTCGCCCGCCGCCATCAGGCAGCGCAGGATACCCTCGCGGATACCGCGGTCGGCGACGCCGAGCCGGTCGGCGGGCCACAGGTCGAGGATCGTCTCGAGGATCGCGCAGCCCGCCACGACCAAGTCGCTGCGCTCGCGCCCGATGCACGGCACGTCGCGGCGATCAGCGGGCGAGAGCGTCGAGAGCCGCTCGCTGATCGCGCGCATCGAGGCGGCGGGGACGATCAGCCCGTCGACCGCGCGGCGATCGTATTGCGGCAGGTCGAGGTGTAGGCTGGCGAGCGTGGTAACCGTCCCGCTCGTCCCCAGCAGGCGCAGCTCGACGCCGTCATGACGCTTGTTGCGCTCGGGCGCGACCCGCTCGGCGAAATGGGCGAAGCTGTCGCGCACCAGCGCGCGCATCCTGGCATAGCGCACAGCCCGCGCCTCCGCCCCGACCGCTTCGGGCCCGCAGGTTTCGGTCAGCGAGACCACCCCCCACGGCACGCTCTGCCAATCGAGGATGTGCGGCACCGGGCCGCCGCTTTCGACCAGCACCAGCTCGGTCGAGCCGCCGCCGATGTCGAAAATCATCGCCGGACCATCCCCTTGTTCAAGCAGTATGTGGCAGCCCAGCACCGCCAGCCTAGCTTCTTCCTGCGCGCTGATGATGTCGAGCACGATCCCGGTCTCGGCCTTGACCCGCTCCATGAAATCCGCCCCATTGGTCGCACGGCGGCAGGCCTCGGTGGCGACCGAACGGGCGAGGTTGACGTTGCGGCGACGCAACTTGTCGGCGCAGACGTGGAGCGCGCCCAGCGCCCGGTCCATCGCCTCGTCGCTGAGCTGGCCGGTCTGCGCCAGCCCCTCGCCCAGCCGCACGACGCGGCTGAAGGCGTCGATCACGACGAAGTTCTCGCCCGATGGCCGGGCGATCAGCAGGCGGCAGTTGTTGGTGCCCAGATCGATCGCGGCATAGGCTTGGCGGTGCTGGAAGGAAGCGCGCGGAAACGGCACCTGCGGGGCAGGCTGTCTGTCGGCCGGGTCGCCGGGCGGGCGCTGGAGGTCTGGGGCCGGCTGGCCGGTCGAACTGCCGTCCGGCCCTGCGTAGCTCTGTATCTCTTCGCGCGGGCGCGGCGGAAAATCGTCCGCCATTATCGCATAACTCTTATCGTTTTCTCGCCGGGATACGGCGAGTACCTGAGGCCGATTGTAGCTGCGCGCGCGCGCCGGAGCAAGCCCGCTGCACCTTGACGCGCGCAGGGCCTTTGCCTAGACGCTCGCGCCTGCTGCCCTGTCGTCTAATGGTAAGACTACGGTCTCTGACACCGTCAATCGAGGTTCGAATCCTCGCGGGGCATCCATTTCCTTTCTGCCCGACGGCAGCAGCGGCACCGGCCCGCTTCCAGCCGTCAGGCTGGACAAGACTCACACCCCAGGCCCATGACTGCCCCTATGACCGAATCCGAAAAGAGACTCACCCGCCCGCGCTTCTACAAGGCGGAAGACGAAGCTTCGTTCGTCGAATCGCATCCGCAGACCACGCCGCAGCAGCGCGATCCTTCGTACCGGCTGGCGTTCCGCGATACCGACTTCCTGCTGCGCGAGGAATTGCGCCCGGTGCGCTTCCAGCTTGAGCTGCTCAAGACCGAAATGCTGCTCGAAGAGGCCAAGGTCGGCTCGACGCTGGTCTGTTATGGCTCGGCGCGGATTCCTTCGCCCGAGATGGCTGAGGCGGCGCTCGCCACCGCCACCACGCCCGAACGCAAGGCGGTGGTCGAACGGCTGGTCGCCAACTCGAAATACTATGAGCAGGCCCGCGCGCTGGCGCGGATCGCCAGCGAGCAGGCAATCGTCGAGAAGGGCATGCGCCAGTTCGTGATCTGCTCGGGCGGCGGACC
>JANOOJ010000305.1:0-4551 GCA_031421295.1 Novosphingobium sp.
GGGCCTGCCCGAAAGGGCTGCTCCCCGATAGCTCAGCGGTAGAGTAGGTGACTGTTAATCACTTGGTCGTTGGTTCGAATCCAACTCGGGGAGCCATTTTCTAACCCAGCAGCAGCCGCGATCCAGCCCAGATCGTCAGCGCTGCCGTCAGCCAGCGGATCACCCGCTCGGGCAGGATGCGCAGCGCCAGCAGACTGCCAAGCTGGCCGCCGATCACCACCGCGATCAGCAGCGGCAGTCCGCCCGATAGCGCCTCGCCGAAGCGGGCCGGGCCGTTCTTCGCGAGCTGGCCGACCAGCCCGGCGATCGAATTGATCAGGATGAACAGGCTGGTCGTCGCCGCGATCCGCCGCGCGCCGTCCCAGCGGGTCAGGTGGAGCAACGGAGCGAGGAATATCCCGCCGCCGATGCCGACCAGCCCGGCCAGATAGCCCAGCGGGGCCGCAGCAACCGGCACGAAGCGCGCCAGCGGAGTGGGAGTACCGTCATGCTCGGGCGCAAGCGGCAACAGCAGCGCCAGTCCGGCCAGCACCAAGCTAATCCCCAGCAGCAGCAAAAACGCCGCTTCCTTGATCGGGGTCAGCCCGCCGAGGAAAGCCAGCGGGGCGGCAACCAGCGAAACCGTCAGCGCGCCGCGCCACGGCATCGTCCCGGCGCGGGCGAAGCGGATGCAGCTGCCGCTGACCACCACGACATTGCAGGCGAGCGAGAGGATCGGCAGCAGCCGGAAATCGAACCCGACGAGCGACAGCAGCGCGCTATAGGTCGAGCCACCACCGAAACCGACCGAAGCATAGAGCAGCGCGGTCGCAAAAAACCCCAGTGGCAGCCAGATCATGCGCTCCCCTCCCTCGTGCGGGAGGGGTCGGGGGAGGGTCCGTTATCCAGCCTCCGCCAACATTCCCTCCCCTAACCCCTCCCGCAAGCGGGAGGGGAATTTGAAGCACCGCCGCTTCGCGCTGTAGCCGTTACCCCGCCGCGCCGTGACAATGCTTGTATTTCTGGCCCGAACCGCAGGGGCATGGCGCGTTGCGCGACAGGCCCAGCTCGGCATAGGGGTCCTCGCCCGCGCCCGCCAGAGTGGTGCCGGTCCCCAGCCCTGCCAGCATCGCTTCTGCCCCCGCCATCCGGCTCCCGCTCTCGTTCTCGCCGGAGAACGGATCGATATGGCTGGTCAGGAAATCGGGCAGATCGGGCAGCTGGAAATCCATCGGGTTCTGGATCCGCAACTCGCTGGTCGAGAGGATCCGGGTCACGTCCTCGCGGATCGTCTCGAGCATCTTCTCGAACAGGCCAAAGGCTTCCTGTTTGTACTCGTTGATCGGAGTCTTCTGCGCATAGGCGCGCAGATGCACGACCTGACGCAGCGCATCGAGCGTGGCGAGGTGCTCCTTCCAATAGTGGTCGAGCCGCTCCAGCAGCACGCTCTTTTCGATCTGACGCCACATCGTCGGATCGTTGGCGGCCATCTTGTCCGCCATGTGCCGGTCGGCCAGCGTGGCGAGGTGCTCCTCGATGACATCGGGCTCAATCCCGTCTTCGCTCAGCCAGTCGTCGATCGGCGCGTCGAAGCCCAGCACATCGCGGCTGCGCGCCTTGAGCCCGTCGATGTCCCACTGCTCGGGATAGGACCCCGGTGGGCAGGCATCGCCGACCAGCGCGTTGACGGTGTCCTGGCGCATATCGACCACCACATCATCGACCGTTTCGGCATCCATGATGTCGGCGCGCTGCTCGTAGATCACCTTGCGCTGATCGTTCATCACATCGTCGTATTCGACCACTTGCTTGCGGATATCGTAGTTGCGCGCTTCGACCTTCTTTTGCGCGGTCTCGATCGCCTTGGAGAGCCAGCGCGAACCGATCGCCTCGCCGTCCGCCAGGTTGGAATTCATCATCTTGGAGAACAGCGTGTCGGGGCCGAAGATGCGCAGCAGATCGTCCTCGAGGCAGAGGTAGAACTTCGACAGCCCCGGATCGCCCTGACGGCCCGAACGACCGCGCAGCTGGTTGTCTATCCGCTGGCTTTCGTGGCGTTCGGTCCCAATCACGCAGAGCCCGCCAGCGGCGAGGACCTTGTCGCGCTCATCGGCGACTTCGGCCCTGATTTTGGCCAGCGCGGCGTCGCGCTCGGTGCCTTCGGGAATCTCGCGCAGCTCGTCCTCGGTGCGGAACTCGAGGTTGCCGCCCAGCTGGATGTCGGTGCCGCGGCCCGCCATGTTGGTGGCGATAGTCACCGCGCCGAGCCGCCCGGCCTGCGCCACGATATGCGCTTCCATCTCGTGAAACCGGGCGTTGAGCACGCTGTGCTTGACGCCTTCCTGGCCCAGATATTCGGACAGCAGCTCGGACTTTTCGATCGACACCGTGCCGACCAGCACTGGCTGCCCGGACTCGAATTTCTCGCGGATCAGCTTGGCGATCGCCTGGAACTTGTCGGCGGTGTTCTTGTAGAACTCGTCTTCCTCGTCGACGCGCAGGACCGCGACATTGGTCGGAATCGAAACGACGTTCATCTTGTAAATGTCGTGGAATTCCGAAGCCTCGGTGGCGGCGGTGCCGGTCATGCCCGAGAGCTTGGGATACATGCGGAAATAGTTCTGGAAGGTGATCGAGGCCATGGTCTGGTTCTCGGGCTCGATCTGCACGCCTTCCTTGGCTTCAACCGCCTGGTGCAACCCGTTCGACCAGCGCCGCCCTTCCATCATGCGGCCGGTGAACTCGTCGATGATGATGATCTTGTCATCCTTGACGATGTAATCGATGTCGCGCTTGAACATGACATTGGCCTTGAGGCTCTGGTCGAGGTGGTGGACCACCTGCGTGTTCTCGACATCGTAGAGGTTCGAGCCGACCAGCAACCCCGCGTCCTCAAGCATCCGTTCGACCCGTTCCACGCCTTCTTCGGTCAGCGTGATATTCTTGGTCTTCTCGTCCGCCTCGTAATCCTCGGGGACGATCTGCTTCACGATGGCATCGACCGACATATAGAGATCGGACTTGTCGTCGGTCGGGCCCGAGATGATCAGCGGGGTGCCCGCTTCGTCGATCAGGATCGAATCGACCTCATCGACGATCCCGTAGTTGAACGGGCGGTGGACCATCTGGCTGCGCTCATGCTTCATATTGTCGCGCAGATAATCGAAGCCGAGCTCGTTGTTGGTCGCGTAGGTGATGTCCGATTCGTAAGCCTCGCGGCGTTCCGGCTCGGCCAGGTTGGGGACGATCACGCCGACCGATAGGCCCAGGAACTTGTAGATCTGCCCCATCCATTCCGCATCGCGGCGGGCGAGGTAATCGTTGACTGTGACGACATGGACCCCCTTGCCCTCGATCGCGTTGAGATAGACCGCGAGCGTCGCGACCAGCGTTTTGCCTTCGCCGGTGCGCATCTCGGCAATTTCGCCGCGGTGGAGAACGATACCGCCGACCATCTGCACGTCGAAGTGCCGCATCCCGAGCACGCGCTTCGACGCTTCGCGCACCGTTGCGAAAGCTTCGGGCAGGATATCGTCGAGCGCCTTGCCGGCTTCGAGCTGGGTGCGGAACTTGGCGGTCTGGGCCCGCAGTTCCTCGTCGGTCAGCGCTTCGAGCATCGGTTCATAGGCGGCGATCTGGCGGACGATCTTGTCGAGCGATTTGACGTAACGATCGTTGGACGAGCCGAACACGGCCTTGGCGAGGGCGCCTAACATAGCGGATTTCCTGACTGAACTGGGACATTACGGGAATGCCGCGCGCGACCGATCAGGCGGCGGCGCGGCTCAAAAGTTGGAATGCAGTAGGCGCGCTATTCGAACGCGCGGTCGGCCCCGAACTGCACCGAGGGAATGAAGACGCGCGGCGCGGAAGGCCGGACGCGCGGTTGTTCGCGGCTGGGCCGATCCTGCCGGGCGGTCGCTTCGGTCGCCGCACCCTGCGAGGCATTGGCGCGCGGGGCAGAGCGCGTGCAGTCAACCGACCCGATCTCCGTCTCGCTAACACCGCACATCCGCGCCTGCGCAGGCGAAACCTGCGCAGCAAGGCCCGTCAACAGGGCAAGGAGGGCGAGCATGAAACGGTTCATCGGTGCGCCGATATAGGCATGGCGAGGTTAACCGTCCATAGCCAAACCGGACCGCGAGCAGCACAAGAGCTTGCCCCTTTCCCCTTGCGCAAATAATGCCCCCGTCATGTCCGCTGCCATATCCCCCCTCGCCCGTCCCTTTCCGGCCATGCCGCCCATCGCCGGGGTGACGCTGCGCATTGCACGCGCGGGGTACAAGGATTGGGCCAAACCCCAGCAAGAACGCTGCGACCTGACCTATGCCGAGCTGGCGCTGGGAACGGCGGTGGCGGGGGTGTTCACGCGCAACGTTTGTTGCTCGTCCGAAGTCGAGCTGGGGCGCGAACAGGTCAAGGCGGGGAGCGCGCGGGCGTTGGTGGTCAATGCGGGCAATTCCAACGCCTTCACCGGCTATCGCGGGCGTGAGGCGGTCGAAGCGATCATGGCGCAGGTTTCCACGCATCTCGGCTGTGCGCGGGACGAAGTTTTTGTGTCATCGACCGGAG
>JANOOJ010000306.1:0-14281 GCA_031421295.1 Novosphingobium sp.
AGCGGCGGAGCGACACCGCTCGCCCGCGCCGATCTCGACCGGCTGATGGAGCATGAGACATGAGCGATCCGATCCAGACCATGCTGGTCGACGTCCGCGCGAATACCCAGGGCTTTGCGGCCGATCTGCAAGCGATGCGCGGGACCTTCGACGGAACGCTGGTCGATGGCTTTGCCCAGGCCGGCAACGTGCTTGAACGTGGGCTGCTCAGTGCGATCCGGCGCGGCAGCCTGGGGTTCGAGGACCTCAAGCGGATGGCGTTTCAGGTGATCGACCAGATCGCCGCGCAGGCCTTGCAGAATTTGTTCGGCACGATGGGTGGAGGTGGCGGGCTTGGGGGAGTGCTTAATCTCGGCAATATCTTCGGCGCGGTGCTGGGCCTGCCCGGGCGGGCGACCGGCGGGCCGGTTTCCCCGGGGCGCGGCTATATGGTCGGCGAACGCGGGCCGGAGCTGTTCGTCCCTACAAGTAGCGGGCGGGTTGAGGCCAATATGGGCAATGGCCGCGCTGCCCGCGACGTCCGGGTTTCGATCAACATTACCGCGCCGCCTGGGACCAGTTCGCCGCAAGCCCTGCAACGCTCCAGTCGCCAGGTCGCCAGTGCGGTGCGCCGCGCGCTGAACGACTTCTGAGAGAGAAAATATGCCCTTCTGGCTCGCCAAGACCCGTCAGGGACAGGATTCCGACTGGATCCAGCGGTTCGATCCGCGCTTCTGGACGGTCAACTTCCCGCGTCCGATGATGGCTTCGGTCGTCACCACCGCGCCCGACGCCCTGCGCGTCGATGTCACCTTCATGCGCGAGGGCGATCTGGCCGGGTTGATCTGGGACAGCATCGACAGCCTCGACCACCCGCTGCTCGGCTACAAGACCGAGCGGGACTATGCGCGCACGTCGCTCAGCTTCCGTTGGCGCTCGGCGGGGGTTCTGCCGCTCGATGCGGTCAACGGCCCGACGCTGACGATCGAGGGGAAGGATGCTGCCGGAAATCCGCACAGCTGGTATGTCCGGCTGTGGAATTACGCCACCGGAACCCCGACCGACGCGGTAATCGCGTTGCCGTTTTCCGAACTGTCGGGCGGCTTTCTGTTGCCCGCCGAAGCCGATCCGGTCCATCCCGCCGCGATCGACCGGATGTTCATTTCGCTGGTCGCGCCCGGCTATGTCCCCGGCAGCACCACCGCGCTCGCCGCACCCGCCGAAGGCTGGGCCGAACTCAGCGCGATCCGCTGCGAAGGCCAGCGCGCGATGCTCGAGATCGGCGATGTCGTGGTCCCGCCGCATGGGCTCGCCATCGCCACCGCCTATGATGACGGCTGCAACCAGACCCCGGCACGGATCGTCCGCTCGGCTCTCCGGCTCGGCTATCGCGGCAGCGTGCTGCACTACGTCGGGATGAGCCATTTCATGCGGCTGTTCGCGGTCGGCAGCGAGTTTCTCGTCGCCAACAGCGGCGACCGGCTCTGCACCCCGGCCAGCGCCTGGCACCTCGCCTTTTTCGGCGAATGCGCGCGCGCTGGGCTCAGCCCGATCGCCTCGCTGTCTTACGAGCTGCTCGCGCAGCATTGCCCGGACAGCTGGCAACAGCGCGCCGCGAACGACGATCCCGCCCGGACCGGCTGGGACCCGCCGAGCGCGCTGCTTTCGCCCGCCAATTCCACGGCGATGGCCTGGCTGCGCAGTGCGGCGACGAGCTTCGTCGCGCTGATGAAGCAGGCGGCCGTGCCGGTCCGCGTCCAGATCGGCGAGCCGTGGTGGTGGATCATGGCCGATGGCCGACCCTGCCTCTACGACGCTGCCGCCAAGGCCGCGCTCGGCAACAATCCGGTGACGATTGCCGATATGCGCCAGTCGCTCAACGCTGCGCAGACGGCGCTGCTCGACCAGGCCGGAGCGCTGCTCGCCACTTCTACCGCTGCATTGCGCGATGCAGTCCGCGCTGCCGCTGCGCCGCAAGCGGCCGAAGTGCTGCTGCTGACGTTCCTGCCGACCGTGCTCGATCCGGCGATGCCCGAGGCGCGGCGCGCGAACCTTCCCGTCGGTTGGGCGGTCCCGGCCTTCGACCGGCTGCAAGTCGAGGATTACGACTGGCTGACGGCGGGGGCGGACGCGCATCGGCGTCAGGCCTATGCGACGGTCAATCAGCGGCTGAACTATCCGGCGGCGGCACAAGACTATCTCGCCGGCTTCGCCTTGGCCCCCCGCCAGCTCGTGCTGTGGCAGCGCATCGACCGGGGCGCGGACGAAGCCCGGACCCGGAACGCGCATGAGATTTTCGTGTGGGCGCTGCCGCAAGTCAGCCGCGACGGTTTCGTCCGCCTGCCCCACCCCAGTGAAAGCGATGATATGCAAGCGTTCGACGATATTCCCTATCCGCTCGCATTGGGCCGCGACGCGACGGTGACGCCGGAGTTTTCGACCAGCGTCGCGCTGACCGCCTCGGGCTATGAACGGCGCAACAGCCTGTGGTCGGACGCGCGGTTGCGCTTCGATGTCGGGCCGGGGATTCGCTCGGAGGCCGAGCTGGGCGTGCTGCTCGCGTTCTTCCGCGCGCGGCGCGGCGCGGCGCGGGGGTTCCGCATGCGCGATCCTTCGGACTTTTCGTCCAACGCAATGGTTGGTCTGCCGAGCGCGGTCGATCAGCTGCTGGGCATCGGGGACGGTGTTGTGGCCAGCTTCCCGCTGGTGAAGCACTACGGCGCAAACGATGCGGTGCAGCTGCGGCGGATCACCCGCCCGCGAGCTGGAACAGTGGTTGTCAGCCTGAACAATGCGCCGGTCACGACCGGCTGGACTTTGGGCGCAAATGGCCTGGTCACATTTGCTTCGCCGCCCGGCGTCGGGGTGGCGGTGCGCGCGGGTTTCCTGTTCGACGTGCCGGTGCGGTTTGCCGAGGACCGGCTTGAGATATCCGGCGCAGCCTTTGCGGCAGGCGAGGCTCCGAGCGTGCCGATCGTCGAACTCCGCGAGGCGGCATGACCCGGGTCTGGTTCGATTCGACGCTGGAGACTGTCGCCACCTTCTGGCGCGTGCTGCGCCGCGACGGCGTCACGCTGGGTTTTACCACCCATGACCGCGATTTGTGGATCGACGGAGTGTGTCACCGCGCCACACCCGGCATGGTCCCCTCCGCCATCCGCAAGTCCGCCGATTTCGAGCCCGACAGCGCCGAGGTACAAGGCGCCCTCAGCCACGATTCGATTTCCGCCGAGGATCTGGCGAGTGGCCGCTTCGACGGCGCGCGCGTGCTCATCGGCTTGGTCGACTGGGAGAGCGGCGAAAGCCATGTGCTTTATAGCGGCGCGATCGGCTCGGTGAGCGAGGAGGCAGACGGCTTCACCGCCGAACTGCAATCGCGCAAGGCCGAACTCGCGCGCGATCCGGTCCCGCGTACCAGCCCGAGCTGCCGCGCGGCCTTTTGCGGTCCGGGTTGCACCTTGTCCGCCGCGCGCTTCACGCATGCGACGCAAACGGTGACCGCCGACGCAGCCGCCAACGCGATCACCTTCGCCGCAGGGCCCATCCTCGCCGATCTGGTCGGCGGGTCGCTCCGCTGGCTCGACGGTCCGCATGCGGGCCTCACGATGGGCATCACAGGCGAAAGCGGGACGGGGATCATGCTCGACACCCCGCTGGACCCGGCCATTGTGCCTGGCACCCGGATCGAATTGCGCGAGGGCTGCGATCGCACGCTGGAGACCTGCGCCACGCGCTTTGCCAATGCCGCCAACTTCCAGGGCGAGCCGTTCCTGCCCGGCAACGATCTGATCGCCCGCTATCCCTCGCCTGCGCAATGAGTGGCCTGGCGCTGGCGGCGGCGGCGGAAAGCCTGGTCGGCACCCCGTTCCGGCTCCACGGCCGCGATCCGGCCAGTGGACTCGATTGTATCGGGCTGTTGGTGGCGGCGCTGGCCCTGACCGGGCGCGCGGTTTCGCTGCCCAATGGTTATAATTTGCGCGCCCGGAGCATTGCCAGCCTGCTCCCCAATCCGGCTACCTGCGGCTTTGCCGAGGCGTCCGGCCCGCTCCAGCCGGGCGATGTCGCGATGCTGCGCAGCGGCCCGGTTCAGTTCCATCTGGCGATCGCATCCAGTCACGGCGGGTATATTGAGGCTCATGCCGGATTGCGCCGGGTGGTTCATTCTGCGGGCGTGCTGACCGGCCCCCTGCTCCACCATTGGCGCTTGACCGCCTGAGGAATCTCGATGGCAACTTTGGTTTTCTCCGCGCTCGGTTCGCTTATCGGGGGCCCGCTGGGCGGCGCGATCGGCGCCTTGGTCGGTCGCTCGGTCGATGGTGCGATCTTCGGCCCGAAAGGCCGCGAAGGTCCGCGCCTCACGGAGCTGGCAATCACCACCTCGAGCTATGGCACGCCGATCCCCCGCCAGTTCGGCCGGATGCGCGCTGCCGGTTCGATCATCTGGGCGACCGATCTGGCTGAACACAAGCAGAAGCAGGGCAATGGCAAGGGTCGCCCCTCGACCACGACCTACAGCTACACCGCGTCGTTCGCGGTGGCGTTGTCGAGCCGCCCGATCATCGGTATCGGACGCATCTGGGCCGACGGCAATTTGCTGCGCGGGGCCGCCGAAGACCTCAAAACCGCCGGCTCGTTCCGGGTTCACACCGGGGCAGGCGACCAGGCGGTTGATCCGCTGATTGCGGCGGCGGAAGGGACGGCGCGTTGTCCCGCATTTCGCGGCTTGGCCTATGCGGTGTTCGAGGATCTCGAACTGGGCGACTTCGGTAATCGCATTCCAACGCTGAGCTTCGAGATTTTCGCGGACACGGCTGAGCTCACGGTCGGCGACCTGATCGCGGGCGTGATCGAAGACATCGACGCCGCCATTCCGCTGCCCGGCGTTACCGGCATCGCCTGCGACGGTGCGGTGGGCGAGGTATTGGCGATGCTAGATCCGATGTTCCCGATGGATTGCGACGCGGGCGAACGGCTGGTGATCGCGCGCGACCGCACCCAGTCGGCGGCCTTGCCACTCCCCGAAGCCGTGGTGGGAACCGCAGAAGGCGCATTCGGCGCAGCCAGGGGTTTTTCGCGCAAGCGGTCGCTCGAATCCGCGCGCCGGGTTGAGGTCTTGCGCTACTACGATGTGGACCGCGACTTCCAGCCTGGTGTCCAGCGCGCCTCGGGACGTCCAGCGCCGGGACAGCCCCAGGCGATCGAGCTCCCCGCCGCGCTCGATGCCGTGGCGGCGCGCAGCCTGATCAATGCGGCGGCGCGGCGTGCGCAATGGGCGCGGCAAGCGCTATCCTGGCGGACCGCGCAGCTCGACCCCGCGATTGCCCCCGGTGCGATCGTGACCGTGCCCGATCAGCCGGGCCGGTGGCGGGTACGCGAATGGGAATGGCGCGAATCGGGCATCGAGCTGGCTTTGCTGCGCGAATCGCCGGTGGCCGGGATCGATCCGCTGCCGGCCGATCCGGGGCGATCCAGTCCTCCCGCCGATCTACCGCTCGCACCGACCGCGCTGGCGGCCTTCGAACTGCCATGGGATGGCAGCGGGAGCGGGGATACTCCGGCCATCTTTGCTGCGGTTTCGTCGGCAGGGGCAGGGTGGACCGGCGCGGCACTGTTCGTCGACCCGGGCGATGGCAGCCTTGACGCGCTGGGCCCGAGCGGTCGCAGCCGCAGTACGTTGGGAACCGCTGTTTCCACACTGCCACCCGGATCGCCACTGCTGTTCGATCGCAGTTCGACGGTTACGATTGAGCTGCTGGCGGAGGACTTCGCGCTCACCGGCGCCACCGCCGACCAGTTGACACAGGGCGCCAATCGGGCGCTGATCGGCGGTGAGCTGCTGCAATTCGCCCGCGTCGAGGAACTGGGCAACCGCCGGTGGCGGTTATCCGGCCTGCTGCGCGGCCGCGGCGGCACCGAAGTGGCTAACGCCTCGCACGCAATCGGCGAGACCTTTGTGCTGCTCGACACGTCACCGGTATCGCTCGACGCAGCGCCGATCACCCCCTGGCCGGCGGCGCAAATCGCCGCGCTGGGCCTGGCGGATAGCGCACCCGTCGCTGCACCGATCGTCAATCGCGGCGCGACTCGCCAACCATTGAGCCCGGTGCATGGCAGCGCCCGGCTGTCAGCTTCGGGCGAAATCACGCTGCGGTGGACCCGGCGTTCGCGCGGTGCATGGCTGTGGCTCGATGGCGTGGATGTCCCGCTGCACGAAAGCAGCGAGGCTTATGTGGTCATCTATGGCCCCGAATCGGCCCCGCTGGCCCGGTGGGAGCTGACCACTCCCCAACTGACGCTCAGTGCCGCCGCGTGGTCCGCGCTCGCAAGTCCCGGTGCCACCTTCGCGATTCGCCAGCGGGGCGATTACGCCCGTTCGCCAGCGCTGGTGGTTGCGGCACCTTGAGCAGAAAAACAGGAGAACAATGATGAGCGACCCGATCGTTTTCGATAGCACCAGCCCGCGCTTTCGCCTGCCGCTGCTGTTTTCGGGGCAGGCGCAGAAGGAAACCTTCGTCAACGAAGCGCACGCGCTGACCGATGCCTTGCTCCATTGCGCGATCGAGGGAATCGCGGCGGCCCCACCCGCAACGCCAGCCGACGGGACCAATTGGCTGGTCGGCCCCAGTCCCAGCGGTGCCTTCGTCGGCCAGCCGGGCAAGCTGGCCTGCCGCCAGGCTGGAAACTGGCTGTTTGTCGCACCGCGCGACGGGATGCGTCTGCTCAATCGCGCGACAGGCCAGGAAATCCGTTACTGGGGCACTTGGCGCACCCCGAATCGCCCGGCAGCGGCTACCGGCGGAACCGTGATCGACAGCGAAGCCAGAGCCGCGATCAGTGCCATAATTGCCACACTAGAATCGGCTGGTCTCATCGCGGGTGTTTAAGAGGGAACCAACCGCACGATTGTCCATTACCCCACCGCATGAGGGTGTTTATGCCATTTTTCCGGTACCCAACGGGGGAAATTGCGACTTTCTTGCAACAGTTGGGTGTTTTGCCCGCTTGCGCAGCGATTTCTAAGTAGTTAGACAATCTGCTACTCGGTGGTTTCAATCTCTAAAAAGGGGAAAAGGATAATGCGGAAACTGGTCCTTGGGATGGCTATGGCCTCCACGGCGCTAGCGACGCCGGCGCTTGCCCGCGACGATTCGTGGTATGTCGAAGTCGATGGCGGTGTCATGATCGTCGAAGATACGAGCTATAGTGTCGGAACGACTGCTGACGCAGTCAAGGTCGATCACGACTATGGCTACGATTTCGGCGGCATCGTTGGTTACGACTTCGGCGGTTTCCGGCTTGAAGCCGAAGCCAGCTTTCGCGAAGCCGATCCCGACAATCTGACCGCAACGGTTCGTATCCCGGCTGCTGGTTCGGTTGCGAGCACCGCCAGCGGCATCGGCAGCTATGATTATGTCGCTGGCGACGGAAATGCGCTGAGCTTCATGGTCAACGGCCTGCTCGATTTCGGTCCGGACGATGGCCTGCAGGGCTTCGTTGGTGGCGGTGCGGGTGTTGCCCGGGTCGATAACCACTACTCGATCAACCGCAACGGTCCCGGCTTCGTCCGCGATTCGGACACCGGCTTCGCCTGGCAGGCGCTGGCTGGCGTTCGCGCTCCGCTGAACGATCACTGGGACGTGGGCATCAAGTATCGCTTCTTCAATGTCGACAATGTCGACATGGTCGACAGCGGTGGCCGTGCGCTGAACTCGCGCTGGCGTTCGCACAGCCTGCTCGGCACGATCGCCTACAACTTCGGTGGCGTCGAGCCGGTAGAAGTTCTGCCACCGCCGCCTCCTCCGCCGCCCCCTCCGCCGCCGCCTCCGCCGCCTCCAGTGGTCGAGATGATCTGCAACAAGGGTCCGTACATCGTGTTCTTCGACTGGGATAAGTCGGATATCACGCCGGAAGCAGCAACGATCCTCGACAGTGCGGTCACGGCCTATGCCAGCTGCGCGAACGTTCCGATCATGCTTGCTGGCTATGCCGACCGTTCGGGTTCGGTGCAGTACAACCAGGCTCTCTCGGAACGCCGTAACGCGTCGGTCCGCAGCTACCTTGGTTCGCGCGGTATCGGTGACGGTTCGATCACCAGCCAGGCGTTCGGTGAAGCCAACAACCGCGTTCCCACCGCAGACGGTGTGCGCGAATTGCAGAACCGCCGCGTCGAGATCACTTACGGTCCGGGTTCGGGCATGTAAGCTGGCCTCACGGCTACAAGATTGGGGGGCCGGAGCGATCCGGCCCCTTTTTCTTTGCCCGGGAAAGGCGTCGGGAACGCGAGCGACTGGCAGGGGTTGTCGGCTCATTACGGAGAGCCCCATGCCGAATCGAACAAACCCTCGTGTAGCGGCCTATGCCGCAATAATGCTTGGTGCGGCTGCCTTGCCGGGCTGCGCTAGCGTCGGCGAAATTCAAACCATCCGCGTCGCTTCAGCGACGCTGGTTTCGGCGAATGGCTCGCCGGTCGGGTCCGTGCAGATGGTGGGTGTCGGTGATCGCCTGACGCTGACCGTAACGGCAGCGAGTTTGCCCGAAGGCGTCCACGGCCTCCATCTGCACACCACCGGACGGTGCGACGCGCCGGGGTTTACGACTGCCGGTGCGCACCTGAACCCCGCCGGATATCGGCACGGCACGCTTAATCCGGGCGGCAGTCATCTTGGCGATCTGCCCAATCTGACCATCGCCGGGAACGGAGCTGGGACGCTGGCCGCAATGCTGCAAGGGACGCGTGCGGAATTAGCGCGCGTGCTGTTCGATACCGATGGCACCGCTATCGTCGTCCACGCCAGTCCCGACGATTACCGGACCGATCCAGCGGGCAACAGCGGCGCGCGAATCGCCTGCGGTGTCCTGACGCCCGGCTGAGCGCGAATCAGCCAGTTTCGCCAGCGCGCTCGACGACCGTCGCTTCTGCGGCGGGGACCGCGCGATAGGCATAGAACAGCAGTGCCAGGGCGACCGGCGTAACCGCGATCAGCGACAGAATACCGGTCCGCAGATCGCCAACCGGCTTGCCATCGACTACGGTCCCGGTGAGGTCGGATATGAACCCGACCACATACGGCCCGAAGGCGAGACCTACGAGCGTGGTCCCCAGGAAGAACGCCGCAGTCGCCGTGCCGCGCATCCGCGGCAGGACCAGATCCTGCGTGGTCGCAGCAGCTGCGCCCAGTGCTGCGGCTCCGAACATTCCGGCGAGGAAATTCATCGCGTAGAATAATGTCGCATCCTCAGTCGTATAGCCGATCCAGATCGGAACGATCGGGGCGATCACCCCGAACACGATCACCAGAATTCGCCCCGCGGGATTGCGCGCGCGCAGCGCATCGGCGGTCCGCCCGCCGATTATCACCCCCAAGAAGCCAGCGAGCGCACCGTTCGCGCCGAGCACGAAAGCCAGTTCCTGCCTGGGCAGCTTGAGCACTGTCTCGGCGTAGGGTGCCGACCAGGCGCTCAGCGCCCAGGCAACCAGCGAAACCATGCTATAGCCCAGCGTCGTGCAGAGGAACGCCGGGGAGCCCCAGATCAGCCGGAAGGTCGCCGGATCGCGCGCCTTGAGCGTGCAGGCCCATGAAAACACCGCGTAATAACCAAAGGCGATGGCCGACCATTGCGGCACATTCCCGGTCAGCCCGATCATCAGCCACGCGCCTGCGGCGGCCAGGGCGGCGGCTGCCAGATTGGTCGCCAGTGCTGCCGGTCCGCGCTGCCATGCACCGAGCAGCGTGAACGGCGGGACGATGCTCGACAGGTCGGCGACGAAGCTGCGAAACGGGTTCGGCGAGCTGGGGCTGACCACCCCGTCCATTGCCCCGCGCACGGGTTCGCGCAGCGTCGCAACCCACAGCGCCATCAGCAGCCCGGGAATGCCCACCGCGATAAAGGCGCCCTGCCAGCCGACCAGACCGAGCGGTCCTCCGCCGGGCCACGCCTCGTTCCATGATTGCGCGATCTTCGCGCCGATCAGCAGCGAGACCCCGCCGCCGATATAGAGCCCCGACGAGTAGATTGCCAATGCGGTCGCGCGCTGACGCTTGGGGAAATAGTCCGAAATCAGCGAATAGGCGGTCGGGCTGGCGGTCGCTTCGCCCACACCGACGCCCATCCGCGCCAGCGACAGCGTCAGCTGACTCTGCGCAAAGCCCGACGCTGCGGTCATCGCCGACCACAGCGTCAGGCCGATGCTCAGCAACTTCTTGCGGTTCCAGTTGTCGGCCAGCCGGCCCAGCGGAATCCCGAACAGCGCATAAAACACCGCGAAAGCAGCTCCGAACAGGAAACCCAGGTCACTGTCGGTCAGTCCGAGGTCGGCCTTGATGTCGACCGCGAGGATGCTGAGGATCTGCCGGTCGATGAAGTTGATAACATAGACGACCACCAGGACGCTCAGCACATACCAACTGTAGCTGCTGGCCCGCAGTTCGCTTGGCGCTAGCTTATCCATGTGCAGTCTCCTCGGTTTCGGCGGCATAGGGGGTAGGGTCGAACAGTCCGGCCTCTGCAAAGCCAGTCCGGCGCAGGCGGCAGCTGTCGCATAGGCCGCAGGCGCGGCCGTCGGGCTGAGGATCGTAGCACGACCAGCTCAGGCCGGCATCAAGGTCTAGACGGGCGGCCTCCGCCGCGATTTCAGCCTTGCCGAGATATTGCAGCGGGGCGTGGATCGTAAAGCCTTCACCCTCCGCCCCGGCCTTGGTCGCCAGCGTGGCCAGATCGGCGAAAGCAGAAATGAATTCGGGCCGACAATCGGGATAGCCGGAATAATCGAGCGCGTTGACGCCGATGAAAATGTCCCGTGCGCCGAGCGCCTCGGCCCACGCCAGCATGAGCGAAAGAAACACCAGATTGCGGGCCGGAACGTAGGTGACCGGGATGTCGGGCCCGAGGCCTTGCTTGGGCACCGCGATGTCATCGGTCAGTGCCGAACCGCCGAACTGGCGGAGGTCGAGCGGGAGAATGACATGACGCTGCACGCCGAGTTTCGCAGCGATCAGCTTCGCTGCATCGATTTCGCGCCGGTGTCGCTGGCCGTAGTCGATGGTCAGCGCGTTGATGGCGAAACCGGATTCCCGGGCGAGACCCGCCGCCACCATCGAATCGAGCCCGCCCGAGAGCAGCACTACCGCCTGACGCTGTGAACCATCTCCACCAATCTCCATCGGCCAAGAGCTACCCCGCCGGGCAACCGCTGGCAACAGCGCACGGCATTCAGGCCGGACAATCGCCGGTCCGCCGTGCTTCGGCGAGGAAATCGAACGGCAGACCCTGGGCGATGCCTTGCGTTTCGATCTGCACCAGCCGGTTGGTTTCGCGGCGGATGCTGGTGCGGCCATAGCCCTGACCCCGGCAAATGTACTGGACCGTCACCAGATCGGGCTGATCGGCAACGACAATGCGGTCGCAATTGGCGATCGGGTGGCGGAGCTGAAGCAGAATGCGGCCGCTATCGATGCACAGCGGATAGACCGTCTGACTGCCATCGCGCAGGTGCACCTCCCACCGGCCCCGCTCAAGCTGGTCAAGCAATGCCATTGCCGGGCGTTGGCCCGCCGCCGGAGCGATGGCAGCACCTGCAACAGTCACCAGCACGCCGACTATCAACCGGCATATTCGGGACATTCGGGGAGCTGGTCCGTTCATCGTAAATCGCACAATAGTCGCAGTCAGCCCTGCGGCCAAGCGTGTTTTTCTATCGGTGAAGCGTGACTAAATTGCGACGAGGAAATCGCGCGAGCAGAATGCGCAGTCGATTACGATCTGGCCCGCGTCGTTGCGCATGGCTTCGCGCTCGGCTTCGGGGAATTTGGCCAGCACGGATTCGTAATAGGCGGCATCGCAGCGGCACCCGCGCGAAAGCTCGACTCCAGGCTCGACGCGGACTTCCTGCTCCTCGTGAAACAGCCGCCAGACCAACGCTTCGAGCGACAGCGCGGGATCGACCAGCTCGCTGTGGCGCGTGCTCCCGGCCAGGACGGCGACGTGCTCCCATTCGGGATGGTCGGGCCGCACGTGCAGCCGCTCGCGTCCTTCCTCGCCCTCGGCCAGATGCTGCACGAGCAGGCCGCCTGCGACACAGCTGTGACCGTCGGATCGCACCCCGACCCGGATCAGCGTGGGCAGCTGCTCCGACTGCGCGAAATAGGCCTGACATGCTTCGGCCAGCGAGGCGCCTTCAAGCGGGACGATTCCCTGATAGCGCTGCTTGGTGGCCGCAAGATCGAAGGTGATCGCCAGATAGCCTTTGCCGAACAAGGCGTAGAGCGACGGATCGACGCCCAGCATCGCCAGCCGGTCGCCGTCATGGCGGACATAGCCGCGCAGCTCGCCGCTGCGGTAGTCGCAGACCAGCAGATCGACGATGCCGCTTGTCGTCTGCGCCTGGATCGTGAGCTGGCTGCCCTCGTCCTTCAGCAAGGCGCCCATCAGCGCGGTCAGCACCAGCGCTTCGGCCAGCAGGTGCTTGATCGCCGGGGGGTAGTCATGCGCAGCGAGGATGGTGGCCAGCGTCGGCCCGAGCCTTACTGCACGGCCCCGCGCGTGCCGGTCGGGCAGTCCGAACGCGAGAATCCGGTCGAACCCGGTCTCACCGGGCGGAATAGCCCCTTCATCGTTCACAGCTGGCCGAACACCCAGCGCAAGACCGACTTCTGGGCGTGGATGCGGTTCTCCGCCTCGTCCCACACCGCCGATTGCGGGCCGTCGATCACCGGGCCGGTCACTTCCTCACCGCGATGCGCGGGCAAGCAATGCAGGAATACCGCCGAAGGATCGGCGGCGGCCATCAGCACCGGATCGACCTGATAGGGCTGCATCGCCACGAACTGCGCGTTGGTTTCGGTCTGGCCCATCGAGACCCAGCAATCGGTGACCACCGCCTGCGCGCCCGCCACTGCTTCCTGCGCGCTGTTGGTTAGCGTAATCCTGGCACCGGCTGCACGGGCCTGCTCGATGAATCCGCGATCGGGTTCATACCCGGCCGGGCCCCCAATGCGGATGTTGAACTTCATCAGCCCGGCCGCCTCGATCAGCGAATTGAGCACATTGTTGCCATCGCCGAGCCATGCAAGATCGAGCCCGGGCAGCGCGAAGCCGCGCTCCACCAGCGTCAGCAGATCGGCCATGATCTGGCAGGGGTGCGAGCGGTCGGTCAGGCCGTTGATGACGGGGACCGTGGCGTAATGCGCCAGCTCTTCGATCTTCGCATGCTCATTGGTGCGGATCATGATTCCATCGACCATCCGGCTGAGCACGCGCGCGGTATCGGCGATGCTTTCGCCCCGGCCGAGTTGCATCCCCCCCGCATCCATCACCACCGCACTGCCGCCCAGCTGGCGCATTGCCATGTCGAACGAGACGCGGGTGCGGGTTGAGCTCTTCTCGAAGATCATCGCCAGCACATGGCCCGCCAGCGGCGCATCGGCGTCTGGCTTGCCTTTGGGCCAGCTGGCGCGCGCTGCCTTGCGATCCTGCGCATCGTTGATCATCGCGGCGATCGCATCGCCGCCCGCATCGGACAGGTCGAGAAAGTGCCGGACCGTCATGGTGTAACCGGCGGCTGGTAACTCGCCGCACCAGCCGAGAGGCGCTCCATGAATTCGTCGATGTGGCTGTCGTCGATTACCAGCGGGGGGATGACGCGCACGGTGTTGTCGCCCGCCGCGACGGTGAGCAGCCCATGATTGTCGCGCAGATGCGCCACGAAGGGGCGGCTTTCGCTGCGCATCTTGAGGCCCAGCAGCAAGCCTCTGCCGCGTATCAGCTCGAACAGCTCGGGGTAATTGCCGATGAATTGTTCCAGCCGCGCGCGGATCCGCTCGCCCTTGGCGCGGACTTCGGTGAGGAACTCGTCATTGGCGACCACGTCGAGCACCGCTTCACCCGCCGCGATGGCCAGCGGATTGCCGCCATAGGTCGAGCCGTGGGTGCCTACACCCATCCCGCGCGCCGCCTTCTCGGTGGCGAGGCATGCGCCGAGCGGGAAGCCGCCGCCGATGCCCTTGGCGGTTGCCAGAATATCGGGCTCGATCCCGTATTGCTCATAAGCGTAGAAGGTGCCGCTGCGCGCGACGCCGCATTGCACTTCGTCGAGCGCCAGTATCAAATCGTGTTCGTCGCACAGCGCGCGAAGGCCCTGCATGAATTCGTCGGAGGCCGGGCGAATCCCGCCTTCGCCCTGGATCGGTTCGACCAGGAAACCGGCGGTGTTCGGACCGATCGCCGCTTTTGCGCCCTCGAGATCGTCGAACTCGACATATTTGAAGCCTTGCAGCAGCGGCAGGAAGCCGTGGTGCATCTTCTC
>JANOOJ010000307.1:0-7816 GCA_031421295.1 Novosphingobium sp.
TTTTGCGGGGGTGCGGACCCCCCACCCCTGAAGGCCCCTCCCCTTGGGGGCCTGAATCCCCCGCCCCGGGGGGGTGGGGTGGGGGTGGGGCCACCACACCAGCGTGGACGCGAGGCCTTACGGCCTCGCTCCCCCACCCCGGCCCTCCCCGTCGGGGAGGGGAGTAATTTGTCGGAATCAACACATTGGTCTGAGTCCGCCGAAAGCGCTTGGTTAATCCATCTCAACCATAGCGTTGCACGAAGGCTTAGGGCGGCTCGGCTATGACGATTGGCCCGCCAGAACAAGGCTCCAGCATCGCAATGACCATTCATTTCGCCGCCCTCCAAAAGCCCGAGCACCGGGCGTTTGCGCTTGCTTTTGCGCCCCCGGCACCGGGCACTGCGGCCAATGACAATCATCTGGAATCGCTCAACGAGACGCTGCTCCGCGCCGCGCTCAAGCATTTCGCGCGCTACGGGCTGGGCGCGGCCGAAAACGCGCGGGCCGAGGCCGAACGCGCCTTCTTTGCCGATGATCGCGAGGGCTATCGCCGGTGGCTGGGCATCTGCCGCGCGCTCGACCGCCGCATGGCCGATGCAGTGCGCCTCCGGCGAGAGTCGGCGAACTAAGCGCGCGTCAGCCGTCCAGGCACCTGCCAGAGTGACAACGCCCGGCTTCTGCGGGGATCGATGCTGCGGCTAGTCGATAGAGCAGCCATTTTTCGGTCCCGCTCGACATCGACTGCAGCGCGGTTGACGTAAAATTAATCATGTTGCATGCTTTGCGGCATGGTCTCGGTCAAAACCCTACCGCCTCTTGGTGAACAAGCCCGAACTGTCGAGGATGGCAATCGGCCTTTATTGCTTCGCGATACGGGTGCCGACGAAGGTGGCACGCTCCGGCCGGACAAGTTCGGGCCGGAGATGCTTGTGCGCGAGCATGCTGGCGGGATTGCCGTCTTGCCGATCGTTCACCCGGACAGGCAGCGACCGAAATTCAATTTCGTCAAGGCTTGGCGCCATTTCAGCAATGTCCTCAAGGACAAGGAACAGACTGACGAGCTTATCGGAGTTTTTGACGCCTTGCCGTGGCGGGCGGTCGGGGAAGAGGCGAGCGCCTTTCTTGCGAGCGAGCGTGGGCGTGCGATCTATCAGGCAGAGCCCTATTTGCCGGACATTCTCGATGACCATGCGACTTTGCGGCGAACGCCCCAAGGCAGCTTCGCTCACGCATATTGTGATTTCATGGAGCGCGAGGGTTTGAACGCCGCTGGATTGGTCGAAGCGTCGGGCGACACCCGCAACGGCCTGCCGATGCTTCCCGACGGGGTCGAATGGTATGGCGACCGCTTGCGCGACACCCACGATATTCTCCACATCTTGACCGGATATGGTCGCGATACGCTGGGCGAACAGTGCGTGCTGGCCTATTTGTTCCATCAGCGACCCAGCCCTGGGCATTTGGCCGTGGCCTGGGCGGGAACCCTGCTGATGAAGCTCAAGATGAGGACGCGCGCGCCGATTCTGCGCGCCGTAACCGAGGCGCGGCGTCATGGCAGGTTGACCCAGAGGATTGTCGAACAGCCCATCCGGGAACTGTTGCCGTTGCAGCTTGCTGATGTGCGAGCGCGACTCAATGTGCCTGATCCGACCTGGTATAGGACGGTGCTGGATGTCTGGCGCTCGGAAGGAATCGACGCTCACTTATTCCTGGCCAAGCAGGCTGGGTAGACGGGCCTGCCTCCGCTACCGGAGAAATGAATCCCGCCAGGATACATATTATCGGATTCTAAGCCGCTGTTAACCACTCTGCGACGACTTCTCGTTATCGAGAGAGCGGAATCAGCGGGACAATACTCATTTTTGGTGCGCGCGCTCTTTTTTCGGACCTCAAGGTCAACGATGTGATCGACCAACAGGTCCGCAAGACCTTGGTGGATTCGCTGTATTCCAATCCCATGAGTCTGCTTGTCGGCGCTGTCTGCGGCACTGTGGTTTGCATGGCCGCGGCACTGACGACAGGCGATTTTGCCATGGAGATCGCCGCTTCGGGCGTCGGCATAATCGCCGCCATACGAATTGCGATGATGGTTGCCGTCAGGCACACCAATCGAGCCAACACCCGCACCCTTGAATTGCTCTTTGAAGTCGGGGCATTCGCCTATGCCGGCGCGCTGAGCGTGCTTGCCGCTTTGGCGGTCTTCCATAAAGTGATCTATGAAGCGCAGATGGTGCTCGTGGTCGTTGCTGTGAGCTATGCTACGGCAATTGCAGCACGAAATGCCGGGCGCCCGTTCATTGCGCTTGGCCAGTTGTTGCTGGTTCTGGCACCGCTTAGTCTCGCTCTGTTGCTCAGCGATACATCGTTGATCCGCATTCTGGGACTTGCGACCCTACTGCATATCCCGTCAACCATCTCGATCACGCTCAACGTTTATCGATCCTTGCGCAACTCGATCGCCGCGGCCGAGACCAGCGCCCGGCTCGCCGAGCAGATGCAGCTTCTCGCGCACTGCGACGTGGTCACCGGACTGCACAACCGCGCCGGGCTCAACCACCACCTCGCCGAGCGGCTCGCCGCGCTCCAGCCGACGCACAAGCTGGCGCTGTTCTGGCTCGATCTCGACCGCTTCAAGGAAGTCAACGACGCGCTGGGGCATCAGGTCGGCGACAAGGTGCTGGCCGAAATCGCCCGGCGCTTGCGCATCCAGTCCCCCGCCGATGCCGTGATCGGCCGGTTCGGGGGTGATGAATTCATCGTCGCTTGCCCGGTCACCGACCGGGGCGAGGCAGAGGCGATGGCGCTGGGGATGCTCGAGGAAATCGCCTTGCCGATCCAGTTCGACGAAGACCGGCTCGAAATCGGCAGTTCGCTCGGCATCGCGCTGCTCCCCGACGACGGGACCGACCTCGAAACCGTGATGCAGGGCGCCGATCTTGCGCTCTACCATTCCAAGGTCAACGGGCGGAAGCAGGTCAGCTTCTTCGACCCGTCGATGACCCGCAACCTCGTCCGCCGCCGCGAGATCGAGGCCGAGCTCCGGCTCGCGCTCCAGCGCGACGAGCTGTCGATCTTCTTCCAGCCGATCATCGATCTCGCGACCGGGCGAATTCGCGCGTTCGAGGCATTGGTGCGCTGGTTCCACCCCGAAAAGGGCGAGCTGCGTCCCGACGAATTCATCCCGGTCGCCGAGGAAACCGGCGCGATCATCACGCTGGGCAACTGGATCACCGCGCAGGCCGCCAAGGCGGCGGCGCAGTGGCCCGACGATGTCACCGTCGCGGTCAACCTCTCGCCGGTGCAGATCAAGGCCCCGGGTGCGGCCATGGCGATCCTCAACGCGCTGCGCGAAGCCCGCCTGCCCGCGCACCGGCTCGAGCTCGAAGTTACCGAGACCGTGCTGCTCGATCACAACCAGCAGACTGCGGATTTCATGGCCGAGCTGGCCGCCGCCGGGGTCAAGTTCGCGCTCGACGATTTCGGCACCGGCTATTCCTCGCTCGGCTATCTGAACCAATATCCGTTCGGCAAGATCAAGGTCGATCGCAGCTTCGTTTCGGGGGCCAATGCCGGCAAGAAGAGCGAAGCGATCATCCGCGCGGTCTCGGGCATGGCCTCGACGCTGGGGATGGAAATCGTCGCCGAGGGGCTCGAGACGATCGATCAGGTCAATGCCGTGAAGGCGGCGGGCTGTACGCTCGGCCAGGGCTATTACTTCAGCCGCGCGGTGCCCGATTATCTGGCGCTGATGCTGCTCGCGCAGGAGCGCGACCGGCTCGATCCGCAGCGCGCGGCGGGGTGAGCGCCCACCGCGCACCCCTCTCACCCTCCAAAATCCCGTCATGCTGAACTCGTTTCAGCGCCCATCAAGCCCCACGCTCGGCCCTCGAGACAAAGGCGATGGTGCCGCCCCACTCCGCTTCAACAGCGGCGGCGGAGCGAGCGGCTAAATGGGTCCTGGAGTCAAAGACGTGCGCAGCACAAACAAGTTCAGGATGACGAAGAGCACGGGTATTCCAGCCTTCAATTGCTAATGCGAACCAATCGCAGAAAATAGCCATTCCGCTACGACTTTCTGGGGTTGCAATCGCCATATCACCCGCCTAACGCCTCCCCATTCGCCGGGCGGCTTGCTCCTTCGCGGGACGATGCAGGTCACTTATTGCCAGACGCGCTCCCGCGATACGGGAAGGATTTCGTCGGATATGGGTACTGTGGCTAGCAGCAGGACTGGCGCTCGCAAGAAGATTGCCCTGATCGGTGCCGGTAACATCGGCGGCACGCTCGCCCATCTCGCCGCGCAGAAGGAACTGGGCGATATCGTCCTGTTCGATGTGGTCGAGGGCGTGCCGCAGGGCAAGGCGCTCGATCTGTCGCAATGCGGCCCGGTCGAAGGGTTCGACGCGAAGATCACCGGCTCGAACGATTACGCCGACATCGCCGGGGCCGACGTGATCATCGTCACCGCCGGGGTCGCCCGCAAGCCGGGGATGAGCCGCGACGATCTGCTCGGGATCAATCTGAAAGTCATGAAAGCGGTCGGCGAGGGCATCAAGAACAACGCGCCGGGCGCGTTCGTGATCTGCATCACCAACCCATTGGACGCGATGGTCTGGGCGCTGCGCGAGTTCTCGGGGCTGCCGCATCACATGGTGGTCGGCATGGCGGGCGTGCTCGACAGCGCGCGCTTCAGCCACTTCATCGCCGACGAATTCCAGGTCTCGGTGCGCGATGTGAACACCTTCGTGCTCGGCGGCCACGGCGATACGATGGTCCCGGTGGTGCGCTATTCGACCGTCAACGGCATCCCGGTGCCCGACCTCGTCAAGATGGGGCTGTCGAGCCAGGACAAGATCGACGCCATCGTCAAGCGCACGCGCGGCGGCGGCGGCGAGATCGTCGCGCTGCTCGGCACCGGCTCGGCGTTCTACGCGCCTGCCGCCAGCGGCATCGCGATGGCCGAGGCTTACCTGGGCGACCAAAAGCGCATCCTCCCCTGCGCCGCGCATGTCAGCGGGCAGTATGGGCTCGACGGACTGTATGTCGGCGTGCCCGTCCAAATCGGCGCGGGCGGCGCGGAAAAGATTATCGAGATCGAACTCGACGAGGTGGACAAGGCCGGGCTGCAAGTCAGCGTCGATGCGGTGAAGGAACTGCTAGTGGCGTGCCGTGCGATAGATACGAGTTTGGGATGATCCAGACGCTGCTGCTCGTCGGAACGCCGCTGCTTCTGCTCGTTTGGTTGGCGGGTTTACCCAATGCGTGGAAAGGTCGCCCCAAACTGTCCCTCTGGGCATCAGGACTGGGCGTCGGCTTGGGCGCTGTGGCGGCGATCAGCGGAATCGCGGGGCCGCGCCACGCAAGCTTCTGGACCGGTGATGCCGGTAGCGGCGATGGATTTGGATTGATTGGACTTTTTGTAGTCGGCGGTGCGGTTGTAGGTGCCTCGCTGCTCGTTTTCATGATCACCGCGGCGGTCGCAGCTGCTCGCGGTGCCAAAGCAAACCAAGGGGTTTCCGAGTGAGTATTCTCGTCAACAAGCATACCAAGGTCATCACCCAGGGGATGACCGGCGCGACCGGCACGTTCCATACCGAGCAGGCGCTGGCCTATGGCACGCAGATGGTCGCGGGGGTGACCCCCGGCAAGGGTGGACAGGTCCACATTGGCCTGCCGCAGTTTGACACCGTGGCCGAGGCCAAGGCCGCGACGGGCGCGACTGCCAGTTGCATCTACGTCCCGCCCCCGGGCGCGGCCGATGCGATCCTCGAGGCCATAGACGCGGGGATCGAGCTTATCGTGACGATCACCGAGGGTATCCCGGTGCTCGACATGGTCCGGGTCAAGCGCGCGCTGACCGGCTCCAAGTCTCGGCTGATCGGCCCCAACTGCCCCGGCGTGCTGACCCCGAACGAATGCAAGATCGGCATCATGCCCGGCTCGATCTTTTCCAAGGGCAACGTCGGGGTGATCAGCCGCTCGGGCACGCTGACCTATGAGGCGGTCCACCAGACCACCATGGCGGGGCTGGGCCAAACCACCGCGGTGGGGATCGGCGGCGATCCGGTCAACGGCACCAATTTCATCGATATGCTCGAACTGTTCCTCGCCGACGATGCGACCAAATCGATCATCATGATCGGCGAAATCGGCGGCTCGGCCGAAGAAGACGCCGCGCAGTTCCTCCAGGACGAGGCGCGGCGCGGGCGCAAGAAGCCGATGGTCGGCTTCATCGCCGGGCTCACCGCCCCGCCGGGCCGCCGGATGGGCCATGCAGGCGCAATAGTCTCGGGCGGCAAGGGCGATGCGGCCAGCAAGATCGCGGCGATGGAAGCGGCCGGCATCCGCGTCTCGCCCTCGCCCAGCGAGCTTGGCACCACTTTGGCGGCGATGCTGAAAGAAATGGCGTGACGTTCGTATTGAATTGAGCGCTAGCCCCTCCCCGTCGGGGAGGGGTTGGGGTGGGGGTTCGACGCTGATGGCGAGCCCCCACCCCGCTGCGACTAGGCGGTCCTTCGACAAGCTCAGGACTGCCAAGTCTCACTGTCCCTCCCCGGCGGGGAGGGAGATTGGAAGTAAGGTCAGGCATATGGGCCAAGAATTGCACGATTTCCTCCCCACGGACCCGCAGCCCGGGCCAAGCTGGGCCCGCGCGAACTGGCGCACCGACGAGGACGATCTGACCCAGGCACTCGATCCCACTTCGATGCAGGTGGCGATCAAGGCAGCGGCCGCGAAAGCCGGTGCGCCGATGGACGCTGCGGCGATCGAGCAGGCGACGGCGGATTCGATCCGGGCGATGCTGCTGATCCGCACCTACCGGGTGCGCGGGCATCTTGCTGCCGATCTCGATCCGCTCGGCCTCGCCAAGCAGGAGCTGCCCGCCGATCTCGACCCGGCGTTTCACGGCATCACCGGTGCGGCGCTGAACCGCAAAGTCTTCCTCGGCGGCGTGCTCAATCTCCAATGGTCGACGATCCCCGAGATCGTTACGATTCTCTGCGCGAATTATTGCGGCAAAGTCGGGCTCGAATACATGCACATCGCCGATGTCGACGAGCGTCGCTTCCTCCAGGACCGGATGGAAGGCGCGGACAAGGCGATCGATTTCAGCCCCGAAGGCAAGCAGGCGATCCTGAGCGCGGTGATCCGCGGCGAGCAATACGAGAAGTTTCTCGGGCGCAAATATGTCGGGACCAAGCGCTTCGGGCTCGATGGCGGGGAATCGATGATCCCGGCGCTCGAAGGGGTGATCAAGTACGGCGGCCAGCTCGGCGTCAAGGAAATCGTCTATGGCATGGCGCACCGCGGCCGCCTCAATGTGCTCGCCAATGTGCTGGCCAAGCCGTACCGCGTGATCTTCCACGAATTCTCAGGGGGGTCCGCCAATCCCGAGGACGTCGGCGGATCGGGCGACGTCAAATACCACCTCGGCACCAGCACCGACCGCGAGTTCGACGGAATCAAGGTGCATATGAGCCTGGTCCCCAACCCCAGCCACCTCGAAACAGTCGATCCGATCGTGCTCGGCAAGGTCCGCGCGCAGCAGGTGTTCCGCGACGACATCGGCGATGACACGATCGGCAGCGGCAAGCACCAGCAGGTCCTGCCGATCCTGATCCACGGCGATGCCGCCTTCGCGGGGCAAGGCATCGTGTGGGAGTGCTTCGGCTTTTCGGGCGTGCGCGGCTACAACACCGGCGGCTGCATCCACTTCATCATCAACAACCAGATCGGCTTCACCACCAGCCCGCAGTTTGCGCGCTCGTCCCCCTACCCCTCGGACGTCGCCAAGGGCGTCATGGCGCCGATCCTCCACGTCAACGGCGACGAT
>JANOOJ010000308.1:0-1509 GCA_031421295.1 Novosphingobium sp.
GTGGGGCGTGCAGCTATTGCCGGGTCGCAGCGGCGCGACTTCAAAGCTGGTTTTGCCGACGCGGATCATCACCCCTCCCTCCCTCGGCCGGGTTGCGCACAGGGCGCCACACTCGGCAATCTTTCCCGCGTGCCAGGCCGGGCCCGCACCTGCGCCGCGCATCAGCGGCAGCGCGGCTAGCACCGCCGTATCGGTGGTGCGCCCGCCCAGAACGATGTCAGCCCCCGCGTTCAGGGCGGCGATGTAGGGCTCGGGGCCCATCAATGCGACGATGCGATCACAGGACCGGAATTGCTCCGGATCAGTGACCTCGGTGGGCGGAAGGGGCTCCATCCTGCCGCCTTGGGCAAGCTTGGCCATCGTCTGGGGATCCTGCTCGGAATAGAGCACGGCGATGCGCGGGCTTTGCCCCAGTTCCTGCGCGATTTCCAGCGCGATGTCGCGCGTCCAGTCGACGGCCTGGTCGCAGCCCGACGTGCCGCAGGAGCCGATGAGCAGTGGAATTCCGGCCGCGTGGCGCGCTCGCATCAGGATGCGCAGATCGGCCTTGATCGCGGCGCGGGAATACTTGGAGATGCCCGTGGCCAGGTAGGCCGGACCGCTATCGGTCGATCCCGCATCGCAGGCGATGACGTGGGCACCGGCGGCAATGCCGCGCTGTACGTCGCCTTCGTCGACGCCAAGGCCCAATGCCCCGATGGGCACCAGGACGTTGGTGCAGATTTCATTTGAATTCATGGCGTTTTCCGCTGCACAGGGCAGAGATTGATAGTTGGCTGGGGTGCGGCCTCAGCCGCGCAGTTCCGGAAAGTCTTCCTCCCGGAAATCGCTCGAGTGCCGTACCTGTGCCGTAACCCGCTGGTTTTCCAGCTCGCGCAACTGGGCCCGCCGGATCTTGCCGGAAATCGTCTTGGGCAGTTCGGCAAATTCGACGCGGCGCACGCGCTTGTAGGGGGCAAGATGCTCGCGCGCATAGCGCAGGATCGACAGCGCCGCCGTGCGGTCGGGCGCCACGCCGGCCCGCAGCACGATGAACGCCTTGGGCACGTTCAGGCGCTGTGGGTCCGGACTGGGGATGACGGCGGCTTCGGCAACGTCGGGGTGTGCGATCAGCACCGATTCCAGCTCGAACGGGCTGAGCCGGTAGTCGGAGCTTTTGAATACGTCATCGGAGCGCCCGACGTAGGTGATGTAGCCGTTGCGGTCCCGCGCAGCAACGTCGCCGGTGTGGTAGTAGCCATCGCGCATCGCGTCGGCGGTTTTTTCCGGGTCGCCGAAGTAACCTTCCATCAGGCCGACCGGACGCTGTGACAAGTCGATGCAGATCTCGCCCTCGTCGGCCGGCTTGCCATCAACGTCGAGCAGCACCACTGGATAGCCCGGCATCGGCTTGCCCATGCTTCCGACCTTGACCGCCTCGCCTGGGGAGTTGCCGACCACGCAGGTCGTCTCCGTCTGGCCAAAGCCGTCCCGGATCGTCAGGCCCCAGGCGTTTTTCACCTGGTCGAT
>JANOOJ010000309.1:0-6810 GCA_031421295.1 Novosphingobium sp.
AAAATCGAGAACATGTTCGGAAAACTCAAGGACTGGCGGCGCATCCATACCCGCTATGACCGATGCGCCCACACCTTCATGTCCGCCATCTGCATCGCAGCAACCGTCATCTTCTGGATCAATCAATGAGTCCTGACCCTAAGTCAATTGCACCTTCTTCAATCACCCGGTTAGCCAGCGTCGGGAGGCCCAAGTTCCAACTGACGCCGACGGGTATTTCCAGCTCCCGGCGCAATCGCGAGCCCCGCTCAACCATGAAAGCTAAGCGGTTGAACGGTCGCTCGCTCATCTCGTCTGTGTTGAAGCCCAGGCTTAGGTCCGCAAGATCTACGCCGTGTTCCTTCATGGCGGCGACCGCCACTATCGCATCGTCGAACTGCACCCCGTCTTTGTGAAGGTCGTCAGAACCGAGGCGAATGGTTAGGGGAAACCGCTCCGGCCAGACTTCGCGAACCGCGTCCAAGGTTTCGAGGTGAAAGCGCAGGCGGTTTTCTAAACTGCCTCCATATTCGTCGCTGCGCTTGTTCGCCAGCGGCGAGAAAAAGCTGGCACCGAGATAGCCATGAGCAAAATGCAACTCGAGCCACTCGAAGCCTGCTTGATGCGCTCGTTGCCGCGGAAGCGTAATCCTTGTGGAGCTGCCTGATTTCGGCACGAGATAACGGATGAACCGGATCAGTGTACTTTCCGCCGTACGGGACAGGTGACGGCCCCGTTTACCTGCCACCCTTCCGGGTGGTCAGGAGCAAGTTGCGCGCCGCCCTCCCAAGGCTTCAAGCTACTACCCTTGCGCCCGGTATGGCCGAGCTGGATCGCCGGAACAGCACCCATGGATTTGATGGTCGCTGTGACCCGGGAAAGCCCGCCAAGCTGAGCGTCGTCGTAAATGCCACCGCAGGTGACGCTTGTTCGTCCGTCCGCAGTAATTGCCAATTGCTCGGGGAAAATGAGACCGAAGCCCCTGGCCGCGCGAGAGCCAAGCAGCATCACATGGTAGTCGTTCAGTTGGCCATCGTGCGACCGGTACATCGTCATAGGCGACATCACGATCCGGTTGCGCAAAGTTACTGCTTTGAGAGTGAAGGGACTGAACAAATTCGGCATTATTTCGCATCCGGCAGAAGTTGAGTGCGGCTAGCGCGACCCCTACTCTCATCCATCTGCACCTGCTTGTCCACGATGACGGGCTAGGTCCCAGCTTGGCCAGCGACACGTACCGTGAAAAACGCGAGTTCCGATCTGGGGCCGGAAGCGGTCGGACAGTTTTCTAGTGGACGCGTCGGCCAACCGGACCGGCTGCATTCGGCCCCATATGCGCCTAAGTCGGGCCGATCGAGCGGACGACGTAAATGGGGTGGGAATTGGACATTGATCGCTGGGAAACGGTGACATCCATTTGCTTTGACAGTTCCCTCGAACATGCCAATGAGCTGACATGGTTTCGGGATCGCGAGTAAGAGAATCGCTGGCTGCGCAAGTCGGCGTATCTGGTAATGTTGAGAGCCTTGCGCTGCGACTAATATGAATTTCGGCGCATCAAACCAATTCGAATACATCGACGGGCAGTTGAGGCCTGCGCACGCTGCGCTGTTCGAGCTAATTGCGGTGGCAAGCGATCAGGCAGTCAAGGACGGGCAACCTACGCTGGACATCGCATACGGTCGGCACCCGCGGCAGATCATGGACCTGTTCCGGACATCGAGCGAGCGCCGCGCGACTGTGGCCTATTTCCACGCGGGATACTGGCAATCGCGCGACAAGAGCGGATTTCGCTTTCTCGCTCCATCGCTCGCGGCGGACGGCTTTGACGTTGCTATTGTCAACTATCCGCTCAGTCCCGACATGGGCGTCAGTGACATCGTCGCTGCCGCATTTGCATCGATCCCAGCCCTTGCCGCCCTTACCGAGAATGCGCCGTTGATCTTGATTGGACACTCGGCGGGTGCACAAATTGCGGTCGAACTCGGCATGCTTTCAAATAATGTCAATTGGATCGTCAAAGGGATTATGGCGATCAGCGGCGTTTTTGACTTGGCTCCGCTAATCGACACTTCGGTCAACGAGAAGCTTGGTCTTGATCCAGCGTCTGCTCGAGCGGCCTCACCGCTTCACCGCGTCGTTTCTGGTGCGCCGCCGGCCATATTTGCGGTCGGGGCGCTTGAAACACGAGCGTTTCGCGGACAGACCGCTCGCATGTCTGAGGCTTGGGCTTGTGCTGGAAATGCGACTGCTCTTGTGACCGTTCCAGATGTAGATCACTTCTCGATCTTGAACGAACTCTGCCGTGACAATGGTATGCTGCGCGCGGCGATCCGTACCTTCGACGGGCTGCGTGTGACAAGCTGACGAGACGGTTGCTCTGCAACTTTTTTGCGGAAAGCGATCCGCAAACAGTCCAGTTGCTGGCGTCGGCGAGCTGCTGAATGAATGGCAGCTATCAATGAACGCATCCGAAGTGGATTATGACGGCTCTGTCGGCGGATGCGGACCAATTCATCGGCTCGTACGAATGGCAGTTTTGCCTATTCTCTCGCCTGAAACCGGACGGGCAGAAAACGGCCCCAATGCTTCCATTCAGCCGCGCTGGCGGCGGCGTATCAGGCGCCCGCAGCCAACAACCGCCGCTGCCCCCCACTCCACAATCCCGCCAACATCAAAAAGTCTGACCATAGTCAGCTCCGCCCCCTGCCGCCCCTCAACAATAGCCTCGACCACAGCAGGCGCCAGAAACGCCAACCGCACCACGCGCGTGAGGTAAGAACTGGTCACCCCCTCACGCGCCGCGAGCATGCCGATGGTTATGCGCTCGCCGCGCAACGTCGACCAATACCGCCGCGCCTGAACCACCAGCCGAACCAGCGAAGCCTGCGGGTCGGGAGTGACAGCAGCCCCAGCCCGATCGACCAATCGTAAAGCCAGTCCCGACCGCCGCAGCGACGCCGGCACGTCGATGGTCAACGCAGTCGGCGCATCCGCATCGCGCGTCACCCCGAGCGCCCCCGCCATTGCCGCAGCATCGATCGTAATCGCGACGTTGTGCTCGGTCACCACAACCTCAGTGAGCAGCGGTGCCAGCACCTCGCGGCTGCCCGCACGGATGTGGGCGGTCAGCAGCTGCCCGTGATCGCTCAGCCGCTGCCAGGCCTCGACTCCCGGCGCCACGGCCAGGCACTCCGCCAGCGCGACGGGGTCGGCGCAGAGCTCAGCCAGCCGCTGCTGGACCAGCTGCTCGATGTTCTTGGCAGGAAGCCGCATGCCGGTGGCGGTGCCATCATGATGGCGCGCTTCGCTGACGTAGTAGCGGTAGTGCTGGCTGCCCTTGGTGGAATGCACCGGGATAAGCCGCTGTCCGTCACCATCTATGAGGATGCGAGCAAGCAGCGCCGCGCGCTGCTGGTATGCGGTGCGCCTGCCTTGGACATGTGCAGCCAGCTGCGCCTGCGTTACCTCCCATTCCTCGCGCGGCAGGATAGCAGGCTGCTGCCCGGTATAGACCTTGCCGTGATGGACGATGTCGCCAACATAGACCGGGTTCTTGAGGATGGAATAGAGCTGTCCGCGCGAGAACACCGCGCCGCCGAAGATCTTGCCGTTGGCGGTGGCACGAAGCGGCGTGAGGATGCCCTCAGCCTTGAGCCAGTCGGCTAGTGCGCGCACCGTGCCCAGCTCGCGGTAACGCCGGTGGAGCATGCGCACGAGCTCGGCCTGCACCTCGTCGAACGCCAGCGTCCGGCCGTGGGGTATGTAGCCCAGTGGCGGAGTCCCACCCATCCACATGCCCTTGGCGTTCGATGCCGCAATCTTGTCGCGGATGCGCTCGGCGGTGACCTCGCGCTCGAACTGCGCGAAGGAGAGCAGCATGTTGAGGGTAAGCCGTCCCATGCTGGTGGTGGTGTTGAACGACTGGGTGACCGACACAAACGAGATACCCGCAGAATCGAACCGCTCGACCAGCTTGGCGAAGTCGAGCAGCGAGCGGGTCAGGCGGTCGACCTTGTAGACCACCACGATATCGACAGCCCCATCCGCTATATCGGCGAGCAGCCGCTGGAGCCCGGGCCGCACCAGCGTGCCGCCGGAGATGCCGCCATCGTCATAGCGGGCAGGAGTTTCGCTCCAGCCTTCGCTGGTCTGGCTACGGATATAGGCGCTGCAGGCCTCGCGCTGGGCGTCGAGACTGTTGAAGTCCTGCTCGAGCCCCTCCTCGCTCGACTTGCGGGTGTAGATGGCGCAGCGGACGCGGTTCACGGCTGCGGTGCCTTGCGGACCAGAAAGCCACGCCGGGTCAACTCGGAGACCAAGTGATCATCGGGTGCCATCTTCACCGAAGGTGAGCACAGGCGGATATTGCGCCGGCACCCATGAATGCGGGTGATGTAGCCTATGTATTCCAATGCATCGAGAATGCGGGCTATCTCGCCCGTGCCGTAAGTGGTCTGTTGGGCAAGCTCCACAGTGTTGGGGGATGGACGCCCGGCCGCAATTTCGTCTTCGATGATTGCAAGGACCGGTGCCTGTCGTTCGGTGACGCCTATTCTTGTCATGCTGCTTTGGTCCTTTCCTTGAGGCCGAAGAATGCCGGGCCGGACCAGTGGGTACCGGTGATTGCTTTGGCGACCTGGCTTAGGGAGCGGTACTCGCGGGCCTCCCAGCGGATGACCTGGTCCTCGCCGATGGTCACGACATGGGCCTTACCCTGCCATTCGCGGACCATCCGGGTGCCGGCGTTCGCCGGAGCGGTACGCGTCTTGCCCGCACCCAGTTGGTCAAGCTTCTGCTGCGTGGTACGGGAAAGGCCCCCGAGTGCCCTCGCCTGGAGTTCCCAGGCGAGGGCCAAACGGAGCAGCTTGGGCGAGACGCGCGGGGCGACCTCGCCGGTCAGGCGCTGCCATTGGGCGCGCAGCTCTCGAGGACATATCCTCGAGAGCTGCCAGCTTAACATCCAGCGCCATCAGGCGGGCTTGGCGGTATCGGGTGCGCCAGCCACAATGCGGTAGCAGGTTTCCTCGCCGCGTTTGCTGCGTTCGATGACGTGGCCTTTCTTGCGCAGACCGGTGAGCGCCGCGCGTGTGGTGTGCGGCAGCCAACCGGTGGCGGCGACCAGCTCGGCCAGCGTTGCCCCGCTCTCGCGTTCCAGCAGCGCGATGACGGCGGCCGACTTGGTTCCGATTGCCGATGAAGGTGCGCGCTGGCTGATCTGCGAAGTCGCCGTCGGCGGTGGTACGGCCGCCGCGTCGTCCATCGGGGGCCGCGCCATCCGGCGCTGGGGCTTACCGCACTTGGGCAGGGCAGTAGGTGCGGTGCTGGCTTTTACGGTGGGTGCCGCGGTGTCGCTTGTTTTCATGGGTGGTACTCCGGTGCGGAGCAGCGCCACTCGCCGCTCCCACCACCCACAGCCCCGACCGAGATGCTCGGTGGGGCACGCCGCCTCGCTCAGCCGCGACTCGACGGGTCAGCTGTTCGCTCTGCTGGGGAGCGAAGTCGAATGGTTTGTGAAAGCCTCGTCGGCTCATGATGGTGAAACAGTGCCGAGACCACAGGAAAGCCCGAAGCATCTGGCCCTCTCGACCGACATTCGCAAATCGATTTGTCGGACTTTTGATACCGAAAATAATCTGTGGCTCGGCGGAGATCCCTTGCAGCCCATCATAGCGAACGGCTGCGATGAAGCACCGCACACCGCCCGCAAGATATATCGTGTGCCGAGCACCACATCGGGCTCCCGGTTTAACCTGGTCTCGGTGAAGCCACTACTGCTTCGTCAGAAAACACCAGGCCTTCGAATTTGCCGCGCTCGAGCCAGTCGTCGAGGTAGCGAAAGTAAGCCAGGGCTCCCGCGGGATAGCCGACATGAAAGCGCGCCAGCTCGCTCGCCTGTCCCTCGTTGTTGTAGTATCCCGGGGTGCAGTCCGGGTTGTTGAGCATACGCGCTGGCCCCGATAGCAAAAGCTTGACCCACGCATCCTGCGCCTCGGCCGCGACCTCGACTTCGCTTGCGCCGCACTCCAACGCGTGGCTGACGATCCGCGCGATCGCACGGCCTGCTTCGGTAAGGTTATGCGGCACGTTCGAGATGAGGTTCGCACCCTGTGTCGGCTGGACGATGAAGAGATTGGGAAACCCGTGGACATGCATACCGTGCAGGGTTCTCATCCCGCGATCCCACGCCTTGGATAGGGTAAGGCCGTCGCGCCCGGTCACCTCGAACCCGTTGCGCCGCGCGGTGCTGGTGCCGACCTCGAAACCCGAAGCGTAAATGATGCAATCGACCTGGTATTCTTTGTCCGCGACGACAAAGCCGCCGGGCACAATGCGCGTAACGCCTTTCCCGCCCGTATCGACAAGCTCGACCCCCGGGGCGTTGAACGCCTGCAGGTAGGCGTCGTGGAAGCACGGTCGCTTGCACAGCTGACGATACCAGGCTTTGAGCTTCTCGGCAGTTTCGGGGTTTTCGACGACGGATTGTGCGCGGGCGCGAATTTCCTCCATCTTTTCGAAGTCTGCGTCCTCCCATGCGGCGAGCATGCTCTCCATATTGCGGTGCTCAGGCGCGAGCCCCTTGATCCGCGACTGGATCCGGCGGGCAAGGTCAGTCCAGCCGTCCTGAACCAGGTCCTCGGCATCGGAAAATCCGCCCTGGATCGCGGTGAAGTTCTCCAACCAGCGTTTCTGCCAACCAGGCTTCGCCATGTCGGCAAACCATTCCGCGTCGATCGGCGCGTTGGCGCGAACATCGACCGACGAGGGCGTCCGCTGAACCACGAAGAGCTTTGCCGCTGCGCGGGCGAGGTGCGGCACTGCCTGGACCGC
>JANOOJ010000310.1:0-2745 GCA_031421295.1 Novosphingobium sp.
ATTGCCACCCGCCCGCATTCCCCGCTAAGCGGGCAAGCAATGCTCCGCTTCCTCAAGCCTTCGCGCCCGCGGTCCGGCCACGGGATCGCCTATAATTTCGGCTGGTGGATCGGGCGGATCGTGATCTGGTTCGTGGTCGGCAGCTTCCTTCTGACCCTGTTCTACAAATTCGTGCCGCCGCCGGTGACGATCACCATGATTGCCGACCCCAATGGCTTCACCAAGGACTGGACCTCGCTCAACCGGATCGACCGCAACATGGTCGCGGCGGTGATCGCAGGCGAGGATGGCAAGTTCTGCGAGCACAATGGCTTCGATCAGCAGGCGATCGAACAGGCGATGGCGCGCAATGCCCGCAGCAGCCGGTTGCGCGGCGGCTCGACGATCAGCCAGCAGACCGCCAAGAACGTGTTCTTGTGGCGGGGCACCGGCTGGACCCGCTACGCCCGCAAGGGGCTGGAAGCCTGGTTCACCGTGCTGATCGAAACCGTCTGGGGCAAGCGCCGGATCATGGAAGTGTACCTAAACGTCGCCGAAGCCGGGATCGGCACCTACGGGGTCGAGGCCGGGGCGCAGCGCTATTACAAACACTCCGCCGCCAAGCTCTCGCGGGTCGAGGCGGCACGGATCGCCGCCGCGCTGCCCGCGCCCAAACGCCGCTCGGTCAATGGCGCCACCGGATTTACCCGCCGCCACGGCAATGCGATTGCCGCGCGTAGCGGGGTGGTGCGGGGCAGCGCGCTGGACGCTTGCGTTTACGATTGAGGCTTATGCTGCGCGCGTGCTTCGACAGGCTCAGCATGAGCGGATGTGGGGTTAGTAAAAAAGCCGCTCAGCCTGAGCCTGTCGAAGGCCGCGCACTGCGGCTTGACCCGGGAGTTCACCCCCCCAGATCGCTCACCACCAGCGTATAGGCGCCGTCGCTTTCGCCGATCCCGAAGCTCTTGATCTGGACCAGCAGTGAGCCCGAGGTGCGCGCGGTGAAGTTGAGCTTTTCGGTGCCGGTTGTGCCGGCATCCTGCGATTTGACTTCGCTGAAGCCACCCGCGTCGCCATCGTCGCTTTCGACCGGGTTGGGCAGGCCGATCGCCACCACCCCGTCGTAAGGCGCGGTCAGATCGAGCCGGTAGCTGTGTCCGGCCACTACCGGCAGCACATAGAGCTTTTTGTCGTCCTGGTTGGCCAGGCTGCCGGTGACGGTCGCGCCGACGCGCAGCGCCGCTGGCGGCGGCGGCGGGGCCGGGGTGGGAATCGCCGCCAGCGCGAGCGTGAACTCCTTGGCCTCGTCGCCCAGCGCATCGACCTGGAGGAAATAGGTCCCGGTCACTGGCAGCTTGCGGCGGATCATCGGGTTGAGCCCGTCGCTGTCATCGTTGCTGGCGATCTCGGAATAATTGCCCGCGCGGTCCGGCCCGGCGAGATGCAGCACGGTGTCGTTCTCGGAAGTCGCCTTGAGCTCGACCCACTGCCCGGCGGTTCCGGCGAAGGAATAGACTACCGGTGCCTTGGAGGACACCGAAGCGGTGACATCCCCCCCGCCCAGCCGGGTGGCAACGACCGCTCCGCCAGCGTCGAGCTTGCGGCTGCGCACCAGCACTTCGCGAGCCTTGTCGGCCGCACTCACCGCGACGATGTAGCGCCCCGGCGTGGGGGCGACGAACTTCAGTCGCGTGCCATCGGGAGTGCTGGCAACGCTGCCGCCCTTTTCGAACACTTCGCCAGCCTGCGGGGCGAGCACCGCGCCACTGGCGCTGCACAGCACGAGATCGCGCGGCGGCCCGGCGGGGGCTTCTCCCTCGGCGCTGTCGTCGCTTGCCTTGGCCTCGTCGCCATAGCGCGACAGATCGATGATCACGCCCTCGCCCGCGCCAAGCTGGACCGCGAAGTTGCGCGCGGCACCCGGATCGACCCGCACTGCCGTGCCGATAGTCAATTCGGTCGCGCCAGCAGCGGTGCAAGTCGCGGCGACGGCGGGACTGCCGGCCAGCGCCACCCCGGCCAACAGGAGTGCGATGCTGACACGGCGTCCGGTGGCGAGGATCATTGAGGCTTGCTCCTTGGGTTAAACGGTTCGTCGTTCGTATAGCACAGTTCATCGCTAGGCTAGCGCAATGTAGCGCAAAAGAAAAAGGGAGGAAACGCCGCTGCGTCTCCTCCCTTTTCCACATTCCGGATGTTCGCGTCAGGTCAGAACTTGAGGCGCGCGCCGATCCGGATCTGATAGAGCGACTGGCGCGTCTGCAGTTGAACGTTCGGTGCGACAACACTGCTGTAGCGGTACTGCGCGCAGGTCTGCGTGGTTGCGGTGTTGGCGGTAGCGAATGTCCCGCCCGCCGGATTCACTGCCCCCGGGGCGGTCCCGGTCGGCACGGCACCAGCCAGACACTGCACCCGCACCAGCGCCGCGTTGTAGGGGAACGGGAACTGGCGCAGCGCACCCCAATCCTTGTCGATCAGATTGAGGACGTTCTCGATATCGCCGAACAATTCGAGCTTGGGTGACGATCCCATGATCGAAGGCAGCGGGATTTCCTGACCGAAGTGCAGATCCACCTTGAAGAAATTGGGCGAAGTCTGCGAATTCTTGGGCAGGATCGAGCCGCGGAACTTGTCCAGCCCCAGCGCCGCGACCTGCGTATTGAACGCCGTCTCGGTGGCTGCGGTATCGAAGCTGACCTTGGTATCGCTGGTGTTTGGAACATAGAGCAGCATGTTGCCGAGATTGCCGACAGTGCCGAACACCGA
>JANOOJ010000311.1:0-8752 GCA_031421295.1 Novosphingobium sp.
GCAAAGGACCAACCCATGACCCTGATCGTCCACCATCTCAACAACAGCCGCTCGCAGCGCATCCTCTGGCTGCTCGAGGAATTGGGCGTGCCTTACGAGATCAGGCACTACCAGCGCGATGCGGTGACCAACCTCGCTCCGCCCGAACTCAAGGCGGTCCACCCGCTCGGCAAGTCGCCGCTACTCGAAGAGGATGGCCGGATCATCCAGGAATCGGGGGCGATCGTCGAGTATCTGTGCCAGCGCCATGGCGGCGAACGCTTCGTGCCCGAGCGCGGCACCGACGATCACCTCCGCCACCTCGAGCTGATCCACTTCGCCGAAGGCTCGGCGATGACCCCGATCCTGATGCAGCTTTACCTCGGCCGCCTTGGCGACGCCGCCGCGCCGCTGCTCCCGCGCGTCGCCGAACAGCTCGCCGCGCATTTCGGCTACCTTGAAGGCGAGCTCAATGATCACGGCCATTTCATCGGCAGCGACTGGTCCGCCGCCGACATCATGCTCAGCTTCCCCGCCGAAGTCGCGCTGATGCGCGGGCAGGGCGAGAGCTATCCCAAGCTCGCCAAATTCGTCGCGGCCATCCACGCGCTCCCCGCCTGGCAGCGCGCCCGCGAAAAGGGCGGCGACTACTTCGGGATGTAGCCGCAGCATGCCCGTTCCCATCCGGCTGATCGGCCTGCCGACCGACTGCAACTCCTCGTTCGAGCGCGGCCCCGCGCTCGCCCCCGCCGCGATCCGCGCCGCGCTGTGGAGCGAGCGGGGCAATCTTGCGTGCGAAGGCGGGCTGGAGCTGGGCAGCGAGATCGCTCTCGAAGACTGCGGCGATCTGGCGCTGGCGGAAGCACCGGAGGATGATGCCGGGATCACCGCTGCGGTAACCGCCTGCCTCGCGGCGGACGCCGTGCCGATCCTGCTCGGCGGCGATCATGCGGTGAGCTTCCCGATTCTCCAGGCGATCCACCGCCGGCACGGCGCGGTGACCATCCTTCACTTCGATGCCCATCCCGATGTCTACGACGACTTCGGCGGCAACCCGCGCAGCCACGCCTCGCCCTTCGCGCGGATCATGGAAGCGGGGCTGGCGGCGCGGCTGGTGCAGGTCGGGATCCGCACGCTCAATCGCCATTGCCGCGAACAGGCCGCGCGCTTCGGGATCGAGATCGTTCCCATGGCGGGGTTCACGCCCGATCAGGTTCCGCCGCTCGCCGGACCGCTTTATCTGAGCATCGATCTCGACGGGATCGATCCGTCCGAAGCGCCCGGGGTTTCGCATCCCGAGCCCGGCGGGCTGACGCTGCGCGAAGTACTGGCGGTGCTCGACCGCCAGAGCGCGCGCATCGTCGGCGCCGACATCGTCGAATACAACCCGCGCTTCGACCACCACGAGCGCACCGCGATCCTCGCCGCCAAGCTGGTCCGCGAGGTGGCGGCGATGATCACGCGCAACGCGCCGTGATGTTCGAACCGGCGGCTCCTCCCGTCGCAATCGAAGCGCCCGCAGCCGACGCGCCGCTGCGCATCGTCATCCCGGTTGTGACGCTCAGCACCGAGCGATGCCCGCCCCAGGCGACGGCCGAGATCGTGGTCTGCGCCGCCGATCCCGAGGCCTTCCGGCTTCGCCCGCTGCCTCAATTGGATCGCGCCGACCCGATACGCGCCGAGATCCCGCTGGGCGAGGGGATCAGCGCTGGCATCTCGAACGAGCAGGCAAGTATTGGCGGAATTCCCAGCAATCGGATCAAGGCCACGCTCAAGATTACGTTCTGAGCGGGGCTGCTGTGGTCAACCCGCCACCGCCGCGCGCGCCTTGACCACCTCATCGGCCGGTTTGCCGCCGAGTTCGGCCAGATGGTCGAACCCTGCCGTATAGCTCGCCAGGCCCTGGCTGAGCGAGCGCAGTTCGGCGTCGAGCCCGTGCAACCCGCTTTCGGGCACCAGCGCCTCGACGCGTTCCCACCGCGCCCAGTCGGGGTGGGGGGACAGCCCGAGGATCTGCCCGCGGCGGCTCGACAGCACCGACCCGGCTTTCGATCCCGAACCCATCGGCGTATCGACGGTGACCCGGCAGATCGGCTCGAGCAGATAGGGGGCCGCTGCCGCCAAAGCCTCGCCCATCGCCATCCGCCCGGCGATGCGGAACGCCAGTTCGGACGAATCCACCGCATGGAACGATCCGTCGGTCAGCGTCACCGCGACATCGACCACCGCAAAGCCCAGCGGGCCTTTCATGCACGCGTCGCGCACGCCCATTTCGACCGCCGGGATATATTGCTTGGGGATGACCCCGCCGGTGATCTTGTCGGTGAACTGGAAGCCCTCGCCGCGCGCCAGCGGGCGGATTTCTATGGTGCAATCGCCATACTGCCCGTGCCCGCCCGACTGCTTCTTGTGGCGTCCGCGCTGGGTTGCCGCTTTGCGGATCGATTCGCGGTATGCGATGCTCGGCGGGCGGCTATCGACCGCCACTCCGTAGCGCCGCTGCAAGCGCCCGACCACGACCGCCAGATGCTCGTCGTTGATCCCGCGCAGCAGCGTCTCGTGGCTGGCATCGTCCTGCGTCCATTCGAGCGCCGGGTCTTCCTCGCACAACCGGTGCAGCGCGGTCGAGAGCTTGACGTCGTCCTTGCGGTCGCGCGTGGTGATGGCGATCGCGGCGTTGCGCGCGGGATATTCGACCAGCGCCTCACTCGATCCGGCACCCCCTTTGCGCCCCAGCAGCATGCCGGCCTTGGCGGCATCGACTTTTGCCACCGCGACCACATCTCCGGGCGCGGCGGCGGCCTGCTTGGCGGTCTTTTCGCCCTGGACAAAGAACAGCGAGCCGGTGCGCGCCGCTTCGCCGCCGATCACCAGTTCATCGCCTTCGTTGAGCCCGCTACCCAGCACCCGGCCCAGCGCCAGCCGCCCCATCGCGCCCCCGTTGGCGATCTTGAACACATGGAGCGCGCCGCCATTGGCGCCGACGCGCGCAGCGGCAGCATCGGGACTCGGCGCTTCGTGGCGCAGCAGCTTGAGCAACCGCCGCACCCCGCCACCGGTCAGCGCCGAGCCGAAGATCACCGGCACCACCTTGTTGCCGCGCGTGTCCTCGGCGAGATCGGCCATCACCGTCTCGCGGTCCGGGTCCTCGTCCATCAGCAGCGCTTCGAGCAGCGAATCGTCGAAATCGGCGAGCGTCTCGAGCAGATGTGCGCGCTCGGCCTTTTCGCGTTCGGCAATATCGCCGGGGATCTCGATCACTTCGGATTCCGCGCCGGGGCGGTAGCGATAGGCGCGTTCGAGCGCCAGATCGACATAGCCAGTGATCTGCTCGTCCTCGCGGATCGGGATCTGGCGCAGCGCCAGCGGCTCGCGGCTCATCGGCTGGAGCTCGGCGATCAGGTCGCGCACTGCGCCGGCCCGGGCATTCTCGATCTTGTTGACGAAGATCGCATGCGGCACGCCCAGCTCGTCGAGCCGCCGCAGGATCGGTTCGGCCAGCGCGGCACGTTCGGGTGCGGGGTCGATCACCACCAGCGCCATGTCGGCCGAATGCAGCGCGGCGAGGCCATCGGCGGCAAAGCCCACGCCGCCGGGCGCGTCGATCAGCGCGAAGCGATCGCCAAGATAGTCGAAATGGGCAAGGTTGAGTTCGGTCGATCCGCGCCGCGCCCGCGCTTCGGGGCTGGAGTCGCCGACGGTGGTGCCGGCCTCGACGCTGCCCTGCCGGGTGATCGCGCCGCTGGCGTAGAGCAATGCCTCGGTCAGGCTGGTTTTCCCCGTACCCGCCGGCCCGACCAGCGCAATTGCGCGTGCGGGGGCACGGGTCGCTTGATTGCCGGCTACACTGCCTTTTGTGATGCTGCCCATCGTCGGCCTCCTTTCGAGTGAAGGCGCGTCGGCGCTGCAGGGCCAAGCTGCCCTTCGTCGCGTCTGACGCGCAGGACCCACGAATGGTCTGCCTGTCGCCGGTGAGTCGCAAGCGGAATCTCGGCTTGTGCCGCTCCGGTACGGCGGTTAGCCTTGCCGGCATGACGAGCGGATACGACTGGGAAGATATTGTCGGGCGCAGCTGGGCCGACATGTACGCGCAGACCGACCGGTCTTTCGCGGGGCTGACCCAGCGGCTGCTCGAGCGGATTTCGCCGCTGCCGGGCGAGGCGGTGCTCGATATCGGCTGCGGTGCGGGCGAGCTGGCGCTGGCGATTACCCGCGCCCGGCCCCGCGCCGAGGTCATCGGGCTCGACGTTTCGCCGCATTTGCTGGCAGCCGCCCGCCAGCGCAGCGGAGACCGCGAGACCCCGAAATTCGCACTCGGCGACGCCGCCAGCTGGTCGCAGCCGGGGTTCGCGCCCGATCTGCTGGTCTCGCGCCACGGGGTGATGTTCTTCGACGATCCGGCGCGTGCCTTCGCGCATCTCCATGCCATTGCCCAGCCGCAGGCGCGCATCGTGTTCTCGTGCTTCCGCAGCCCGCGCGACAATCGCTGGGCGACCGATCTGGGCGAGATGCTGGGCTTGCCGCCGCCCGATCCGGGAGTTCCGGGGCCCTTCGCTTTTGCCGACCCGCAGCGCGTGGAAGCGATCCTCACCGCCGGCGGCTGGCACAATATCGATCTGGAACCGGTCGATTATGCTTATGTCGCAGGCATGGGCGAAGACCCGGTCGGCGACGCGGCCACCTTCTTCGCAAGGATCGGACCGGCGGCGGCACCCTTGCGTGCGCTCGAAGGCGCTGCGCGCGAAGAAATCGAACGGCGGCTGAGCGAATGGCTCGAAGCGCACCGTAGCGGGGATATGGTCGCGTTCGGCGCGGCAGCATGGATCGTCACCGCGCAGCGCGGATGATCCGGAACGCGTTGCCGTGCCCAATCGTTGCTGCGGGGCATGGCCGGAACCCCACTTCCCGTAATCGTCAACCGCAGCGGGGGCACCGCAGCGTCGCTGGGCGATGGCCTTCGCGAAGAATTGCAAACCGCATTCGCCGAGGCCGGTTTGCCGATCGATCTCATGCTGGTCGAAAGCGGACAACTGGCAGGTTGCATCGATCGCTTGTCCCACGCGCCGGTGATCGCAGTCGGCGGCGGTGACGGGACGCTGGGCCAGGTTGCCGGAATGCTGGCCGGGACGGGTACGGCGCTGGCGATCCTGCCGCTCGGCACACGCAATCATCTGGCGCGCCAGCTGGGTATTCCGCTCGATCTAGGCGGCGCTGCCAAGGTGATTGTTGCAGGACGGCGCGCGGCGATGGACCTTGCCAGAGCGGGCGAACGGGTGTTCATCAACAATGCCTCGGCAGGCCTGTACACCCGGTTGGTCCGTGCACGCGACGTGGCTCGCGGCCCCAAGTGGCTGGCAACGATCCCGGCAGCGCTGCATGTGCTGCGCCATTTACGCGATCGCCACGTCACGCTGACGATCGACGGGCAGCAACGGGTGATCAAAACTCCGCTGCTGTTCATCGGCAACAATCGCTACTCGCTTGAGCCCGGATCGGTGGGCGAACGTGACAGCCTGACCGATGGGGTGCTCTCGCTTTATGCGCTGGCACCCAAATCCGCCGGACAACTGGTTGCTTTCTCGCTGCGCGCAATGTTCGGCCACGCCGATCTGCAGCATGATTTTGCCGCGCTGGACGAGGCGAAGACAGTCATCATCGAGGGCCACGGCATGGTGCGCGTCGCTTTCGACGGCGAGGTTGAGCGCGTGCAATTGCCGCTCACGCTGGAAATCATGCCCGCCGCACTGGACGTGATCGTTCCTTAGCCCCAAACACAGCAATCGCGCCTTCGCGCTTGCCGGTCTCGCGCGCCTGCCTTATCGGCGGCGGGCTATGACTTCGACGAACGAAATCCGCCGGTCCTTCCTCGATTACTTCGCGGCCCATGGCCACGAGGCGGTGCCTTCTGCGCCGCTGGTGCCGTATAACGACCCGACGCTGATGTTCGTCAATGCGGGCATGGTCCCGTTCAAGAACGTCTTCACCGGGCTTGAGACGCGCGGTGTCCCGCGTGCGGCGAGTTCGCAGAAATGCGTGCGCGCCGGGGGCAAGCACAACGATCTCGACAATGTCGGCTACACCGCGCGGCATCACACCTTCTTCGAGATGCTCGGCAATTTCTCGTTCGGCGACTACTTCAAGGAGCAGGCGATCCTTCACGCGTGGACGCTGCTGACCCAGGAATGGGGCCTGCCTGCCGACAGACTGACCGCCACCGTCTATCACACCGATGACGAGGCGTTCGAGCTGTGGCGCAAGATCGCCGGTCTGCCCGAAGAGCGGATCATCCGCATCCCGACCTCGGACAATTTCTGGTCGATGGGCGATACCGGTCCCTGCGGCCCGTGCAGCGAGATCTTCTACGATCACGGCGCGCATATCCCCGGCGGCCCTCCCGGATCGCCCGACGAGGACGGCGACCGCTTCATCGAGATCTGGAACCTCGTGTTCATGCAGTTCGAGCAGAGCGCCGACGGCAGCCGTGTGGCGCTGCCCACGCCCAGTATCGACACCGGCATGGGGTTGGAGCGCGTCGCGGCGGTCATGCAGGGGGTGCATGACAATTACGACACCGACACGTTCAAGGCGCTGATTGCGGCGTCGGAAAGCCTGACCGGGGTCAAGGCCGAGGGCGAACAGCAGGCCAGCCACCGGGTGATCGCCGATCACTTGCGCTCGGTCAGCTTCCTCCTGGCCGATGGGGTGCTGCCGTCGAGCGAAGGCCGCGGTTATGTGCTGCGCCGGATCATGCGCCGCGCGATGCGCCACGCGCATCTGCTGGGCGCGCAGGACCCCTTGATGCACCGGCTGGTGCCAGCCCTGGTCGCCGAGATGGGCCAGGCCTATCCCGAGCTGGGCCGTGCGCAGCCGTTGATCGAAGAAACCTTGCAGCGTGAGGAAGTGCAGTTCCGCCGGACACTGGCGAACGGCTTGGGGCTGCTAGAGCAAGAAATATCGTGGATAGATCGCAGGTCGCAGGATTACGACGATGTCTTCAACGAAGGCTTCGACATGCCCGATGCGATAAGGTTTCCTGGCAACCTTCCGCCGAAGCGGGAGTTGTCGGGCGAGATCGCGTTCAAGCTCTACGACACCTTCGGCTTCCCATATGACTTGACCGAAGATGCCCTGCGCGCTCGCGGCATCGCGGTTGACCGCGAGGGCTTCGACGCGGCAATGGCGCGCCAAAAGGCAGCAGCGCGGGCGGCCTGGAAAGGCAGCGGACAAGCCGCTTCAAGTGACGTTTGGTTTGATATTGCTGAGCGTGAGGGTGGCACAGAGTTCACTGGTTACGTCGCTACAAGCGGCGAAGGCCGAGTAGTTGCGATTCTTAGAGATGGCGCGGAAGTGGATGAAGCCACCGGGGGTGAGGAAGTTACAATTCTGACCAACCAAACGCCCTTCTATGCGGAAAGCGGCGGCCAGCAAGGTGACGTCGGCGTGATTTCAACGCCAGACAATAATCGCTTTGGCGTCACCGATACAAGCAAACCATTGGGCAAATTGCACGCACATCATGGCATAGTCGGTCGAGGCGTCATTAGGCGAGGTGATGTGGTCCACCTCCAGGTCGATGCCGAGCGCCGCGATGCGATCCGCGCCAACCATTCCGCGACGCACTTGCTCCACGCGGCGCTGCGCAATCGGCTCGGCGAGCATGTTACGCAGAAGGGCTCGCTCGTCGCCGCCGACCGTCTGCGGTTCGATTTCTCGCAGCCGATCGCGCTGACCGCCGAGGACATTGCTGCGGTCGAGGCCGAAGTGAACGCCGAAATCCGCGCGAACGATCCGGTCACTACCCGGCTGATGTCGCCCGACGAGGCGATCGAGGCGGGCGCGATGGCTTTGTTCGGTGAGAAATACGGCGACGAAGTCCGCGTGCTCAGCATGGGCCGGACGACCGACAAGCAGTTCTCGGTCGAGCTGTGCGGCGGCACCCATGTCCGCGCGACCGGCGACATCGGCCTGCTGCGCATCGTCAGCGAAAGCGCGGTGAGTTCGGGCATACGCCGGATCGAGGCGCTGACCGGCGAAGCCGCGCGCCAGTGGCTGGTGGGACGCGAGGATGCGTTGAAAGGCGCGGCGAGCCTGCTGCGGACCAACCCCGAAGAAGTCGAAGCCCGCGTCGCCGCGCTGCTCGACGAGCGGCGCAAGCTGGAGCGCGAGCTGGCGGAAGCGAAGAAGTTGCTTGCACTGGGGGCAGTGGCAAAGCCGTTGGGCATAGCGACGGAAACGGGCGAAGCTATGCCGCTTTCCGGGGCCCAAAAGGTGAATGAGGTTTGGTTTTCGAGCAAATGTCTCGAGAACTACGACCCAAAAGGGCTTCGTACTTTGGTTGATGAAGAAAAGGCAAAAATTTTACCACTCGGGCCGGGGATAGTTACAATACTTACGGTAGTCGAAGGAAGAGGCACCATCGCCGTCGGCGTCACCGACGATCTCACCGCCCGTTTCAGCGCGGTCGATCTGGTCCGCGTCGGGGTCGAGGCGCTGGGCGGCAAGGGCGGCGGCGGGCGGCCCGATATGGCGCAGGGCGGCGGGCCTGACGGTGCCAAGGCGGCTGAGGCTATTGCGGCGGTGCGGGCGGTGCTCTCCGCCTGACAATACCTCAGTTCGGGTGTCTGTGCCGATCCGAGCCACGCGGCATGTCCTTGGTCGGCATGGTCGCGTCGGTCAGCTGTTCCTGCTTGATCCGGCCCTTGTCCTCGCCGGTCTGGTTCTCGGGATCGAGATCGGGTTTGCCGCGCTGCTGTGCGGGATGGTCCTTGGCCAT
>JANOOJ010000312.1:0-39373 GCA_031421295.1 Novosphingobium sp.
CGCCAAGAAAGCGGCGATTGCTGCGGCCGATCTGGTGACAATGATCGCCGCGGTGCGCGGGATCGGCAGCAAGGCCCTGCGTGATCGTGCGGTGCTCGCGCTGGGGCTAGCCTCGGCGCTGCGGCGCTCCGAACTGGTCGCGCTGCATCTGGCCGATGTCCAGCTGGTCAAGGAAGGCGCGCGGATCAACATCCGGACCTCCAAGACCGACCAGGATGGCGAGGGGCAGGTGATCGCGATCCCCAACGGCCAGACTATCTTGCCGGTGGCGCGGCTCAAGGCCTGGCTTGCGGTAAGGGGCAATGCGCCGGGCCCCTTGTTCATGCGATTTGCCGCACATGGCGCAATGACCGATCTGCCGATGTCCGATCGGGCGATCGCGCGGATTGTGCAGAAGTATGCGGAGCTCGCCGGGCTCGATCCAGAGACGATTGGGGCCCATTCGCTGAGGGCGGGATTTTTGACCGAGGCGGCGCGGACCGGCGCCAGCCTGCCCAAGATGCAAGAGGTGTCGCGGCAGAAGAAGCTCGAGGTGCTGCTGGGCTATATCCGCTCGGCCGAGCTGTTCGAGGATCATGCGGGGGAGGGGTTCTTGTGACTCGGGTTGCGTCGATCCCTGTGTTCCGGGACACTGTCCCTCCTCCGCTACCAAGGTCGTTTCCGGACGCTTCCGAGTGCGGCCAAGTCGATCACGTAACATCCTAGAGGCATTCTTCCGCTGATTGGCCACTATGCGCAGCTGGATTGATCCCAAGGAACACTTCATCTCTTGGTGTCAACGGGCGAGCGGTGGGTGCTGCGCGGCGAGATTTACCTGCAGGCGCAGTGGGATAAGTTTGCCCCACAATCGGTGCCAAAAGGGGCAAATTCGTCCTATCGGCAACCTCAGTTCCTGAGACCTTAGGTTTGAATCGTAAGAATTATTCCAATTGGCACAGAAATTGCTTCTGATCCTGCACTGCGTGTTAGGGAGTATGCGGATTGCCTGGGATGGGAGTTATCGCCGATGTCTCGGAAACTCTGGTCACGGCGCTGACCGATGCACTTTCCGTGCTCGTCCCGCCGCCGGCACCGCAGGCGGTGCTGCACGATCTGCAGCAGTCGGTATCGACCAATCCCGCGACACTGGCGGTGTTTCTCTATGAGGTTAATGAGGACCCTTCGACGCGAAACCGGCCAATGGTTCGACGCCCGATGCCGGCGGGTGTCGAGTTGTCCAAGCCGCCGTTGACGCTGCTGCTCAAGTATCTGCTGGTTCCTTACGCTGGCGATGCGCAGACAGAACAGCGGATGCTTGGCCGCACAATGCAGGCGCTCTACGAGCATCCGATCTTTTCCGGCCCGGATTTTCGGGGCACTGCGGCACCGGCCGGGCTGGTCGGATCGGCCGAAATTATTGCCACCACGCTCGATCCCTTGACGCTCGATGAGCGGTCACGCGTCTGGGCCGCCATCCAGAAGCCCTACCGCTTGTCGCTCAGCTATCAGATCCGGGTTGCCAATGTGGAGGCGGACAATCGCCATGCAGCCGCGCTGGTGCGCAGTCGCAACTTCGATCCCGCCGTGCCGGTGGACGCATGACTGGCTGGCAGGTCCTTGCCGCCGCGCGGCGCGTTACCTATTGCCCGGTGGCGCTCGCGCTTCGCGATGAATTCACCGGCGGCAGTCCGGTGACCGAGCCCGAATTGCTGCTTGATCGGCAGGTGGGAACCCAGTGGCTGCCCAGCGGCATTCCTCCGGTGAGGACCGGAGCCGGAATATTTGTCTGGCCGGGCCTAGGCCGTTCGTTCGATCCGGCTGCGGCCCCGCTGGCGCGAGTTCGGGCAAGGATTGCGCTCGCCCACCAGATACCGCTCTACCGCGCGGCGGACGACGGGATCGAGTTCGACGTTCCGGCATACAACGACGCGAACTCGCCAGCCGTTTCAACCTTGATGCCGCAGATCGTGTTGTTGCTACCGGGTCCGTCCTATCCCTTTTCACGCAACCTCAGGGTGTTGCGCGGGCGTGTGCTCGATCCGGGCGGAGAGCCCGTGAGCGACGCGTTGCTGGTTGCCGACGGGGTCGAGCGCGCGATGAGCGGCTCGGGCGGTGCCTTCAGTCTGCCGCTGCGTTGGCAACCGTCGGGCGGCAACGTGGCAATCGACGTTACCCATCCGCGCTCGGGCATGGCCGCCTTAGTTGCAGCCACCTTGCCGGCCGATCTCGCCGGCAGCTTCGACATCACCGTGAGTTGAGGAGGAGGGGAGCTCATGCGCGACAGACCCAAGCCCTGCGGCGTCTCAGGCCAGCCAGTCATCTTGCCCCGGTTCGAAGAAGGATGCGATCGATGAGCATGGAAGCGACCCCCGGAAGCGAAAGCACGAAGTCAGAAGCGGAATGCGATCCGGACCCCACGCCGACGCCGTCGCGCACACCCGCTCCGACGCCACCGCCACCGCCAACGCCGCATCCCAGCCCGACCTGCGACCCGTTGCCGGACGGCAAAACGCCGCCCAAGCTGCCCGATCCCCAACCGTGTCCGATCGAGTGCGACTGTCCAACCACGACGCCTTTCAGCGGCAGTAACTGTCTCGACGCGCTGATTGCCGAACAAGCTAGCGAAGTTGCCAAGGCCGAGCATGCCAAGGCTTTCAAAGCCGAGCTCGAGGCGCTGCTCAAGAGCGCGAATGCGGCCAAGCAAGTCTATTCGCGCCAGAGCTACCTTGACTTCCGCGCGCGCTGGGACGCCCTTGACCAGGGGATCGTCGCGGCGATCGACTTCGTCACCTGCGACCTCAAGTGCTGGTCATGCGTGATCGAATGCGAAGTCTGCTCGCTGGTCTATGCGATCCGCGATCTGGAAACGCAGCTCAATGGCGACGGCGAGCTGATGGGCGACGTCCACTCGCTGCCCGATCTGCAATACTGGCACCAGTGCAATCACGCAGCAAAGGCCGCGCAGTTCGAGCGGTTCAAGGCGGTACTCGCCGCCTGGAATACTCCCCCCGCAACGATCGATGCCGCGCTCTCCGCCAACGAAGCGCTGGTCAAGTCCATCCGCTCGCTCGATCCGGCCAGCGCCCTGCTGCAAGTGTTCCTCAAATTGATCCCGCTGCACCTGGCGATCGCGCCGCGCGACGTTTCGACCCGGATCAAGCGTAAGTACATCGTGATTTGCGGTTGCGACGAAGGCACGCCCGACGATTGCTGCGGTCCCGATGCCGGGGTGATGAGCGTGCGGTTCCACTATTTGGTGGGGCCGCAACCCTACATCGTCGATCCCGATGACTTCTTCGACATCATCTGTTGCCTGGTCCAACAGCGCTATCTGCCAGCCAAGGACCAGCTCGCCAAGGCAACGGCAGATCTCGCCGCAATCACTGACCGGATCGCCTCGCTCAAGGCCGAACTCGAACGGTGCCGGAACGATTTGCTCGCCGACGCGCAGCGCAACATTGTCCTGCCGGTCGATTGCTCGAAGTACACGCGCAAGGACGGCGCAGACGGCGGCGACTGCGGTTGGGAACCCGACCCGGAACCGCAGCCCGATCCCGGCCAGAGCGCCGCATAGCAACCCACCCGAGCCGCGGCTGTGGCTCACAACCTAAATTGGAGGTAGGTCATGCCAGAATATCTTGCCCCGGGCGTTTATGTTGAAGAAGTGCCAAGCGGCCCGGTGCCGATCGAGGGCGTTTCCACCAGCACGGCTGGCTTCGTCGGCCTGACCGAGCGCGGCCCGTTGCTGCCCCGCCTTGTCACCGGCTGGGGAGACTACCAGTCCTGGTTCGGCGGGCTGATCGACCCGGCCGTCTCGTTCCTGCCATTTGCCGTCAAGGGCTTTTTCGACAACGGCGGTCAGCGGCTCTTCATTGCGCGCGCGGTGATCAACGACGCCGTCAATGCCGGAGCGGGAGCAGCGGACGCCGCCTCGCTTGTTCATCCGACCGCAGATCCTGCGCAGAATCTGGCCGTCGCAGCAAATGGCGCGGGCGACTGGGGCAACCGCCTGTTTCTTGAGATCGCGGCGGGCAGCAACAGCACGGCCGTCAAGCCGACGATCCGCGTGCGTGTACTCTATTATCAGACTATGCCGCCGACACCCGGTGGCAACCTGGTCAATCCGTTCGACCCGGCGAACATCGCCAACGCTGATCGGCGCGAGCCTACGGTTTCGGAAGTGTTCGACAATCTTGGCATCACTCCCACCAGTCCCGATTATTTCATCGCCTTCATCACCGCGCGCTCGCGGCTGATCGAACTCGAATGGGGCGCACCGGCGGTTGCAGCCGCGCGGCCCGACGATACCGGCGGCTTCATCCAGCTGGATTCGGTGGCGGGCGCCGACGGCGCGGGCGCGCTCGCCTCGGCGGACTTTCTCGGCGATGCCTCGGTACCACCGGGAAGGCGGCAGGGGCTGGCCGGGTTAGCCGATATCGACCCGATCTCGATTCTCGCGGCACCCGATCATGCGAACGCTGTCGCGCTGCCCAATGGCGGCGAGCGCGATGCGTTGCGAAATGCAGTGATCGACCAGTGCGAAATTCTCAAGGACCGGTTCGCCGTGGTCAGCGTAGATGGCGGACAGGGCGATCCGGCGACAATCCTGCCGCCACGCGACAGCAGCTACGCAGCCTTCTACGCGCCGTGGATCCGGGTGCCGGATTCGCGCACCGCAAGCACGGTACTCGTGCCGCCGGTCGGCCATATTGCAGGCATCTATGCGCGCACCGACGTCGAACGCGGCGTCCACAAGGCTCCCGCCAACGAAGTGGTGCGCGGAATGGTCACGGTGGACATCAATGCCACCCGCAAGCCGCTCGAATTCACATTCGGCAAGCGCGAACAGGACATCCTCAACCCGCGCGGCGTGAATGTGATCCGCGACTTCCGTTCCGACCGGCGCGGCATCCGCGTCTATGGCGGCCGGACCATGGCGAGCGATGGCACCTGGCGTTACATCAACGTTCGCAGGCTGCTGCTTTTTATAGAAGAATCCATCGATGAGGGAACGCAGTGGGTTGTCTTTGAACCCAATGACGAGCCGCTCTGGGCGCGCGTCCGCCAATCGGTTCGCAATTTCCTGCTGCTGACCTGGCGCACCGGCGCGCTGCAGGGTGCGAAGGAGGAACAGGCCTTCTTTGTCCGCTGCGACCGCTCCACCATGACCCAGGCCGACATCGATGCCGGAAGGCTCATCTGCCAGATCGGCGTTGCGCCGGTGAAGCCTGCCGAATTCGTCATCTTCCGCATCCAGCTCAACACTGCGACCGAATAAGGAGCGCCTCCAATGCCCGCAGTTCAGCGAAACGACCCCTACTCGTCCTACAACTTCCTGTTGACCGTCAACGGAATTTCCAATGACGGTCAGGCAGTCGGCGGCTCGTTTACCGAGGTCGGCGGACTGGAACTGGAAGTCAGTCCGATCGAATACCGCAACGGTAGCGAGGGGACCACGGTCCGCAAGATGCCGGGGCTCGTCAAATACACCAATATCACCTGCAAGCGCGGCATCACCGGGGACCTCGTGTTCTGGAACTGGATCCTGGCCGGCATTCAGGGCCAGGTGCAGCGGGCCGACGGTTCGATCATCCTGCTCGACGAAAACCGTGCCGAAGTGATGCGCTGGAACTTCCGCCGCGCCTGGCCCTGCAAATACACCGGGCCGACAATGAACGCCGCGAACAACGAAATCGCCATGGAATCCCTCGAAATCTGCCACGAGGGCCTGGAAATCGACGCTTGAGCACAACCGCCTCCTCCTTGCCCGCGCCGCGGCTGCCGGGCGTCGGCTTCGAGGCCGTCAGGGTCTCGCAGCCGGGCTCGCTGCGCACCGATGTAGCGCTGTTCATCGGTCGCTGCGAGCGCGGCCCGGTGGGGATCCCGGTGCGCCTTGACGGAATGCGCGCCTATGCGGCCGAGTTCGGCGCTTTCCTTGCCGATGCCGACACGCCGCTTGCGGTGAAAGGTTTCTTCGACAATGGCGGCCAGCTGGCCTGGCTGCTCCGACTGGCACCTGGCGCGACAACGGCGGAACAGGTCTGGTCGCTGGCTGCTGCCAACGCCTTCGTACCGCCCGGTCTTGGCGTCAGCCGCCTGCGCTTCCAAGCAGCGACGCCCGGTGCCTGGGGCAACAGCCTGTCGATCGTTCCCACCATGCGGCGCGCACTGACCGGGCTGCTGCTTGATGTCGAGGTCAGCCAGTCGGGGCGCGCTGTGGAGCGGCTCACCGATCTGCCGCTTGGCTCGCCCGGTGCGCTCGCCGATGCGCTCGCCGCGCGCTCGTTGCTGGTTCGCCTGGCGCTCGACCCGGCAGCGATACCTGCAGCGTCGCCGGGCGCGGGTCCTACCCGGCAGGTGTGGCCGGCAATCGTGCTGGCCAGCGGCAACAGTGGCGCAATTGCCGATGGCATCGCCTATGCAGCGGCGCTTGAAACCGCGATGCAGCTTGCCGAACCGGCGCTACTCGCGCTGCCCGATCTGCACCGCGACCTCCCCGATCCGGCCGCCGCTGCCGAAGTACTGTTGGCCGCCGCCCGCATGGCGGATGGCCAGCTCGACCGGCTGGTGATCGCCGATGCGCCCGAGCATGTTCGCGACGAGATCGGCCTCAATGCCTGGCTGGCCTTGATGCAGCAGGACCCGGCCGTACACCGCGCCGTCGCTGCCTATCATCCCTGGCTCCAGGTCCAAGATCCGCTGGGCGACATTCGGCGGCCGCTGCGCAGCCTTCCGCCCTGCGGCCACGTGGTCGGCACGATTGCACGCAGCGACCTTACGCGCGGCGCCTATGTCACCCCGGCGAACATCACGCTCGACGAGGTGGTCGATACCAGCCGGATACTCGCCCCCGAAAGCCGCCTTGCGATGGCCCAGGCCGGTCTCAATCTTCTCGAATGCCAGAGTGGGCGGGGTATGGTCGTCTGGGGCGGGCGGATGCTGCGCAGCGACGGCGCGGCACCGCGCTTCGTCGCGCACCGCCGCTTCATCCACCGGCTGGTGCGGGCGCTGCGCCGCACCTGGGCACCGATGGTGTTCGAGCCCAATAGCGATACGCTGCGCTACTCGATCGCCCGTCAGGCGACGACGCTGCTGCTCGAAGCCTTCCATTCCGGCATTCTCAAGGGCGCGCGGCCCGACGAAGCCTTCCGCGTCGATGTCAGCGAGCGGCTCAACAACGCGGCCGCGCGCGAAGACGGCAAGGTCTTCTGCGAAATCTCGATCGCGCCGGCGGTGCCGATGGAGTTCATCCAGATCCGCGTCAGCCTGAGCGTCGACGGCAGCGTCGAACTGGTGGAGCCATGAGCGACGATATCCAGAATGCCTACCGCTTTCTGGTCCTGCTGGACCCGACCGACGCCTTTATCCCGCGCGAGCTGATCGTGCTGGCGCTGGAGCGCGCGCCGGGTGCCTTCCAGAGCTGCACCGGGCTCGGCGCGGAACTGGAAGTGACCACCTATGCCGAAGGCGGGCGCAACGATTACGTCCACCAGCTGCCTGTCCGGCACAGCTGGAACCGCATCGTCCTTTCACGCGGCATCGCTCGCGACCCGGCGTTGTTCGCTTGGTACGAAGCGGGCTTGTTCGGCTCGCTCGGTGCGCGCCGCGACGGGGCGATCGTCATGCTGAGCCCGGCCGGCATCCCGACCATGTTCTGGACCTTCTCGCGCGGTCTGGCCGCAAGCTACACCGGTCCGGAGTTTCACGCGAGCCAGGACGGCCTCGCTATCGAACAGCTCGCCATTGCCCACGAAGGCCTCAAATCGATCCCTGGGCCAGCGCTGGCCGGAGTGGTGTGACATGATCCGGATCGATCAGCTCAGCGTCAGCGTATCGGTCGAGGGGGAAGCGAGCGCCGGCGAGGCGGGTTTCGCCCGGCTGTTCGACAAATACAGCCGTCTGCGCGAGCGGCAGCAGCAAGCCGAATGCGCGCGCGCCGAGGCGATGGCGCGCGACCGGCGGATTTTCGGCGGCGGGGGGCGCTAGGCGATGGACCTCAACCCTCCGAACCTGCCGTTCCTGTCGGTCGGGGGCGATTTCGAGGCGGCGCTGCTGCGCATTGTTGCACCCGAAGTCAGCGATCGCGACATTCCGGTGAAGTTCAATCCGACCAGTTATCAGTTGCAGAAGGCGAACAATTTCTCCGAGATTGCCATCCCCGGCCTTGAGACCCCGCCGATCCAGTATATCCGCGGTGGCAGCGAGCGGCTTTCGCTCGACCTGCTGCTCGATACATCGGACAGCTTGAAAAACGTCCGCGACGAATTTGTCGATCGGCTGACCGGGCTGATGAAGATCAATTCGGAGCTGCACGCGCCGCCGATCGTGCAATTCATCTGGGACACCGAGATTTTCCAGGGCGTGATCGACAACATGTCGGTCAGTTACGTGCTGTTCACCCCGCAGGGGGTTCCGCTGCGGGCCGAAATGACGCTGTCGCTGATCGCTTACCGCCCGGTCGAAGTGCAAATCGCCGAGCGGCCGCGCAATTCGCCCGACGTGGAGAAGAGCGTGACCTTCCGGCGCGGCGACCGGCTCGACCTGATCGCCTCGGGCATCTTCCAGGATCCGGCGCGCTGGCGCGACATTGCCCGCGCCAACGGCGTGGTCGATCCGCGCCACATTCCGCCAGGCACGCAGTTGCTCGTGCCGCGCATCGAAACGGCGAGGGGGGTGCGATGAGCTTCTTTGCCTCGACCATCGCCGGTCTGCCGCCAACCGGATTCTATGCCCCGGACTTCCTTGTCGAGGTCAAGAGCGAGGAGCTCGATCCCGAAAGCAAGGGCGATGTGCTGTCGATCAAGCTCGTGATGGCGTTGGGCGAGATAGCCAGCGCCGAAATCACGCTCAACAACTGGGACGATAAGGCGATCTGGTTCAAATACTCCGACCGCCCCAGCCCCTATGTGGACGATCCGGTGCTGATCCGTCTGGGCTATGCGGGGCGGACTATCCCGCTGCTCAACGGCGTGATCAACAGTCTGACGCCGGTGTTCCCGGCCAGCGGATCGCCGACCTTGCGGATCGGCGTGCTCGACCTGATGCAGAAGCTGCGCGACAGCCGCCCGGGCGAGACGGCAGTGCGCCAGTTCATCGACATGCAGTACAGCGAGATCGCCGAGGCCATCGGTGCGCGTCATAGCCTGACGGTCGATGCAGTGGCAGACGGGATCAGCCATACCGAAACGCTGCAAGGCAATGCCGACGACGCGCAATTTCTCCAGTTGCTCGCCCGGCGGCTCGGTTATAGCTGCTATGTCCATACCGACCCCGACAGCGGCGATCCGGTGCTACGGTTCGGGCCGCCGACCGATGGTGCGCTCGCCGCTTCGAAAGTCGACCACGAGTGTGCCTGGGGCGAAAGCCTGATCAGCTTCGAGCCGACGCTGACCATGTCCGGACAGGTGGCGCGAGTCACCGTGCGCGGCTGGAACATCGACACGATGGAGGAAATCGTCGCGACTGCGACCGCTGCCGATCTGGCCGGCGGTTCGGGAGCAAGCGGTCCGGACAATGCCGAAGCGGGCGCGGGCCGCGAGGATGTGGTGATCATGGCCGACGTCCACACCCAGGAAGAGGCCAGTGCCTACGCCCGTGCGCAGATGCAGAACCGTGCCGACGCCTATATCACCGCCAAGGGCGAGCTGGTCGGTACACCCGACCTCCGGCCCGGCGACAACATGCGCATTGCCGAACTCGGAACGCGGTTCAGCGGTGCTTACCACGTCACCCAGGTGGAGCACGAACTGGGTGCCGAAGGTTTTCGCACGCGGTTCGAAGCCCGCAAGCTGCGCGAAGGGGCCGATGGCGCATGAGCAGCATGGCCGGCCTCATGTCCGAACTGGACTTTCGCGAGTCGACCGAGCGGCTGTTCGGGGTCTATGCCGCCGTGGTCAGGCAGGCCGACGATCCCGAGAACAAGGGCCGCATCCGCGTCGCCTGCTCCGCGATTGCGTCGGACTATCTCAGTGACTGGATCCAGGTGGTGCAGGCCGATGCCGGATCGGATCACGGTGCCTATTTCATTCCCGAGCAGGACGACCAGGTCATCATTGCCTTCCTCAACGGCATCCCGCGGACGCCGATCGTGCTCGGCAGTATCTACAGCGCGACGAAAATGCCGGTGATGGCCCGCAGCGCGACCTCGGTCCCGCGTTATTTCGTCACCCCCGGCGGGCACATGATCGTGATGGAAGACAAGACCGGGCGGCGCATTGAGATCGTCGATGGCACCGGCAGCAACAGCGTCCTGATCGATACCGAAAAGAACACCATCAAGATCAAGGCCAGCGCCGATGTCGAGATCGACGCCGGTGCGAACTTGAAACTCAGCGCGTCCGGAAACGTCACCATCAGCGCCAGCGGATCGGTCGATGTTTCGGGCACAACGATCAACCTCAACTGACGGAGCAGGCAATGGGCCAACCGGCAGCCAAGCAAGGAGACCAGGCCGTGGGAGTCGATACCCACGTGGTGATGGTGCCTGCCCCCCCGGGCTCGCCGGTCCCGACGCCGCTGCCGCATCCCTTCAGCGGCATCTTCGACACCAACCTGTCGAGCGACGTGATGATCGAGAGCGTGCCTGCGGCATTTGTCGGCAGCATCGCCACCAACACTCCGGCGCATATCCCGACGCCGCCCGGGGTCTCGTTCCAGTCGCCGCCCGAGAACAAGGGCGACGTCACCAGCGGCAGTACCACCGTGATGATCAACGGCAACGGTGCGGCGCGGGCGGGCGATCCGGTGGCGAGCTGCGACGGCAGCTCCTCTGTCGTTGCCGCCTCCAGCGTGCTGATCGGATAGCGTCATGGCGATCCACGACAGCATTATCGGAACCGGCCTGCGCTTCCCGCTGCTGCCAGATAGCTATGGACAGCTGTCATATGTGACGGGCGAGGAGAATATCGAACAGTCACTCAAGCTGCTGCTCCTTACTTTTGTGCGCGAGCGGGTAATGCGGCCGGATTTCGGCACGGCGGTGCGTGAGCAGCTCTTCGCGCCGGGCAGCGAACGCACACTGCGGCTGCTCGAACAGGGCATCCGCGCCGCGATCCGCGATCATGAGCCGCGCATCGAGGTGGACAACATCGCCGCCAATCCGGACGAGCGCGACCGGACCTATGTACTTGTCGAGATCGCCTATCGGGTGCGCGCGACTTATGTGCGCGGAAATCTGGTCTTTCCATTCTACCTCCAGGGCGGCGGTGACGGAGTGGTGGGAGGCGCGCCATGACGCTGGCCTCGCTTAGCCTCGACGGCCTGGCCTGGGAGGACCTGCGGCGGCTTGGCCAGCAGCAGGTGCCGATTGCTTCGGGTGGTCGCTGGACGCATCATGCAGCGGTCGATTCGGGCATCACACTGCTCGAACTCTTCGCCTTCCTGCTCGACCAGCAGCTGTTCGTGATGGACCAGCTCTCGCCCGAAATGCAGCTGGCGATCATGGCACTATTGGGCGATGCCCCGCGCACCGCGGGCGTCGCCAGAACGATTGTCGCGGTCCCGGAAGGCAGCCTTGCCAATCCGGTCACCGGTCAGGCGGGCGACGTGCTTGTGCCACTGAGCGGAGGTCCTGCCGGGCTGACGTTCAGTCTCGACGGCGATTTGCTGTTGCTGCCGGTACAGTCTGCCGCAGTGACGGTGGCGGGCGAAGACCGCACCCTCGACCTCCGACAAGGCAGGGCGGTGCGGCTGTTTGTGCGCGAGGATTCGGGCGAACCGGAACTGGCACTCTCTGTGACGCTTGCCGCGCCGATCACGCCTACGCTTGTCGGCCGCGAAATTGCAATTGCGCTAGTGCTCGACGATGGCGGCGCTGTGCCGCCCGAGTGGAGCGCCGCAGCAGTCGATGTGCCGCCGCCAATCGAGCTGGCGTTGCTGCTCGGCGACGGCACCGGCGCGCTGCGCCCGGCGGCGCCTGGCTGGCGCGACGGCACCGGCGGGCTGCGGCGATCGGGCCTCATCCGCTTCGCCATTCCGCCTGAATGGGATGGGCGGGATCGCCTGCAGATTGCGCTCGCCGCTCCGGCGTCCGGCCATGCCGAACCTCCGGCGCTGTCGCGCGTTGCCGTCGGTTCCGGTATTGCCCGTCATGCCCGCCCGGTGCGGATTGGCTCGGCCGACACCGGCGATGCCGCGCACGATGCGTTGCGTGGAGACATTGTTCGCCAGACGGCCGGATGGCTGCCGCTTTCCGGTCAGGAACTGGTTCTGCCCGACGGATTCTATCCGGCGATCGAGGATAGCCTGCGCCTTTCGCTGCAGGACCGCGCGGGCGATTGGCAGGACTGGAGCCGGACCGATAGCCTCGCTTCACTGGACGGCGAAGCCCGGGCCCATGTGTTCGATCGTACGCGCTCGCGGCTGCGTTTCGGCGACGGCTACGCGGGCCGCGTTCCCGCTCCTGCCCAAAACGTGCAACTTGCGCTGGAGGTTGGCGGGGGGACAGCGGGAAACCATCCGGCCGGCCTCGAATGGCGGTTCGTTGCTGGCCCTGCCGCGACGCTTGTCTCGCTGGCAGATGGCACCGGCGGCTGCGAGGCGGAGATGCTCGGTGAGGCGCGGCTGCGCATTTCGCTCGCGCTCGCGCAAGTGACGCGCGCCGTTACCGCCGAAGATCACGAAACGCTGGTGGAGACCGCCGACGGCGTCGCCCGGCACCGCGCTTCGGTCGCCCCTGGATTCGATCCGGCCTTCCCATGCAACTATTCGCCCGACAGCATCACGGTCTTCGTCGTGCCGGTCACCGGAGCGCGCACTTCGGCACCGCGCGCCGATGCCGGCGCGCTGGCCCATTTTCGTGCAATCCTCGAGGCGGCGCGCTTGTTGACGACGCGGGTGTTCGTCGTACCGGCGACGATCCGGCCGGTCGAAGTGCAGATCGAGGTCGAGGGGCTGCCGCAGCTGCCTGCCACAACGGCGGCGCAACTGCGCGACACGCTCGGGCGCTATCTCCATCCCGCGCTCGGCGGCGCGGCAGGAACCGGCTGGCCATTCGGCCATCCGCTGCGTCCGTCCGAACTGATGCGCGTTGCCGCCGGGGGCTTGCCGCAGGGTGCGCGCGTGGCACGGGTCGCAATCAGGTTGCTCGATGACCCCGGGCGCGAGTTCAACAATTGCAGCGATACCCCGATCAGGCCGCATGAACTGATCTGGCTCGCTTCCTTGCACGCCAGCTCGCTCGCGGACGCAACCGTCGGAGATGTGCTGTGACCGCCCCCGCAGCGCCGCTGCGGCTGGCTTACGCGCTCGATGCCGATGGCCACCCGCTCCTGATGCCCGAAGGCGGCGAAGGCCTGCTTGCCGGACTGTCCGGGCGGCGCGAGGCCTATGTGCCCGAATGGCGGGGCAACGACGACAGCGATGCCGGCATGGCAGTGGCGCGGATTTGGTCGGCGCAGGCCGGCGCGGCGATCGAGCGGCTGCGGCTTTTGCCCGACAAGCTGGTTCGCGAGTGCCTGTCGACGGCCGGTGTCAGCCCTTCGCCGCAGCGCGCGGCACGCGCGATGCTGGCCTTTACGCCCGATATGAAGAAGCTCGCCGGACCGTTGCCGATGCCGAGCGGCTTCCAGCTTTCCAGCCCGCGTGCGGACGGCGGGAAGGGCGATGTTGTGTGGGAGACCGAGGATGACCTCGTGCTCACGCCGCTGGAACTCAAAGAAGCCCTCGTCTTCGACGGCGAGAGCCTGCGGACGGTCGAGGTGGATGCGCCGTTCCATCCCTTCGGCGAACGACCGCGGATCGGCGCATCACTCTATCTCGGCTTCGCCGCCGGGGGCGAGCCGGGCGCGCAGCTTTCGCTGGGAATCGTCCCGGTCGCGGCCGGAGAACCGGTTGCGCTCGGCGGCCGCCCCTCTGCAGCGCAGTCGCTCGCGGTGTTGCGCTGGGAGTCGCTCGACCGCGAGCGTGGATTCAGACGCGCCGACCTCATCGCCGATGGAAGCGCATTGTTTACGGCCGGAGGCGTGGTCCGGCTGTCGATTGCTTCCGGCTGGTCTTCCTCGCGCCCCTCGATAGCGCCCGAGGGCGACCCCTTGCTGTGGCTGCGCGTCCGACTGGTAAGCGGCTCCTTCTTCGTCGTCCCCCGGCTCCAGGCGCTGTTCCCGCATGCCGTCTACGCCTCCGCGCGACAGACTCACCGAAACCAAAGTGCCGAGGTCGAACGCGATGGCGCGGGCAGCTTCGTCAGGCTCGGCAAAGCGAATGTCGCACCCGGTTCGGTGGTGATCGAAGCCGACGATCCGATCAGCGGCCAGCCGGTGCTCTGGCAGGAAGTGGCGACGCTTTCTGGACAAACCGGCGGGTCCCGCGTTTTCACGCTCGATCCTGCGACGGGCGTGTTGCGCTTTGGCGACGGACGCGAAGGTGCGATGCTGCCCGAAGGGCTGCGCTATGTTACGCTGATCGCCTTCGCAGTTGTCGCGGGTGCCGAAAGCGCAGTCGCGCCCGATGCGATCGCCAAGCCACTCAGGCGGCTGGTCGGGGTTGCCGGCGTGCGCAATCCCGGCGCCGCGGCAGGCGGAACCTCGCTCGAAAGCGACGAAGCGGCAATCCGGCGCGGCCCGGCGACGGTCAAGGCGCGGGGCAGGGCGGTGACCGCTGCGGATGTCGCCGCGCTGGCGCTGGAAGCAGAAGGATCGAACATCGTCAGGGCCTATGCCGTCGCTGGCGTCGACGCGACGCTGGACGGCGTGCAGCGTCCCGGCGCGATCGGTGTCTTCGTCATGTCGGCGCGCCGTGCGACCGATCCCGCCGATGAGCCGCCGCGTGCCGGTCCGGCCGAGCTTGCCGCCGTTGCCCGTCACATCTCGGGCCGGGTCGGGCCGGTGTTGGCACGAGTTACAGTTGGCAATCCCGGCTTCACCCGGATCCGCGTCGAAGCGGCGCTGGTTTGCCGACCTGGCGTCGATCTCGGCCAGGTCTCCGGCTTGGCCGAAGCGGCGCTTGGCGCGTTTCTGAACCCCGAGACCGGCAGCGGGAACTGGCGGCTCGGCGACACTATTCGGCACAGTGACGTCACAAGACTGATCCTCGAATCTACCAGTGAAATCGAATCGGTTCCTTACGTCACGCTGGTCACCGACGGTCTGCGCCGCGCCGCCTGCTCCGACACGACCCTGCCGACCTTTAATCTGCCCTGGCCCGACCGGCACGAAATCCTGGCGAGCCATGCGGAGGATGACGCATGAGCTGCATCCCCGCCGAGCGTCGCTTCCGTTTGCTCGACCGGATCGTCGGCTGGGATGCAGCTGGCGTGGAGCATCTTGCGGGGCTCGACGAGGCGGCCGGCATGAGGCTGGCGGGCGATCCCGCTGCGCTGAGCGAAATCGATGTCGATCCTTTCATTGCGCCGCCGGTGCTGGCTCCCGCTTGCGGCGAATGCGACTGGTTTCTCGCGACACCGCCCTGGCCCGAACCGCGATTACTGCGCTTGTCCGGCTGCTCCAACAGCTGGACAAGCGCTTGGGACCGCGACCGCGCACCCGTACGGTTCGCGGAAATCGCCGCCGTCGCCTTCGATCGCAATTTGCTGGCGATTGCCGACAAGGCTGCGGGACGAATCCTGGTGCTGATGGCACAAGGCTGGCGCATCATCGGCGAGGCGCAACTTCCAGATCCGGTCGATCTCAGCTTTGGCCCGCGAGATACGCTGGCAGTCGCCTGCGGCGGGGGCAACCGAATCGAGATTGTCGCCACCTCGGGCGGCCCGCTCGGCCATTGGCCCGCGCCTCTGCCCGCGGGCCGCATTCTCCGGCTCGCACATGATCGGAAGGCGCGGCTCTGGTTGCTGATACGCCGGGTGGATGGGAGGCTCGCGCTTTACCGCCAGGCAGACCTCACCGGGAGCTTCGTCGCCGACGATCTCGCCGGACTGGCGGCGGCCTTCGCGCGCACAGCGCTGATCGGCAGCGGACTTGCGGGCTTCACCATGCTGCGCGGCACCGCCGGTGGCAGCGAGGGAGCCATCAGCTGGGACTGGGCGGGGCGGCAGTTGACGGGTGCGCTCGGCGGCACCGGCGCGGGGCAGCTTGCGCCGGACAGGTTCGCCCGCCAGGGCCAGTTCCTGACGCTAGCGATCGACAGCGGTGTCGAGCGCTGCCGCTGGCACCGCGTCCGGATCGACGCCGATGTACCGCCGCGCACCGCGATTGAGATCGCCATCGCAACCAACGACCGCCCGAACCCGCCCGCGCAGGGCGTAGCTGGCGGCGACTGGGCCGCCTTCGCTCCTGGCCTGCCGCACCCGGGCGACTGGCAGGTGGTCGAGCCGGGAGCGATGGATGCGCTGGTGCGGCAGCCGGTCGGACGATATCTGTTCCTGCGCCTGCGGCTTACGGGCGACGGCCAGTCCACGCCGCATGTCCGCCGCATCCATCTCGACCTGCCGCGCGCCACCAGCGCCGATCTGCTTCCCGCGATCTACCGCGAGGAGCCGAGGTCTGCCGACTTCACCGAGCGTTTTCTTGCGCTGTTCGACGCGGGGCTCGAGACAATCGACCAATGCATCGCGCGGCTGCCTGCGGCGCTCGCCGCCGGCAGCACCGATGCGGAGCTGCTGCCGTGGCTTGCAGAGATCCTCGGTATCGGCCTTGATCCAGCTTGGGACATTGCCGCCCGCCGCCGCTTGCTAGGCGCCGCGCCGGAGCTGTTCCGCAAGCGCGGCACGCCCGCTGGGTTGCGCATGGCGGTAGAGCTGGTGGCGGATAACGGCCGACCGGCTGGCGGTGCCTTGATTGAGGAACACGGGCTGTTGCGCAGCTGGGGCGCAGTTGCCGCTGCGGGCGGAAGCGGCAACGCCAGCGATGCACGGCTGGGCGTGACGCGGCTGTTCTCGCGCGCGGCGACGCGAATGCGCTTGGGCGCGTCGCCGATCGGCGGTGCTCCGGTGCTAAGCTACGGCAATGCGGAGGAGGATCCGCTCGAGACCGGAGCGTTCCGGTTCAGCGTCGCGCTGCCGTTCGACGTGCCGATTTCCACCGAATCGCTGTTCGCCTTGGTCGATAGCCAGAAGCCCGCCCACACGCTCGCCGCTGTACGCAAAGGCGTCGCTGGCGGCTTCGTCGTCACCGGGCTCGGGCGACTTGGGATCGATACCCAAGTTCGGGAGCCTGAACCTGCGGTTATCGGCGATCGTTCCGTCCGCCTGGGCACCAACAGCGTTGTCGGCGGCAGCTTGCCGCGCGGCGTGGTGCTCGCCAACCCCGGGGGGACTGCGTCCCCTTCATCCAGAGCAGGGAGTATGTGCGAATGAACCGGCTCGATCAGCCAGACCATGGCTGCGCAACTGCGCGCGAAGGCTGCGCCGAATTCCCGGCCCTGGTCCGCATGAATTATTTTCACGGCCAGCTCATTTCGGAGCGCGATTTGCGAACCGAGCAGCTCTATTTCCGCGAGCGGCTGCGGCATATGAACCGCTGCCTGCATGGCTACGGCATCATTTGCGGACTCGGCGTTTCGGCGGTGGAGCTTCCGCGCGACTGCGAGGATGAGCCCGACCCGGAGGACGAAGATCTGAAGCGCAAGCTTGCCGAGATCGAAAAGCGCATGGAAGCGGTCAAGTCTGAGAGCGAGAAAGCCGATACCGACGACGAACATGAAAAACTGGGCGAGCAATATAAGGCGCTCGCCGCCGAACGCGAAGCGGTGCTGCGTCAGCACGAGGATGGGAAAAAGCCCGGTGCAACACCGGCCAAGGTCCCTGCGGGTCACTGCAGCGATGAACCCGCGCCTCTGCATGTCGTGACCGTCGAGTGCGGAGCCGCGCTCGATTGCAACGGCGACGACATTGTCCTGCGCCACCCGGTGCCGATCGACGTTGCGGCATTGCTGGGTAAGGCCGGTCGGCGGCGGCTGGAGGCGGGCGAGGCGGTGACGGCCTGGCTGCACATCTGTCATGTCGAATGTGGGATCGAACCGGCGCGACCCTTCGCGCTCGATAGCTGCGCGACCAATGTCCAATGCATCGACAGCCGGGTACGTGAAGACGCGCGCATCACCGCGACGCTTGATGAACCCGCTCCCGACGAGCGTTGCGACGGTTGCTGCAGTTCGTGCGAAGATCCCTGCCTGCTGCTTGCGGCGATCCGGCTCGAACCCGGCCGACCCCTTGGTGCCGCCGACATAGACCTGTCCGGTAGGCGTCCGGTCGGGCTGTACCAGCCGGTCGTGATAAACGGCGTCAACTGGCATCACGGCGCGAACTATGACGCGAAAACCGTCAACCGACTGCTCGGCACCAAGGATCCGGATGGCGGCCTGGTCATCCGCTTTTCACGCGGAGTCCATGTCTCGACGCTGCAACCCGGCGTGATCGAGGTCTGGCGGTTTGCTGGCGGGCGGGGTGTGTCCGGCATCGTCACCGGGGTCGAGGGCGAATACGTCGATTTGCCCGCCGACGGCTTCGTCACCGAAGTGCGCTACCGCGACATCACCGGCGAGACTGTGCAATCGCGCGATCGCATCCTGGTTACAGTCAGGGGTGATTTCATTCTCGATCACTGCTGTCGGCCAGTCGCCGCCGCGCACATCGGCGGGCGCGTTCCAGTGCTGCCCGGTGCGCTCGAACCCAAATCCGCACCCGACCGGGCAGGCGTCTGCCGCTACCCGCCGGAAGCGCGCATGCCGTGGACCAGCGGCCATGGCGGAGTCTTCGAGAGCTGGTTCTACGTCGCAGAGGAATGAGGGGAATTACCATGTCCGTCCTTACCACGAACCACGCTGCGACAGCCTCGCCGCCCTCATCCTGCGGATGTAACGGAGGCTGTGGCGGAAGCTGCGGCGGCGCACTTGCGGTCGGCGGCACATTTCGCCGCCCCCGCTTCTTCGCCGGGCAACTGCTGACCGAGGAAGATCTCGAGGCGCTGGTCGAATATGTCGTCGGCAAGAACCGCCTGCACAACCGCTACCTGTTCGGCGACGGCGTCGTCTGCGGGTTGCAACTCGCCTGCGATCCCTGCGATCCGTCCGGAATCAAGGTGATGCCGGGCTATGCGCTCGACTGCTGCGGCAACGACATGCTGGTAAGTTGCCCTGAGACGCTCGACGTCAAAGCGCTGCTGCGCGACCTGCGCGCGCGCCAGGCGGCGGGTTACCAGTGCGGCGACCCTTGCGAGGAAAAGGACGGCAAGCGTCGCTACGGACTCTATCTCACCTATCGCGAAACGCCGGTCGATGCGGTCGCGCCTTATGTCAGCGGCGATCCCTGCGGCCAGCAGCAATGCCAGCCCACGCGGATCGCCGAAGGCTATGGCTTCGAGTTGCGCTGCGATTGCGAAAGCAGCAGCCGGATCGACGTGTTCAAGCGTATTCTGGCCTGTGTCGGCGATCTCCGCGAAGCTGCCGCTGCCGTTGCGCGGGCGCAGACTAACCAGGTCGTCGCGGCGAAAATGCAGGTTTCGCTCTATCGCATGCAGTCGAAGGACGCTGCGGTCTTCACCGTAGAAGACGCCGCTGCGCTGCGCGGGGCCCCGCAGGCGTTCCAGAAACTGTCGGCGAGCGCTGCGGGCGCGGAGTCGGTTGGCAACCTGCCCGATGAACTGGAATTCCGCAGGCAGGTTGCCGATTTCCAGCGCACCACCGCAGCGATGACACGGTTCCGTGCGCTATCGCCAAAGGCGCGCGAGACGGCGCTGCACGAGCATGGCACGCTGCGCGATGCGCTGGAAGCGGCCGACGCCGGGTTGCCCGAAAGCGCGGCTGCGGTAAAGTCGCTCGCGCCCAAGGTGATCTTCGATCCGACCATGGCCTCGCTGGCGAGCGAGAGCGCCGTGCTGGCTGAGAAATACGCGGTCGCTGACGCACCCGAAGCTGCCTATGGCACGGTCGAAGCGCGGATGATGATGGCCGGTGCCCCCGTCACGCACCGCCACGCGGCGCGGATGAAGGCCGATACCGGGCAACTCAAGCAGTGGCTGCTCGAACGGCTCGAAAGCAGTTGCAGCATCACCAGCTGTACGCTCTACGACCGCGCCAAGGCGGTGCGGACCGGTGATCCAAAGGCCGACGACGGCGACGAGGCCGACATGGCGGCAATCTCCGAAGCCGCGCGCCAGCTGACGGTGATCCTGATGCAGTATTTCATCGACTGCATCTGCCAGGCGCTCAATCCCTCCTGCCCCGATTGCACCGACAATGCAGTGCTGCTCGGCTGTGTCGAGGTTGAGGATTGCCGGGTGCTCGACCTGTGCAACCTGTCTCGCCGGTTCGTGCTGGCCCCGACTTCGATGCGCTATTGGTTGCCGCCGCTGGGCTGGTTCGGCGAACTGGTCGAGCGGTTCTGCTGCGATTTTGATCCCGCCAGCCTGTTCCGTCGCAAGCCCGTCCTGGTGGGCCATGCCGAAGACGAGGTCACCGCCGCATCGGCTGAGGCAGCACCGATGATGATGGCAAGCTATGCGCCAGTCGTGCGTTCGGGCACGATAGACGATGCGAGCATGTCGATGCTGCGGCGGCTCGATCTTACCGCCAAGGATGCGGAAAACGTCACGGCATTTGCCAGCAACATGGCCCGGCTTGCAGTCCGCTCGGTCGATGTCGCAGCCGAAGGCGTGCGCCCGGCAGCCGAATCGATCTTTGCAAAAATCACCGGTCGGACTGGCGGAATCAGGGGCACTGCTGCACCCGCCGCCGCTTTCGACGAGGCGGCACTGCGCGCGAACGTCGCCGAGGACCTCGATGCATCGCTGGCCAAGGAGCGCGAGGCGCGAAGCGCCGAACTCGGTGCTGCGCTCGAAGCCGAGCGCGCTGCGAGCGGTACGGCGGTCAAGGAAGCCATCAACCGGGAACTCTCGGCCAAGCGCATGGCGAGCTCGATCGAGAGCCTGCCGGTGGTCACGAAGCTGCAGGCCGCCAACACCCGGATGGCCGACGAACTCAAGGCGCTCAAAGCGGCGGTCGCAGCATTGAAGAAGGGAGGCTGACATGGCGCAATTCGCCACGCGGCCTTCCTTTGCCGAAGGCCAGTTTCTGGCGGCAGCGGACCTGTCGTTGCTCGCTGACAACCCGCGCGCTGCCGGGCAGCGGCACGCGCGCTTCGTCCACCGCTGGGGCATTGTTTCGGGTTTGACGCTATCGACCGAAGATGCGAGCGACGCTGGCGGCAATGCCTTCAAGAAAGTCTCGCTGGAGCCGGGAATGGCGATCGACGGCGAGGGCCGCGAACTGCTGGTGACGCAGAAGCAGCTGCTCGATCCGTCCCAGCTGCGCCGCGCGATCGGCAACAGCATTGCCGAGGACCAGCGCTATCCGGTGTTTGTCGCGGCACAGGTGCAGCAATCGTCCGCTGCCGCCGGTTCCGGGACCGTCGGGCCATGCTCCGGCCAGCACGCGCCGCCCAAAATCGAGGAAACAGTGCAGCCGATCTTCATGCCGGCGGGCGAGGAACTCACCGAGCAGAAGGCCTCGGCGTTGAGCGCCGATCCTGCGTCCGACGGCGGTGTCGCGCCCTGGCTGATCTTTGTCGGCTATGCAAAATGGTCGGCGGCGGCGCAGGCCTTTGCGGATGTCGATGCCGAAGCGGCGGAGCGTTTCCGGCCGGTTGTCGGGATCAATGCGGGGGTGGTGGCCGGGAACTCGAGCCGCATCCTGCTGCATCCCGCCGCAAGTCCGGTTGCGGGCGACGCCGCGCTCGAACTCAGCCAGACAGCGGACGGGCCGGCGCTGGTCTTCGGCAGCTACCAGTCTGCGCTTGCGCCGATCGACCCGCTCGTTTCGATCAACGCCAAAGGCGACATGACGGTCAAGGGAACGATCGTCGGCAAGACCACCGGCACCACCGTGTTGATGCAGTCCGGCATCGCCAGCGACGGAATGATCCTGCCGCTGCCCGACGGTGTGACCGTTGGCCAGGTCGCCGATGGCTCGGCGCGAGTGCATGTCCAGGTCAGCGCGCATGTCGATCCCGCCGGTTCGCCCAACCCGACGATCGATTTCGCGGCGTTGGTCCAGGAATGCCGGGTCGATGTCGAGCGGCGGGTGCATTGCCGCATCTGCTGGGTCTCGCTGCCGACCACCACCGGCGTCGCAACGGTTGGCGCAACCGCGATCACCCAGCCGGGACAAGTCAGTTACCTTATCTGCGTCAGCGTCAGCGAGGAGTAGGGCCATGGCCGACAGCATGTTCCTGCTGGTGATCAAGCAGACCGGCCACGTCCTGGCAGCCTTCACCGAACTCCCCGACGGCTCCGAACCGAAACTTGATGACGTCTGCGGAGCGGATTTCATGGCAGGTTCGGTGCGCGACGCGGCGACGCCGGGCGCGCCACTTGCAGTGCCGGTGGCGCGCGAGCAGCTGGAGTTGCGCAGCGCCCCGCTTGCGCTCGACGTGCTCGCCAATCCCCGCGGCTTTGTTGCCGACGGCTCCACGACTACGCCGATTGTCGCGCCCGCGCCGAATATTGTCTTGACGCTCGTGGCTGGAACGATCGGCGCGGCGGACTTCACCGATAAGAGCTTCGTCGCGCTCAATCTGAGCGGCGCGCCAGGCGAAGAGCGACGGCTTGGGCTTGCTCCGGCGCAGCCCCCGTTCACCCCGATCACACTCAAGACTTCGCCGGCCGCCGGCGTCGATTCGCCGATCTCCGGCGGCGCGGACTACGACGTGCTGGTGGCCATACCGGGCCGACCGCTGTTTCTCAAACGGGTTACAGCGTGAGCGAGGATATCCTTGTCAGGCGCTGTGCGATCGCAGTCGTGCGGCGCGATGCGGGGGAACTCTGGGCCGATCGCGCCGCCAACCGCGAGATTGCGCGCAAGGCGCAAGAAGTGGTGCTCGCTGCGCTCGATGATTGGCTGGCACCGTTGCTGGCGGCGCGGGCGGCAGGCAGCGCGGTGCTGAAGGAAGTGCAGATCGCGCTGACCCTCGATCCCGCCGACCTTGCCGGGCCCGCGCCGCTCCTGCGTACGCGGCTGCGCGCGAAACTGGCTGAGGGATTCGCCTCCGCAGCGATCTTCCCGACCGCTGCGGCTGCACAGCGGAGCGACGCGACTGTGGCGCCCGTTTCCGAAGATCGGTTGCCCGGCACCGCATCTCCTTCCGCACAGGACCTGTCGGGCTATCGCCAGCGTTCCGTGCTGCTGCAGCTGGCGCAGGCTTGCGAGGATGGTTGGCTTGGCTTCCAGTTCACGCTGTTGCGCGGTCCGGCCTTGTTGGCACTGGCCGCCAGCGTGCTGGCCGAAGCAGGCGAACCGATCGCTTCTCTCGCGGTCAGCGCCACGCGAGCAAGGCGTGATCAAGCGACCGCTCCGCTGCGAACACGCGATGCATTGCAGGCGCTGCGTACGGCCTTGGGCGGGCTTGCGCTCGCCCTGATCCTCGAAAAGGACGGTGACACCGTCAAGCCTGCGTCTGTCAAAGCGGGTGCTGCGGCCTTGACGCAGGTGCGCCGCGCGGCGCTCGGCTTGGCCAGAGCGCTGGATTCGGACGAAACGACCGATCGCGCGACCGGGCGCGCCGGAGCGGATCGGCCAACGCTAAAGCCAGACAAGTCCAGCTTGCGCCAGCGAGCAGAAGATGCCGCGAAATCCGTCCGCATCCGCCATGAAATGGCCGAACCGGCTGGCGCGGGGACAAGCCGTTCCCTGCCGCATGGCCGCTACGCCTGCGCCAGTCTGCTCCCGTTCCTGATGCTGCAGCCGATCGCACGGCATCGCCTGTTCGATGGCCTGGTGACGGAAGGCGAGGACGCGCTGGCGTGGGCGCAGGCGCTGGCCTGGATGGCGCTCGGCCAAACGGCAGACGGCCAGGCTCTGCGCCAGAGTGCCCGGCTATTCGCCAACAGCGTCGATGATTTGTCCGGTACCCGGCTGTTAGCGATGGTGCGGCGCGGTTCGCTCAGCCTGAGCATGCAGGCCGCCTCCTGCGGAGCGCTGCTGCTCGCCGGACATGGCGAGGGAGCGCCACTGCTTGCGCTGCCCGAAGCGGGCGGGTTACTGATTGTCGAGCGCGAGGGACTCGCTCCGATTGCTCTGCTTGATCCCGACGCGCTAGCCGATTTCGCCGAAGTCTCCACTTCGCCCCTGTTCCTGCCGGACGCGGGGCGCGCGGCTCTGGCCACACTCGATGCCGTCGGCCTGGGCGCGTTTTGCTCCGGTGCGCCGGGGCGGGGCGAGGTCTGGCAGCAGGTTCATGGCCCGCATGGCTGGGTCGGCACGACGACAATGGAGCCAGTTCGCGCCGCCGCTGCCGCACGCCATGCAGTCTGGCTGGAAGATGGAATCGAGCGCTCAAGCGCCGCGTGGCACAGCTTGTACAATGCCGCGCTGCCGGTGCCAGCGGCAGCGGAGCCTTCGCTCATGCCCTTGCGCGCGCCGCTGGCGTTGCTCGCTGGCTTTGCACTGTCAGAAATCGGTCTGGCACTTGCGCGACTCGATTCACGCGCTTGGGCCGATCCCGACCCGCTGCTGGCGATCGAGCGCTTTGCATCGCTATCGGGCGACGTCGTCATCGAAGGTGCGTGTGTCCGTGTCGTGCTGCCGCTTGGTCGCCGCTTCATCGATTTGCGCGATGCCGGCCTGCTCGCGACGCTTGGCGGCGTGCCGTGGTGGCCGGGGCGGCGCATCGAGTTCACGGGAGGTTAGCGGGCATGGCGGGCGACCGGGCCAACTTCGTGCTCAAACACCTGTTTGTCTGGCTGCACGCGCTCAACCGGACACTCGAAGCCGCGATTGTAGCGCGTCGGCGCGGGAATGCGACATTGCAGCGTCACTCCGGCAATATGGCCGAGCTCAACGCGCAACATGCCGCGCAATTGCTGGAGCGACTGCGCGCGCTGGTGGCCGATGGCCCTCCTGCGCTGGTGCCGCTTGCGCTTGATCGTCGGGAAAGCCGGATTGCCGCCGAACTTGCCGATCGACATGGCTCAGGTCTGCCGCTGCACCGGCTGGAACAGCAGTGCGGTCTCTCGCCGTTCGAGATTTCCGCGCTGGTGATCTGCGTCGCGCCGATGGTCGATGGCGGCTATGGCCGGATTTACGGCTATCTGATGGACGACCTGTCGTTGCGCGCGCCATCTGCCGGATTGGTCGCACAGCTGGTCGGCGATGCCGGCCTCGGACTGGCGTCGCGCCGCCGGATGCTGTCGGCGGGGGCCAAGTTACGCCGTTTGGGGCTGTTGCATGCTGCCGATCCACTGTCCGATGATCCGGCGATGCTACTCGTGCCTCCACCGGGCCTTGCCGACTGGTTGACCGGTGCTGCGGGCGTTCCGCCGGTCCAGCTCGGCGACCTGCGCATGCTCGTTCCCGATGCCGCCGACGGCGGTGCCTGCACCGGCGAGCTGGCGGTGGCAGCGCAGGGCATGCGCAATTCCGCTGCGATGTTAGTCGGCTTGTGGGGCGGTGACGCCACGCTGCACGAGGACCAGGCGCTGGCGATCGCCGCGGGTGCCCGATTGCGCCTGTTTCGCGCGCAAGCGCCGCTCGGCGAAGCGAACCAGCTGGATGGGCTGGCCCAGGATCTTGCGGTTGCCGCTAGCGCCAATGCGATCTGCTGGCTCGAATGCAATCCGCTGCTCGATGGTCCACCCGAACGGCGCGAGGCGGTCGCGCGCTTGCTGACCGGTCGGTCGCAGCACTTGCTGCTCTCGGCCAGTCGGCATTGGCGACCGATCGAGCTGATCGGTTCGCGGCCCTGTCTTGAAATCGTCGGCGAGCTTGTGCCGCCGCGCGCTTCGGTTTGGGCAAGGGACCTTGCCGGGATCGCCCCGGCAGCTGCGGCAGGACTGGACGGCGAGTTCCGCTTCAGCCGCAGCCACCGCCGGGCCGCGATCAACCTTGCCACCACCGGCTTGTCGCAGCCGGTCGGGGGCGACGGTGCGGCGCTGGAACAACGACTGCGCAGTGCCAGCGCAATCGTCGCGGCACCCGACGGCGGACGCTCGGCGATGGTCGTCGCGCCGCGCCGCACGCTGGACGATCTGGTCCTGCCAGAGGCCGTCCACCGCCAGGTCGCCGAAATCGCGCGGCTCTATCGCCGCTCCGCGATGGTTGATCGCGACTGGGGCTTCGGTCGCATCTCGGGCAGCAGCGGCGCGATCAAGGTGCTGTTCACCGGCGATCCCGGCACCGGCAAGACGCTGGCCGCGGAGGCCATCGCCGCGCAAACCGGAATGCACTTGCTCAAGGTCGATCTCTCGCAGGTGGTTTCGAAGTGGATCGGTGAGACTGAAAAGAACCTCGAGGAGGTGTTCCGTCACGCCGAGCAGAGCCATTCGGTGCTGTTCTTCGACGAGGCCGAGGCGCTGTTCGGCAAGCGCGGGGAGGTCCGCCACGGCACTGACCGCTACGCCAACATGGAGGTCAGCTACCTCCTCCAGCGGCTTGAGGGTTTTGGGGGCGGGGTCGTCATTCTGGCCTCGAACCTGCGCGATGATATCGATCCCGCCTTCACCCGCCGCTTCCAGATCGCGGTCAACTTTCCGCGTCCTGCCGAGGCCGAGCGCAGACGTATCTGGGAGCTGGCCTTTGCCGAGGCGCCGCTGGGCAGCGACGTGAACTTCGATGGGCTCGCGGCGCTCGAGCTGACCGGCGGCGGAATCGTCACCGCCGCGCGCATGGCCGCACTGCTGGCAGCGTCGGAAGATGCCGAGGCGATCTCGGCGGCGCACCTGCGCATGGCGATCGAACGGCAGTTCAGCAAGGAAGCCCGGCTGCTCCAGACCGGGGGAGGCAGTGACGGACTCAATGTCGCACGAGGGCTGCGGTAATGGGGGACCCGTCACCGCTCGCGCGTGAGGCCGAATTTGTCTTTACCCCGGCTGTGCCCGTGCCAACCGACGGCGCAGCTTTCGGCGCGGCACCGGAATCGATCGATCCGCTTAACAACGCCTTTCCGGGTAGCGCGCTCGCGACCGGGCCGCCGGGTGTGTTCGGCAGCGCATCGGACGCGCTGGGCGCACCCACCGGCTTTGCAACGCCGTTGTTCGGGTCACCGGCGAATGACAGCGGCGCTGCGACGGAGAGCAGCGGGGGAGCGGCGGGCGGAGCGCTGGGGCCTCCGGATGCTGCAACCAGCGCTCCCGTTACAGCCGATGCGGGCGGCGGGTCCCCAGCGCTCGATAGCACCTCGAGTGCTGCGGCCAGCGAGAGCGAGGCGATCCGCATATTGGGATCGGCCAGCCCAAGCGGAGCGCAGGCCGCCTATTCCTTGGCCACCACCGCCGCCTCGGATGAGGTTGCCGCGGCGCGCACCGATCTGGCCGAAAATCCGCCGACGCTGGAGGCACCCTCGGGTATCAGCCCGCTCAGCGAGGGCGCGCTCGACCCGGTGCCGACCGAGCGGGCTGCACCGCCCGTGCCGACCTCTGGCATAAACTCGATCGCCGGGGAGGGTTCGACACCCGAACCGCTCGACACCGCGCACGATCCGGCCACTGGGCCAATCCCCGAAGCGCCATCCGGCGCAACCGTCGTCGCCAGTGCACCGGAAGATCCGGTGGCGCGCGCACAATTCTTCCTGCAGCAAATCGGCTTTGCCCCGGTTTCGGACGAAAATGTCGATACCAGCGCGGGGCCGCGGCCGCTCGTGGCACTGACCGAAGGAGCCAACCCCGGACGCCTGACCACACTCGAAGGCGAGCAGGCTGTTCCCATTGACGGGGCAATGTCGAGCGCGAGAGCAGGCATGTGCGAGGATGAAGGCATCGACCGGATATTCCCGACACTCCCTGACGAAGTGCTTTCGGCACGATTCGAAATCGGAGCGACGTCGATCGACCCTGCCGAGGAGCTGGAGCGACCGAACCTTTCGGCTGAGATGGAGGAAGCGATCGACCGCGGCGGGTCGGGCAACTGGGCAAGTGCCACTGACGACTTTTCCGCTCGCTATGACGCTGGTCAGACCGTGCGCCGAACCAAGGAGACCAGCGCGCGCGCCGTCGCCGATGCAGAAATTGCCGGTTTGACTGCCGAAGCGGTTGCCGAGCAGCGCGGCCATCGCATTGCCAGCGGCGAGACCGTCGCCGATGCGCGGGCCGGCTGGCGATCCGAAATCGAAGGCGCGCGTGAAACCTATGATGGCGAGCGTGGACGCATCCGGACGCAGATGGACGGCGATATTGCGAGCGCGGTGCGCGATGCCGAACAAGCGGCCGACGCGCATCTCGCCGACGGCGAACGGCGCGCCGAGGCGGAGCGGGTGGCAACCGAACGCAAGGCGACCGACGCACGCGCCACTGCCGAGCGTGAAGCCGAAGAATCGGACGGGTTCTTTGACTGGGTCGCTTCCAAGGTCAGCAGCTTCATCGATGGACTGAAGAGCCTGTTGCACGGCCTGTTCGATCTGTTGCGCTCTGCGGTGCGCATCATCATCAACGGCGTCAAGGCGCTGGCGAACGCCGCCATCGAACTAGGTCGCAGGGCCGTGGTCGGCCTGATCCGCGTGGCTGGTGGGCTGCTCGAACTTGCGGCCGATACCTTCCTGATCTTTTTCCCCGAAGCGCGCAATCGCGCCAAGGCATGGATACGCGACGGCGTCGCGGCGGCAGAAGAAGGCGTCAACCAGGCCGCCGGCTGGCTGCGCGACCGGGTCAATGAAGCGCTTGATGCGCTGGGCAATGCGCTGATCGCCATTCTCGACGTTGTTGAGGCGATCTACTCCGCCATCCTCGATGTCGTGCGTTTCCTCATCGTCGGCCTGGTGCAGGTCTATCGTTTCCTCGCCCGGCTGACCATTGCCGCCTACCATTCGCCTGAGCATTTCGAAGGCCAGATCTACGAGGAAATGCTGGGCGCCGACCTCAATCAGCCGCTGCCGTTCGAACTGACCGAGGCGGAGGCCGCGCAGCTGGCATCGGGCGAGGACGCCGCGTTGGGTGATTTCGGGGATTTGGCCGAAGTTGCGGATGGCGGCCCAGCCGGGGTAATGAGCGCGCCGCGCCTCGCCGAGGGCGACATCGTCATGGATGAGGTGGTTCCCTTCGAAGCGAGCCCCGAGTTCTATCGCACGGTGCAGCTGGGCGACGGGGCCAGTGTGGAATTCGACGGGGCATCGAGCGGCGGGTTCACCGTCGAAGAGCTGCGCGCCGAGGCAATGAGCGAAGCAGTTCCGGTAGAATCCACCGATGCCGACCCCGCACCGCCAATCGCAGACGATGGCAGCGCCGCCAGTGCCGAGCGACCGGGTTCTACCGAAGACCAGCTGCAGAATCTTATGAATGGCGATCCGGAGTACAGTTGCGATGCGGCAACGCCGACGGCGGAGACCGGGCCGGCCATTCCGCTTTCCGCCAAGATTGGTCCGCTCACCAAATCGCAGCGCGCGCGTTACATGCTGTCGCAGGCGTGGAAGGGCATCAGGAACTGGTTCGCCTGCAACTGGGGCAAGATTCTCGCGGCAGTCATCATTGCGCTGCTGGTGGTCGCAGCGATCGTCGCTGCGGTTGTCCTGTCGGGCGGCACCGTCGGCGCGCTGCTGGCGGCGGCGGGGGCGATCGCCACGCCGCTGCTGACTGCCTTGACCGGGGCGATGATCCTCTATGCCATCGGCCGGGCGCTATCCTACATAGGAGACTATCTGTCGAACGCCTGGCACGGCCGGATCGGCGACAGCGCCAAGGCGCTCGCACGGGCCGGGGCGATCGGCGCGGTCGAACTGATATTCGCCATCTTGACCTATGTTACGGCAGGCGCGTTCCGGGTGCTCGCGGCTGGTGCCAGGGCTACAGGTCGCGCGGTCACAACCGTGGCGCGCGGTGCCGGGGGACTGGCTGCGCGCGGTGGCCGGGCGGTTGGTACCGGTCTGAGGACTGTCGGTCGCGCAGGGGGACGGGTGCTGCGCTCGGCAGGGCGCGGCGTGGTTCGCTTGACGGGCAGGGCCGGGCGCGTCGCGCTGGTCAACGGCAGGCTTGTCATCCGCAATGTGCGCCGAGGCTTTGCCCGCGGCGTGCGCAACCTGCGCGACCTCGCGCGCCGCATCGCCGGGCGGCTGCGCTTCCGCAGGTTCCGGATCAGACGCGCAGGTCACTGGCTGATCCTGGAAGGCTACGTCAATCCGTGGGTGCGGATCGCCCAGACACGCGAAGTCGATTGGGTCGACGAGTCGGCAGTAAGTTCGAACAGTACCCGGCCAGGCATGCCCAGTCAGATCGGCGACACCATCAGCGGGACTACGCGTGAAGGCCGCGTGGTTAGCGGCGAAGTGATCTCGCGCTCAAGTCGCGGCCCCTATCGTCGCGAACTTGCCCACTATGCGGGCGATATTGAAGGCGATGTTGTCCACCATGCCTTTGAACAACAAACTCTTAACTTCGCGGGTGACATCGTGGGGCGCGGCGAAATGCACTCCGTCCGAAACCTGCGACGAATTACTGGCGGTGTGTTCAACTTCCGGGTGCATTTGTCTCGCATTCGAACACTCTGGGATGATTTTTATCAGATCTTCCGGACTCTGCCACAAACTGCGGCAAATAGGGCATTCCGCCGCCAAGCATTGGAGGCTTATCGTCGCTATGTCGATGATATGATCCGTTTTATGAATAGGTACCAAAGGCGTGTCCCTGCTTATCGGGCTGCTTTGGCCAGTGGCAACGAAGCAGAGGCTGCACGCCTGCTGGATGAAGCCCTGAACGTGTGGCAAAGTCACAACCCGCCGAGTGCCATACTCCAACAGATTTTTGGACCGTGAGGAACACGACGATGAGCAATCCCAAACTCTTCACCGTGGTACGTGCCCCCCTTGGCGGTCGACTTGGTGCGGAAACTCTGTGGGAGCAGCGCGAGATATGTCCCGATTGCGGCAACACCGATCACGACAAAATTGTTGCCATGCAGTTTCTGGTAGATTTCGACGAAGGTCACGACCTGTTCACTGTGCAGGATCATTATGCCGTTACCAGCCGACTGCGCGGTCTGCTCGAAACGGCGAAAATCACTGGTATCGAATTCCGACCCGCGATTGCGGACTGGAACGAGGAAATTGTCGACCGAGAGCTCGACGCGGTCGAGAAGCTTCCGAATATTCACCACTTAGCGATCCTGGATACCTTGAAGGCGGGCCCCGGTTGGGCCAATCCCGGAGAGCCATGCCCAACTTGCGCACGGCGAAGCTGGTCGATAACGCCCACTGGGATCGCTTCGCTTACGGCGAGTGACAAGGGCAATGGGCCGCACCGATCGCTTCATCGGAGCACCTACTCGGGCCAGGATGTTCTTCAGATGGACGATTTCGGAAGGCCAGTTGTCAGTCAGCGGTTCCGCGATCTGCTCGCTGAGGCCGGTGTAGAAGGCATGGTCTATCAGCCCATCGACATCATCGAGAGCTGACCTGTCTGCCATCCATCACCGCTTCCTGAAGCAGGCCGGATCGATCCCGTAACGGCGCATCAGTTCGAAAAAGGCGCGGCGGTGTTTGCCGCTGTCGCGGGCGGCGCGGGAGACATTGCCGTCATTGCGATCGAGCGCGACTTCGACATAGGCGCGCTCGAAACTCTCGACGATTTGCGATTTGGCTTCGCGCAGGGGCAGGTCGGTCACGCCGATTGCCGCCATTGTCGCGGCAGAATCGAGCGGCGGGAAGGTAGTCTGGGACTCGGCTGTTTCCGGCGGCAGGACCAACCTTACGGGCGGGGCGGGGGTGACCTCGAAGGGAAAGTCCGCCGGTTCGGCCGGCCGTCCGAGGTCAAGGCAGGTCAGATAGCGCACGGCGTTTTCAAGCTCGCGCACATTGCCCGGCCATTCGTAACGCTCGAACGCGGCCAGCGCCGCATCGGAGAGGACCACGTCGGGCAGGCCGTATTCACCGGCATAGCGCTTGCAAAAATAGGATAGCAGGACGCGCACATCGTCGGGCCGGTCTTTCAGCGGCGAGATCGTCACCGGCAGCACATGCAGCCGGAAGAAAAGGTCTTCGCGGAATCGGCCGACAGCAACCAGCCGTCTGAGATCGCAATTGCAGGCGGCGATCAGCCGCAGCCCGACCTTGCGGGTGAAGACTTCGCCAAGCCGCCGATATTCCTTTTGCTGGACAAACCGCAGCAGCTTCGACTGGCAGGCCAGGCTGAGGCTGTCGACCTCGTCAAGGAACAGCGTGCCCCCCTCGGCCGCAGCGACAATGCCATGCGTGGCGGCCGAAGCGCCGGTGAAGGCACCCTTGGCATGGCCGAACAGTTCGTTCTCCAGCGTGTCGATCGACAGGTTGGCACAATTGATCGCGACGAATGGATTGCCGCTGCGGCGGCTGTGGTCATGGACGTATTCGGCGTAGAGTTCCTTGCCGACACCGCTGGGCCCGAGAATCATCACTTCCGCATCGTTCGCGGCGATCCGATCGAGCTTCTCCATGAGCGCGCGTTGCTCGGAGCTCTGGAAGACAAGTTCCTGACCCATCGTGAAGCCCTTGTGCCCCGCATCGAAAGTGCGGCGTCCCTGCCAAGAACGCCGATGGATGCGACCGCATTAGGTTTTTGGATAAGGCTATCGTTTGTACACGGGCAATACGCCGAATCAACTGCAACAATAGGTGCACGTGGCGAGTAACGTCAAGTCGCTTAAATCCAGGGTAGTGTCTCACTTTCAATTTAGCTGGTGGACCTGTCGCGTTTCAGCCCGGCCTAATATTTTTTTACCTCAAAGCGTGGAGGCAATATGCGGTTACGGGAACCCCAACAGGCATTGCGGTCAACGGGATCGAGGTTTGCCAGTCGGTGCAAAGCCCAGACAATGCGGTTACCCTGATTGCAGGCAAGCTTACCATTGTGCGGGTGTTTCTCGATCCTGCCGGTGTCACCGAGCCGCTGGTGCTGCGCGCCGAGCTGTTGTGTGACCTGCGCGCGCCTACGCCACGTGGTGGTATGGCATGGTCTCCGGAGGGCGTCAGGAGGTCATCGCGCAAGCAGAAACGCTGCATTTGATCGGTTAGCCCCGCACTCAAGCTGCGAGCTGTCTGTGACGAAAGAATGCCAACTGCGCGAAATAGTCGCGAAACAGCGCAGCAATCTGGTGTATGAAGGCGAACAGCCGGGCCTCGCCACCCTCGTCTCGGGTCAGGCGCTCAGCGAGCATCAGCATGTCCTGGATATGGAACTCGGTTTCGTCCACCGTGAGATGTAAACGAGAACCCTCCACCAGCGCGTCCCCGAACGATTCTCCCGCCTTCTCGACCGCTCGACTCGAAAACCGCTCCGAGTTCCACTCGACAAAAACGGAATAAGCGACCGCCGCCAGCGACCCGTACCGCGTGATCGCTTCTTCGAGAAACTGAATCATGGCTTCGGTCGCCGGCATCAACGGCGTGGCATCGACCATGGCGCGCGTTACGCCGTGACTCTCGAGATCGCGGTAAAACATCTCATCGTGGTCGAGCTCCACACAGGCATAGCGAGCCCAAACGCGCGCTGCGTCATAATTCTCGCCAATCATTGCAGCGAGCGCCAGTGCATCGGCTCGAGCGGTCAGCCGGATACGCTTGATGGTCTCGATTCGGTGTCTCAAATAATAGGCGGAGTCCAACGCCTCACCATCGGTAAGGTGCGAAGCGTCAGGAATCTCCGCCAGAAAGATATCGTTGAGCGCTTCAAGTTCACAGTCGAGCCTTGCCCCAAGCGCGGCGAGACGAGCCCGATCCACGCCTCCTGAAAGGTGATCCATCGCCGCCGTCGTTACTTGACTATGTCCATCCCGTTCGGCAGGCGGGCAACAACGCGCTTGTCGCCGACTTTCTGGCCCAACCCTTCTGCTTCCGCCTTGCCGAGCAGACCGTCGATATAGCGGACGTCATCCTCGGACAGTGTTTTCGCATTGAGTCGGCTCCGAACATCCTGCAGATGAGAATCAGACATGGCAAAAACTCCTCAAATAATACTGGCGCTATACCAACAAAGTTTTCGGCTATAGCCCGAATCAACTATAGCAAGTTGCTTGCAAATCTCAAAGGAATAAATCGTGTCGTTCCGGACGGGGTAAATATGTGCCATCCTTTGCCGCAAGCCGGTCACGCTCAGGAAATGTCAGGTTGGTCGCCTGCTCTGCCCACTGGAGCGCTTGATCGAGCCACGGCGTATGGGTGTGAGTCGCATTGGCCAGCGCCTTGAGTGTTGGCAACGCAAAACAGGCGTCCTCATTTACGTAGGCGGTCTCCCGGTCGAGTTCGCGCATGGTGCCGCGCAGAGGAAGCTTGCGATCACGCAGTGCCCGGATGCCTCGTATTCGCTGGGTCAACGCCTGCGGCGTCTCAACGCCGAAATGCCAGGTGATCGGTTGAGCATCCGTCGCAGGAACTCCAAGCGCGCGCGCCATCGCCTGAATGTCATCATCGAGTCCCAAATAGGCGATACTGGCAGGGTCATCCCAATCTTCGTAGAATAGCTCCCTTTTTTCAGGAGCCGCGCGGAACAGCGGTGCCGGAAAGCAGCTCATCAGTCGGGCGGGATGGAAGATCGAATTGGATGCGGAGAGGTTGACGGGAAGGTAGCTCGAAAGCGGGGAGGTCGGGATCGCCAATAACTCCTCGATGCTTCGGGCTATTTCGGGCGCTGCTGATGCCGGGCGCGAGCCGACAAACAGCCGCGGCCGTATTCCCGAGATCCATACCGCTTCTCCGTAAGAAATCGTTTTGCGGACATATGGCACACGCTGCAGCCCGAAGATGATCGCGCGCTCACCCAAAATCCTGGCGGCTTCCCAGTCAAATCCTCCGAATCCGGGGATGCCGCCGACCCAAGCACCGTCCTCAAGAAACGGGGCGATTCCGCTGAGCAACGTCTGGCGGGTCTGCAGCGGCGTGCAGATGAAGATCAGGCGCGAGCCGGAGACAGCCTCGGCGAAGTCTGAGGTCACCACTGCAAGCGGGCCGGACACAACGGCGATGTCAAGGTATATTGCCCGCACTTTGGCTGACCAGCGGAGCGGCTGCCGCGTCAGAACGCGTACCGCGTTATCCGGATCGGCAGCAAGGACTGCCGCGAGTGCGTGCGCCAGGCTTGTGCCCCCGCAGACGGTAACCGGTCGTTTCATCAATCCTCTCCCCACAAGAGGGGGAACACCGCCGGGTCTGAGTAATCGGGTGTGCCGTCGTCGCAACTGCGGCAAAGTACGTCATTCGTGTGCGCGAGCTTGCGACCGTCGGGGAGAATAACCAGTCGGTGGCGGTTGTCGGCGGGCTGCAGATGAACTGCGAGCGCTGGCCGGGCGTGCGGGCCAAGATTAGCATGGCTTCCGTGCAACGTCCGGCAATTGTGAAAACTGACTTGTCCGCGTTGCATGAGCAACGCGGTCGCGCCGACATCCCTGCGTGAGGCGGCTTCTGGCAACAGCGTATTCATGTCGGATCGATGCGCCGTCGCGATCAGTGGCAAGTCAGGCCAGCGATGACTGCCGGAGAACACCTGCAGCGGCCCCATGGAAGCATCGATGTCGCAAAAAGGAATCCACGCCGTGAGCATGGCTTCGGATGTACAGGCGAACCAGTAGGCGCGATCGACGTGCCAGCCGATTGTAGCGTCATGCCTGCCTTGCGCTGGCTTGAGGAGCAGCCGGTCGTGGAACAGCCGGATTCCCGCCGCGCCGGCGAGCCGGGCGGCTGCGGCACCAAGCGCGGTTTCGGACAGCAACCGGCGGATTTCGGGTACTTCGAGATACATGTATCCGACATGATCGATCGGATCGCCGTTGCGTCTCCGCAAGTCGCTGGCGCGCGCAACCGGATCGATTGTTGAACTGTCCGAGACGAGAAAGCGCTCGATGCCTGCCCAGGCCTCGTCGAGAAGATCGTCGGACAAAATCCGCGGTGTGATTATCCAGCCGTCCCGCTGGTATTGCGCGATTTCGTCATCGCTGGGCCGCCAAGACTCGTCCAGCGGCTCTCGTTTCGCTAACATGGCCAAGAACCTCGTCTTATCCTCGCAGGAAAACGCCGCGATGCGATCCCAAATGTCAAGGCTCATCCCCGGACCGGCCGCGATCGTCTCTTCAGCGGACCCGCAACAATGTGCGCACGACGGCTCAATTGAGGCGCGGCAATTCTGGGCTGGTCCGGTGCAAGCCTTCGCAGACGCCGACACTCTCGGATGCTTCTACGCGACGCGAGCGGCGGCAAGCGCGTCGCTACTTGGCTATTTCGCGCGGGGGCGGCGGGTTCTCGACGTTGGGTGCGGATCGGGGCGGCTGGCAGCCATTCTCTCCCAAAAGGGCCACCATGTGACCGCGCTCGACCTGTCTGCGGAACAGCTTGTTCGGACCTTGGAGCGATGTGCCGGACATCCGGTGGATCTGCGCCTGGGCGGACTTGAAACCCTCGGCTCCGAAGACTGCTACGATGCGGTCTTCGCGCTCGGCATCCTGCCGTACATCGCCGATCAGACAGCCTATCTCGCACGGCTCAGGGATCACGTGGCAGAGGGCGGGTGCCTGATCGTATCGGTCACGCGCTCGGCCAGCCTGTTCACGTTCATCGAACTGGCCAGACACTTGGCCTGCTTTCGATTCTCGAGGTCGTGGTGGTGGGTCGCGACAAATCTTGCGCGAACGGGAATATGGTCCGGCGGCTTCGTTTTGGCGCATAACAGGACCGACATTGTCGGACGCGGCGCGCTCGACCGGATCATGACGCAGGCGGGCTTTGATCCGGCCAACTCGTTCGCACTTTTCAACATCGCCTCGCTTGACAGGGCAGTCAACCGGCGCGGCGCAATCATGCGCCGTGTCGCCGATCGCCTGGGCTGGTGTGTTGTCCACGCATATCAACGGCGCTGAAATGGCTTTGCGGGTGCTGGTCTGCGGTGGAGGCGCGCTCGCCCATGTATTCGCCGGGGTCATCGGTGCGGTCCCCGGCACTCGCGTTTCGGTGCTGACGCGCCGACCGGCGGAATGGTCGCACAGCATCGCTGTGCATCACGCGGACCTGGTCATCCAGGGAAAGGCCGAGGCGACCGATGATCCGGCGGTCGCGGCCGATGCTGTACTGATTCTCGTCGCCGCACCAGCCTTTGCGCATGAGGCCATCTTGCGCCGGCTCCTGCCGCATCTTCAGCCAGACACCTGGGTCGGTGCGCTCCCGGCAATCGGCGGCTTCGACCTCCTCCTTCGCCACCTGGCACCGGGCCATGGCAAGGTGCTTGGCTCACTGCGCGCACCCTACAATGCCCGCGTCCTCCGATACGGACACGAGGTCCTTGTCACCGGGGTCGTTCCACACCTGGATCTCGTCATTGGAAGCGGTGGCGACCGGCACGATGCATCCGCGTTATTGGAGGACGCGCTAGCTTTGCCGCTCCGCGTGATCGAGCCATTCCTTTTGGCGACTTTGTCGCCAGCCAGTACAATCTTCCATGCCGCACGAATGTTTGAACTGCTCATCGAGTCCAAGCCGAAGAGGCAGAAATTCTACGCGGGCTGGGGTGATGCAGCTGGCCGATGCTACCTAGCGATGGATGCCGAACTCGCAGCCCTGCGACGCATCCTTCAATGCGATGCACCGGGGATTGATGCGGCAGGCCATTACGGTGTTTTCGAACCCGCAGCGCTCGCGCATCGCATCCGGTCGTTGCCCGGACTTCCAGATATTGACGCTCCGGTCTTCGATGGAATGCTCGATGTTGAACATCGCTTTGTGCGTGAAGACATTCCCTATGGGTTGAACCTAGCGCAGCTTCTTGCAAGCAAGGTCGGGTTGCCATGTCCCGCCATGACGTCTGTGCTGGCGACGATCACTCAAGCGGCAGGACCGGCTGCCGCCTCATTGATTGCGCTACCTTCGCACTTTCGCTTCTTCGAAACCGGGGATGGGACAATCACATAAGGTTCGATTTGGTCTGCGAGTGACTTGACATTTTTTCTCATTGCACCGGTCCGAGCAATCAGGAAACAATTGCCGGCAACCACAACTTTCGTGGTCTTTGGAGCCCGGAAGATTACTACCAATTCAATGGTCGTGACTGCCTCCTGGCGCAGCCGCCTCGGCGCTGCCAGGCAAGACAACCGCAACGTTCTGCATCATGCCCTGGTCCTCGTGGTCCAGAATGTGGCAGTGCAACACGAATTCGCCGATATAGCGCTGGTAGCGGGTCCTGATCCTGATCGTATAGATGCCTGACGAGCCTGGCGGTAACGGACCGAAGCCGATCAGGCTCTTGATCCACAGCGTATCCTTCCACATTCCCCGCAGGCCAGCATATTGAGGATCAACCTTTCCATTCGGATCATCGACCGCACCCGGAGCGCTGACATCCTTGCCCGATGGGTCGGTGATCGAAACAATCTGGAACGGGTTCACATGGATGTGAAACGGGTGGCTGACGAAGTGCGACTGCAAGGTCCATTCGTCGACCGAACCCAGTGTCAGCGCCCGATCCACCCGGGCCGGGTCATACGGCTTGGCGTCGGCTGAATTGAGCGTATTGCCAACCGCGAAGACCGGGCCGTTGCTGATCAGAAAGGTCAGCTCCTGGTGGCCGGTCACTTCGCTTTCGGCGATATCGGGATGCGGCGTGAAGCGGGAGAGCCTCAAGCCGCCCCGCAGATCGGCGATAACCGCGTCGCGGACCGGTTGATCGATGTAGGCCTGCGCGCTGGCGACCAGCGTGTCGGTGAGGTGCTGCCCCGGGTCGGCAACAGTTTCGCCTGCACCGACTTCGACATAACCCAGCAGCTTGGGCCCGATGTCTTCGCCGCCGATGCTGCCTGCGCCCGGAGAATACTGGTCGATGATGCAATAAGTGCCCGGTGCGGGAAAGGCGATCAGCGCGTCGAAGCGGTAGCCGGGCTGGAACGCCGCGAGTCGGGTCTGCTGCGCTGCCGCCATGCTCAGCCCATCGGCTGCCACCAGATGATAGGAGATGAAGTCCTGCGAACAGACATCCTTGAGCACCTTGCCAGCAGCGGCGGCGGTCAGCCTGGCGGGAATTTGGGTGTTCGAACGTACCCGCGCGAATTGCAGGAAGATCGTGTCGCGCACCCCGGCGTGGATCATCCGCCACCTCTCGACCTGTCCGGCAAGGCTGTGGAATGTAGGCAGGACGACGCCGTTCAAGGAAGTGTAGCGACCGCTCTTGGCCCATTCTCCAGGGCCGAAAATCCCGTCGTACTGGTCGATGACGCCGGTGTCGCCCGGATCGCAGCGATAGGTCTTGTCAGCATTGAGCTTCGGCGTCAGGCCGGGAGCTCCTCCGCCAGCCGGTTTCATGCAGGCATACTGTATCTGCTGCATCACCAGAATCCGCTCGGGCATGCCTTTCAGGAGAACATCCAGATCGCCGTTGGCGTTCGCCTTCGGCTGGCGGTCGCCGCGGATGATCAGGGCTCCGGCCATCCCGCTGGAGACCTGCAGCGCCGTCGAGCCGTGACGGTGGGTATGGTACCAAAACGTGCCCGCCGGATGATCCGGCTGGATGTTGTATTCATATTCGAAACTGACCCCCGGATCGATCGAGAGCAAGACGTTGTCGCCATTGCCGGCAGGATTGATCCACAG
>JANOOJ010000313.1:0-4079 GCA_031421295.1 Novosphingobium sp.
TCGCTGGGGCTGGGCGCGCAGCAGGCGATGGCCGGGATCACCTTCCTCTATGGTGTTACCAGCACCCCGCTGACGATCCTGGGGCTGATCGCGGTGATGGCGGCGATCACTTTCCTGTCGGTACGCGGCGGGATCGATCGCGGGATCCGGATCCTGAGCGAGGCCAATCTGTGGGTCGCGCTCGGCCTGCTGGTGTTCGTCCTCGCCACCGGTCCGGCGCTGCTGTTGCTGGGCGACATCGGCGCCAATATTGTGAACTACCTCAAACTGCTGCCCGCGCTGTCGAACCCGGTCGGCCGCGCCGACACCGGGTTCTACAATGACTGGTCGATCTATTACTGGGCCTGGTGGATCAGCTGGGCACCGTTTGTCGGCATGTTCATGGCGCGGATTTCGCTGGGGCGGACGGTGCGCGAATTCATTGCCGGAGCGATGATCGCGCCCAGCCTGCTGGGGATCATCTGGCTGACGATCTTCGGGGATGCCAGCATCGCGCAGATCGTTGCGGGCAAGGCCCCGGGGCTGGCCGCAGCTTCGCTCGATACCCAGCTGTTCGTGCTGCTCGGCACGCTGCCGCTGGCGCAGATCACGTCGTTCGTGGCGATCGGCCTGATCCTGATCTTCTTCGTCACCGGCTGGGATTCAGGGACGATGGTGATCGACACCATGACGGCAGGCGGTCGCACCGATACGCCGCTTCGGCAAAAGACAATCTGGCTGCTGGCGGTAGGGGGGATCGGGGTTGTGCTGCTGCTCAGTGGCGGGCTGACCTCGCTTCAAGCCGGCGCGATCGCCACTGGCCTGCCGCTGGCGCTGGTGCTGCTGGTAATGTGCTGGGGGACGTTGAAAGGCCTGCTGGCGATACACCGGCACCAGCAAGCGATCGGTGGACATGCCGAAAATGCATGACGGTATAACTTGGTTGCCGATGTAGACATTAGTTCTGATAATGATGCGGTTCAACAAGGGCCAGTCAAAAGAGGAGCTGCAGCACGGTGAAACTGCCGCAAGAGTTCGATCTCCACGCGCTGGAGGTATTCGTCATGACCGTTGAGCTTGGCGGCATGTCGCGCTGTGCGGTGCGTTTGCAGGTGACCCAGTCAGCCGTTTCGCAAACCATCGCCAAGCTTGAGGCCGGGATCGGCGCGCCGCTGTTCGATCGCTCGATGCGTCCGCTGGGATTGACCACCAGCGGGCGATCAATGCTTGAACGGGGCAAGCGGCTGATTGCGCTCGCCCGGAGCACCTATGACGAGGTGCGCGAAGGGGCAAGCCTGCCGCTGGCCAGCTTAACTGTGGCGATGTCGTTCAGCCTTGCCAATCAGCTGACCGTGCCGATCATGTCCGGCCTTGGCGCGCGCGCGGAGCGCTGGCGGATCCGCTCGGGGATCAGCCTTGAGCATCAGGGCGAGTTCCTGTCGCGCGATATCGATATGCTGATTTCGGGCAGCTTCAACCTTGAGCACCGCGACAACGTGGAAGTGCACGCCATCTTCGAAGAGAGCTTCATCGTCGTCCTGCCCACAGGGTTCCAGGGCTCCTTCGATCTGGATCGCGGTGTGCCCGATCTGCCGTTCATCCGCTTTTCGCAGATGACGGGCATGGGCCAGCAGATCGAACGACAGATTGTGCGGATGAAGCTGAGTCTTCCGCAGGCGGTGGAAGTGGAATCATCGCATCAGCAACTGGCAATGGTCGCCGCCGGCCTTGGCTGGACGATTACTTCGCCGATCTGCCTGTCCGCCGCGCCGGACCTGCTGCGCCATACCCGGCTGGAGCCGATGTCGCGCGGCCGTTTTGCGCGGCGGGTGCAGGTTGTCGCGCGGTCTGGCGAACTGGGCGATCTTCCCGCGCAGGTGGCCAGGATCGGAGCGCGGGAGCTGCGCGAAACCACCTTTCCGCCGCTGATCGCGCAATATCCCTGGCTAACGGAGCAACTGACATGGCACGCCTGATAAGGGCCGCGCTGGCTGGCCTTGCCGCAATCGGTGCCTGTGGCGCAGCTCCGCCGAGCATACCCGGTGTCGATGCGCCGGCACTGGCGGCATCCGGTCCTGACAAGGTAGGCTTTCGGACACTTCAGTTGGTTCACAGGGCCCAGCCCGATTTCAGCAGTGCTGAGCCCGCAAACGCAAAAGCCGATCGCACCCTGACGGTCGACTTGTGGTATCCGGCTTCGCCCAGACGCGGAGCCCGAGCAGCCACCTATCGCGCGACCTTTTGGGGCGAGCCGCCCCATCCTGCGGTAAGCTTTACCGTCCCCGGCCTTGCCATTCCCGGCGCACCGCCGCGCGGCAAGCGCCACCCGTTGGTGATCCTCTCGCACGGCTACAGCAATGCGCCGGCCTCAATGACCTGGTTGACCGAGAATCTGGCCTCCAAGGGATATGTGGTTGCTGCAATCCATCACGAGGATCCCAACCCCTACGTGATCTCCGCCGAAGCGCGGGCGGTGCCCAATTACAACCGGCCTAGCGACATTGCCTTTGTCGCGGCCCAGCTCAGCGCGCGGCTGGGCGATCAGATCGAACCCGCCAATGTTGCGCTGATCGGCTATTCGCAAGGGGGCTATGGCGTGCTGACTGCGGGCGGGGCGAGCCTTGATCCGGCTGGCCCGAACATGGCATTGGTTCCCGGCGGCTTGCTCAAAAGACATGCGCGCGGCGCGGACGGTGCGGCCCAGTTCAAGGTGCCCGGCGTCAAGGCGATCGTCGCGCTCGCCCCCGGTGGCGGATCGCCGCGCAGCGCCTGGGGGACTGAAGGCCTCGCCGCGCTCACCGCGCCGCTGCTGCTGATCCAGGGCGATGCCGATCCGGTGGTCGATTACCAGCAAGGCGCGTTGGCGGTGTTCAAGGGTGCGGTCCGCTCGAACCGCTATCTGCTGACCTATTTGCAGGCCGGTCATTCGGTCGCGCTCAACCCCGCGCCAGCTGAGATGCGCGGGAGCGTGTGGGATATGGACTGGTTCGAGGACCCGATCTGGCGGCAAGACCGGATAAACGCGATCAATCTGCACTTCATAACCGCGTTTCTGGAGTGGCACATGCGCGGGCGGACCGCGCTGTCGGCCTATCTGGATGTGCCGGTGGCCAGTTCGAGCGAGGGTGTCTGGAATGCGCCGCCCGGAACCCCGTGGGGTGCCTATAGCCCGGGCGGGCCGGGCGTTACGCTGTGGAAAGGCTTCCAGCGCCGCCACGCGCAGGGGATGGAACTGCGCCACGCGGCGGCCGAATAGGGCTTACGGCAGCGTTTTGGCGCTGGTTTCCCAGAAGTGGCTCATGTCTGCGGCATAGCTCAGCGGAACATAGGCAATGCAGGCGTCTTCGCTCATCACATGGAGCCGCACATTTACGTGGTCGATGATTGTCGCGGCGCTGCACCCGGGCGCGAAGTCGGGCGTTTCGGCATCGAACACCCCGCCTTCCATCAGCAGGCTGCGCCAGCCCGGGCCCGACAGGCGCACGCGGACGATGCCGCCGCCGATTGCGGTCAGCGCGCCATCTTCGCCAAGGATTTCAGAGAGGTTCGCCGTATCGCCCTCGACCAGCCAGACGGTCGGCTCGAACCGGATCAGGCGCAGTGCATCGCTGCCATCGGAGCGACCCGCAGGCGGCAGTCCAAATCCGGTGGCGGCCTCGAACCGCTTGGCGACCTCAGACGGGTTGCTCCAGATTTCCAGCGCATGGAGCGGAGCGGCGGGCAGCGCGGCGATCGTCACATCAGTCACGGTAACGCTCTCCGGCGGTGTCATAGAAGTGCGAGCTAACCACGCGGACCCGCGCCTGCTGGCCCCGGGTGGGCGAAGTGGCGATCAGTTCCTCGCCAGCCCGGGCAAAGCCATCCACCAATTGTGCCAATGCGATAGCGCCGCCTTCGTTGACGCGGAACGCAGCGGCGGTGACATGGCCTTCTGCCGGTCCGCCCGCGCGTGCGATCAGCATCGCGCCCTCGGGGATCATGCCCTCGATCGCTTCCAGCCCGATCAGCTGGCGGCGACCGGCAGCGGACAGAGCAGGACGGGTCAGCCCCGCCGCGCCGATATAGCCGTCGGCCTTGTTCAGCATCTTGTCCAGCGCGAG
>JANOOJ010000314.1:0-13667 GCA_031421295.1 Novosphingobium sp.
CGCTGTTTTCCGGCAATCGAACAGGAAGTTTGCCAGTGCGGACTGTTGGGCCGCATGTAGAGCTGAACCTTGTTGTCCAGCAGAGAGTGCCGTGTCGCCATCGCGCCATCCGATGCCATTTTGTGCTAGCAGTGCGCTAGCTTTTCTGGCGAGAAATATGGCCAAAAAAAACCGACGTATTTGCAAGGATTTTTTGATTTTCAAAAGTTTTTGAATCCCGCGCGTCTACCAATTCCACCACGCCCGCACATAATGCGCCGCTTGCTTAGCCGCGCCAAACTTCCACTTACACAAAATTGGGCGCGTCTAGCCTAATCCTTCAACTATTCTTCACCAAATTACTGTAAGTAAACGATATTAAATCCCGCACCTACATCAACAATTTGAACTCTATATCAATCTTTTGAGTCAGTCGCGTCTACCATTCCGCCACAGGGGCTAACCGTGACTGCGCGCGGGCCTTAGCGGCTGCGCGTGCTTACTTCAACGCCTCGGCGATCAGCTTGTGCATGCGCGAGTGGATCGCGTCGTTCCCGGCCAGCACCTGCGTATCGCAGATCGGCTGCGAACGCCCGCGCCAGTCGGTGACAAAGCCTCCCGCCTCGCGGACCAGCAGGCACCCAGCAGCGGTATCCCACGGCGAGAGATCGGCTTCCCAGAACGCGTCGTAGCGCCCGGCTGCGACCCAGGCGAGATCGAGCGAGGCGGCACCGAAGCGGCGAATTCCCGCAACCTGCGGCCCGACAGCGCCGAAAATTCTCGACCATTCGCTGAAATCGCCATGCCCGCCATAGGGCGCGCCGGTCGCAATCAGGCTTTCGTCGAGATGACGCCGCGCTGAAACGCGCAGGCGCCGGTCCTGCAACCACGCGCCGCGCGCCTTTTCGGCCCAATAGCTCTCATCGGTGATTGGCTGGTAGACGATCCCGGCAAAGACATCGCCCCATCCGCCGCCGCCCGGCTTGGGCTCCTGCGCCGCGATCGAGACCGCGAAATGCGGGATGCCGTGGAGGAAGTTGCTGGTCCCGTCGAGCGGATCGACGATAAAGCGCGGCTTGGCCGGGTCGCCCTCGATCACACCGCCTTCTTCCATCACGAAGCCCCAGTCGGGCCGCGCGGCGCGCAATTCGTCCCAGATGGTCCGCTCGGCCGCCTGATCGGCCTTCGAGACGAAGTCCGATGGCCCCTTGCGGCTGACCTGGAGATGCTCGACCTCGCCGAAATCGCGGCGCAGGCGCTGCCCGGCCTTGCGCGCGGCTTTCTCCATGACGCGGATGATACCGGGAAGTGCTGACATGGTTGGGTCAGCCCGCCTTGCCGACATAGGTGCGCTCATAGACATCGACGATGATCCGCGTCCCGCTGCCGATATGCGGCGGGACCATGACGCGCACGCCATTGTCGAGGATCGCGGGTTTGTAGCTGGATGAGGCAGTCTGCCCCTTCACGACCGCATCGGCCTCGACGATCATGGCTTCGACCTGTTCGGGCAGCGCGACCGAGATCGGGCGCTCGTCATACATTTCGAGCGTCACTTCCATGCCGTCCTGCAGGAACGCGGCGGCCTCGCCGATCAGGTCGGCGGGGAGTGTGATCTGCTCGTAGTTTTCCTGATCCATGAACACGAGGGCGTCGCCATCGACATAGAGGAACTGGAAGTCCTTGGTATCGAGCCGCACGCGCTCGATCGTGTCCTGGCTGCGGAAGCGGACATTGGTCTTGCGCCCGTCGATCAGGTTTTTCATCTCGACCTGCATGAAGGCCCCGCCCTTGCCCGGCTGGGTGTGCTGGATCTTGGCGACTTTCCAGATGCCTTTTTCATATTCGATGATGTTGCCGGGACGAATGTCCACGCCGCTGATCTTCATGGGGATGCCTTAGCTGGGAAAGAGCGAATTCGCAGGAAGGCGCGCCCTTAGCGCGGCATGGGCGATGCGGCAAGGTGTGGGCATGGCGGATGCGTTCATCGCCTGCTAAGTGCGATGCCACCATGAGCCCGACGATGACATCCGCATTGACACTTCTCGCGCTGGCCACAGCCAGCCCATCGCTAGGCGCGCCCGGCGGGCCGATCGACACGCTGCAGCTGGGCGACTATGCCTGCGAGATGCCGGGCGACGTTACCGGCCCGGCGGGCCTCCGCGTCGCGGAGGAAGATTTCACCGTCACCAACGCCTCCAGCTATTTCACGCGCGACGGTCGCGGCAGTTACCTGCTGACCGGCAACCAGATGGTGGTGACCAGCGGCCCCAAGAAGGGCCAGCGCTTCCACCGGGTCAGCACCAGCTTCCTGCGGCTGGTCCAGGCCGATGGCCGCGACAGCGCGCTGCGCTGCGTGCGGCAAGTCAGCAATAATCGTTAGCAGTCGGCGCTAGGCTTCCTCCAGCCCCCGCCGCTTGGTTCGAACATAGGTCGTCACCAGCAGCCCGACCGCCACGATAACGCCGATCCACGCGGCAATCGGCGCGAAGTCCTCGCCAACGATCGCCAGCTCGGCCGGATCGCCCACCGCACCGACCGCGCCAGCAAAGGCCAGCCCGAACAGACTGTCACCCACCACCAGCCCGGTCGCGAGCAATACACCGAGCCGCACGGTGAATTCGGGCCGCGCGGTGGTGGTGGCCATCCGGTTCCAGACATGGCCGATCACTGTGCCGATCACTGCGGGCAGCACCAGCGTGACCGGAAGGTAAATCCCCATCGCCACAGCCAGCGGTGGCACGCGCGGTTTGCCCATCGCGCGCATCGTCTCGTCAAGCGCGACCACCGCCACGCCAATCCCGACGCCGATCCCGATTAAATCCCAGCGCATCGACCCTCCCAGCACGCCCTGCGCAATCGCCGCGAACAGCGAGGCTTGGGGCGCGGCCAGCGCATTCGGCCCCGCCCCCGGCGCTCCGGCAAAACCGAAGGTGGTCGCCAGCAGTTGCAGCACCGGCGGCAGCACCAGCGACCCGGCGATCACCCCGATAATCAGCGCGACCTGCTGCTTCCACGGGGTCGAGCCGACCAGCTGACCGGTCTTGAGATCCTGCAGATTGTCATTGGCGACAATCGCGATACCGAACACGAAGGAGACTAGGAACAGCGCGAAAGCGATCAGCGGGGCACGGTCCGCCGTTGCGACGTTTCCGCCGAACAGGCACCGAGGCGATCAGGATCGAAAGAATGCCGACCCCCGATACCGGGCTGTTCGAAGTACCGACGAGCCCGGCCATGTAGCCGGTCACCACTGCCGTAAAAATCCCCATCACCACGATAAACACCAGCGACAACGCCAACACCGCTGGAATCGAGCTGGCCAGCGGGCCGCCTTGGACGAAGTTCCAGATCAGCCAGAGGATCGGGCCGAACATTGCGGCGCTGACCCCCAGCACCCAGCCGCCGGGCAGGTCGCGCTCGGTCAGCTCGATTGCCGCCCCGGCCTTGCGCGCCCGCGCGGTCGCGGCAATGCCCGCCAGTCCGCGCATGATCGACCCGGCGATGCGCAGCAGGGCCCACAGCGCCGCCACAGCCATCGCCCCCGCCCCGACGAAGCGCACTTGATCACCCAGCACACTCGCCGCGACTTCCTCCGCCGGACCGGGCATCCCTGCGCTTAGAATCGGCAGCAGGACCAGCTTGCCGGTGATCAGGCCCAGCAGCATCGCCATGCCGGTGGCCAAGCCGATCAGATGGCCGATGGCGACCAGCCCCAGCGAGAGCGAGCCGCCCAGCGTACCGACACCCGAACCCAGTTTGAACACTTTGGCCACTTCGCCCGCTGCGATGCGCAGCGTGGTGAGCAGGCCGAACGCGGCCCCGGCCAGCGCGCCCAGCACAATGGTCGCCAGCCCGGCTTGATTTTCGCGCGCACCATCCGCATCGCCCATGCCCACGCGCAGGATTTCCGCTCCGGCGACGCCTTCGGGGTATGGCAGGTCGCTATCGACCACCAGTGCGCGGCGCATCGGCACCGACAGCATCACGCCCAGCACACCGCCGGTCGCGCAGACCAGCATCGTCTCCCAATAGGGAATCTCGCTCCACCAGCCGACGATCACGAAGCCGGGCAGGACGAATACCATCGTCGCCACCGCCCCGGCCGCGCTGCCGATGGTCTGGACGATGTTGTTTTCGACGATGGTCGATCCGCCCAGCGTGCGCAGCACCGCCATCGAGATCACCGCGGCGGGGATCGCGGTCGAGAAGGTCAGCCCGACGCGCAGCCCGAAATAGACATTGGCTGCGGTGAACAGGAAGGTCAGCAATCCGCCGACGATGATCGAGCGCAGCGTCAGTTCACGGGGCGAAGTATCGGGCATTCCCACCGCCTTTTCAGAACCACGAGGCCGTCGCCGGCGAAAGGTCACACAAAAGTCACACGGTCGCGCACCCATAACTGCGCTGCAATTCCGCAGTGATCCTCGAACCGTGACGCCGGTGATGGCACACGAACGCAGCGTAGGAAAGCTGCCCTTATCGTCCCGTCAGCAGCGGGTAAGGATTGATCGCCACCGTTGGCTCGTACCACTTCGCCTCGGGGCGAGTTTGCAGCACGGCAAAGTGCAGGTGCGGGGCGAACGGGTTGGCGTTGCCGGTGGAGCCGACTGCACCAATAACTTGCCCGGTTCGCACAGGCTGGTCCTGCCGCAAGCCCGGCGCGTAGGAATCGAGGTGCGCGTAGTAGTAGGTCGTCCGCCGATCGAGCGAGCGCTGGTAAAGCGTCAACCCTCCCGCTTTGGAGGTGAACAGCTTTTCAACGATCCCCGGCGCTGCTGCCAACACCAGAGTGCCGCGCGGGACCATGATGTCGATGGCGTCATGCACCCGCAGACCGCCTTCGCGCGCCTGCGTGAAGGTATCGGTCAGTTGGCCGGGACGCACCCCCCGAACCGGGATTATCAGGCCGCTCGGCGCGCGATAGGCACCCAGTTCGACGCGGGGTCTAGCCGCCTCGCCCGGTCGGTCTGCCGCAAGCGCTGGCGCTGGAGGCGACGGCAAGCCCCGGGCCATCAAAAATACCCAGCCTACTGCTACGAGCAGCATCAAGACGCCCAGGATGCGCAGCCGTGCATGCCAACTGAGCATAGGCTAAGCCTCGAACTTGACCTTGGTCTTGGCCGAGACCATTTGCGCCAGCCTCGCCGCATCCCAATTGGTCAGGCGCACGCAGCCGTGGCTCTCGGCCCGCCCGATCGTCTCGGGATTGGGCGTCCCGTGGATGCCGTAGTGCTCCTTGTTGAGATCGATCCACACCACCCCGACCGGGCCGTTGGGTCCGGGCGGCAGCTTGGCCTTCTCGGACCCAGGCTTGGCATCCCAGAACAGCTTGGGATTGTAGTTGAACGGCGGATTACGCGCCGTCCCAAGGATTTTCCAGTCGCCGAGCGGGAGCGGATCGTAACGCGAACCCATGGTCGCGGTGTAGACTGCAACGAGCTTGTCCGAGGCATCGAACACTTTCATCGTCCCTTTGGACTTGCTGACCACCACCCGCGCCGCGCTTGGCTGGGTCGATCCGACCCCGAGCATCGCCAGCGTCGCGCGCCAGTCGGCATCGGTCGCCGTTGCGGAATCGATTACATCACCGCCGACATTGGGAACGCGGATCTGTTGTCCGGCCTGAAACGTCGACACAGGTCCTGGCTGCGGTGTGAAGGCTGCTCCTGAAGCACTGGGGGTCGGGGTCGGAGTTGGCGTCGGGCTTGGGGTGGGCGTGGCTGAGGCTGGCGGATTGTCCGCCCCGGCGGGTCGGCCCCCGGGATTGAGCTCCTTCAGCACCGCAACGGTGGTATGAAACCGTTCGGCCAGCTTCTCGTCGAGCGAAGCGTAGCCAAGGCCCGGCATCTTGGCCTGCTCCTGCGGGTCCTTGGGCACCGCGTGGAACGGCCCGGCGGCAAATTCGACGGGGATCGTCACCACCCGCGTCGCCGGGATATTGGTCCAGGCCTTGAGCGCATCGTTGGTGGACTGATCGAGCTTGCCCGTCACTTCCAGATTGTTCGCTTCCTGGAAACCCGAGACGGCATTGCGGGTCGAGAGGCCTTCCTTGCCATCAACCACCCCGGGCGTGAATCCAAGCCGGTCGAGCACGACCTGCGCCTGCATCACCGGGCGCGCGACCGGATCGGCAATATCCTCGACCATCGCCGCGCCGCTGACCGGATCGTGTGCGGCGAGCGGGTCGGGCGTTGCTGCTGCTTGCTTTGCCGGTGCCTCGGAAGGCTGGGCCTGTCCGCCGCCCGTCCCGGCATCGCAGGCACCCAGCAGGACAATCGGCAAGGCTAACAGAATCGCGCGCATCTCGGCTCCCCGGACGCTGGATGCGTCGTTCGGGAACAGAACGCCTCAGCCCCAGGATATATCCGGGTCGCGGCTCGCCTTGCCGATCGCTTCGTGGAACGCCCGCACCGCTGCGGCCTCGTCGCCCGACCACACCGCGCCCGAAACCGCGAGGAAATCCGCGCCAGCCGCAACCAGCGGGCCGCAATTCGCAGGCGTGATCCCGCCGATGGCGACGCAGGGCAGCTCAAAGATCGATTGCCACCAGGTGAGCAGGTCCAGCTCGGCGCGGTGCCCGGAGTCCTTGGTGTCGCTCGGGAAGAACGCGCCGAACGCGACATAGTCTGCCCCCGCCTCGCCTGCCTCCATCGCTAGGTGGCCGCTGGCATGGCACGTGACCCCGACCTGCGCCTCGCGACCCAAGCGCTCGCGTGCATCAGTGACGCTGCCATCCGACTGGCCGAGATGCACCCCGTCCGCCCCGATCCGCTTGGCAAGGCTGATTGAATCGTTGACGATGAAGGCGACGTTCCGCTCCCGGCAGATCGCCTGCAGGGGCTCAGCCAAGCGGACGGCTTCGTGCTCGTCGATACCCTTCACGCGGAATTGGAATGCAGCGACTTCACCGGCGTCGAGCGCGCGGGCGAGCCGCTCGGGAAAGGTCCCGCCGACGTCGAGCGGGGAGATCAAATAGAGCTGGCAGAGAGCCTGTTTCTTGGCGGACATGGCCGCGTCCCTATCGCGCCAGTCCGGGTTCGCCAAGGGTGGTCGCGCCGAGCGCTCTGGAACCATTCACGCGGATACGCCATTATAGACGGCATGAAGCGCCTGATCCTGCTTGCCCTGCCGCTGCTCGTGTCGGGCTGCATCACCTATCACACCAAGTCCGACGGGATCACCCGCGCCCGTCTGGGCGAGACAGTGGTGGTCGACGGGCCCAAGGTCACCCCGCTCAAAGTGCTCGAAGACAGCCGCTGCCCCGTGGGGGTGCAATGCGTCTGGGCCGGGCAAGTGCGGCTCTCGGTAGGGATCGAACTCGGCGCCCGCAGCGAGACGCGCGATCTGACCTCCGGCAAGCCCGAGCAGGTGGCCGACGGCACGCTCGAACTGGTCGAGGTGACGCCCGGGACGAAGGCCGGGCAGCCGGTCTATGCCGAAGACTACCGCTTCGGGTTCAAGTTTGCCGGCGGGCTTTAGCCGCTAATCGATCCAGCGTGGATTTCGTCGATCGCGCCGCCCAGCGCGCCGTCGAATTCGTCCGCGCTCATCGACGAACGCAAATCCTGGAGCAGCGCGCGACTGAAGCTGGCGATAATTCCGCGATTTTTCGCCAGTTCGGCGCAGGCCTCGGGCCGGGCATAGCCGCCCGATAGCGCCACTACCTTGAGCACGCGCCTATGATCGACCAGCACGTCGAACGTCCCCGGCACCACCGGCAGACTGAGCTTGAGCATGACCTGCTGGTCACCGGGAAGCGCGTCGAGTCCTTTGAGCAATTCACCGCGCAGCAGCACGTCGCAGGCAGCGCGGCTGTCGCTCTTGATGTTCACTTCAGGCTCGAGGATCGGCATCATTCCGTGGCTGGTCACTTCGGCCGCAACCGCGAACTGCTGGCGCGCGATCGCCGCAATCCCCGCTGGATTCGCGTCGTTGATCACCGAGCGTTCCTTGGTCCCGAACACCCCCAGCGCCTTGGCGCGCGGCAGCAGCGCGGCGAGATCGGGGATCGGCTTCATCAGCTGGACGCCCCCAAAACCGCCAAAGCCCTCGGCCTCCAGGCCCTTGTCGATCTTGAGGAACGGCACCACTCCGCGTTCGATCAGTGCAGCGGGCGTCGACTTGCCATCGACCAGCCCATCCATCGTCCGTTCGAACAGGATCGCACCGATCACCTTCTCGCCGGTGAAACAGGGCGAGGTGATGATCCGCGCGCGCATATCGTGGATCAGGCCGAACATCGCCTCGTCGCCGTCCCATGCGCCGTCCGCGATCCCGTAGCCCGCCAGCGCCTTGGGGGTCGACCCGCCCGACTGGTCAAGTGCGGCGATGAACCCGTTTCCGGCGGCAATCCTGGCGGTCATTTCGCCGAAGGTCATGGGGGTGTTCATGGATGCTCCGTGGCTTCGCATACGTATGTGGGCTGGCCCATAGCGAGGGGCCGCCGACCCCGCAACCGGATCAGCGTTGAAGCGCGACCACCCCCGGCAGTTCCTTGCCTTCCATCCATTCGAGGAAGGCGCCCCCGGCGGTCGAGACATAGGTGAAATCGCCCGCCACGCCCGCCAGGTTGAGCGCAGCAACGGTATCGCCGCCGCCTGCTACCGAAACCAGCGAGCCTTCGCGGGTCAGCGCGGCAGCGGTGCGCGCCAGGGCGACGGTTGCGGCATCGAACGGCGGGGTCTCGAATGCCCCCAGCGGGCCGTTCCACACCAGGGTGCGGCAGGTTTTGAGAACGTCCGCCAAGGCTTCGACCGCAGCAGGACCGACATCGAGGATCATCTCGTCGGCGGCGACTTCGTGGACGTTGCAAATGCGCAAGGACGCTGGATTGGCGGCGAATTCCTTCGACACCACTACGTCATAGGGCAAATGCACGGTGCAGCCGGCCTTGTCCGCGGCGACGAGTATCTCTTCGCAGGTTGCGGCCAGATCGTGCTCGCACAGCGACTTCCCGACATCGACCCCGCGCGCCGCCAGAAACGTATTCGCCATCCCGCCGCCGATGATGAGGTGATCGACCTTGGTAACGAGATGCGTCAGCACATCGAGCTTGGACGAGACTTTGGCCCCGCCTACCACCGCCGCAACCGGCTTCTCGGGCTGGCCGAGCGCCTTTTCCAGTGCTTCCAGCTCCGCCTGCATCGAACGTCCGGCATAGGCGGGCAGGACATGCGCCAGCCCTTCGGTGGTGACATGCGCGCGGTGTGCCGCGGAAAAGGCATCGTTGACGTAAAAATCGGCGTTGGCGGCAATCGCCTTGGCCAGCTCCGGGTCGTTGGCTTCCTCGCCCGGCCAGAAGCGGGTATTTTCGAGCACAGCGATGTCACCGGCGCGCAGGATACCGATGGTCTGCGTGACCACCGGCCCGGCGATTTCGGGCACGAACATCACTTCGCGACCCAGCACCGATTGCAGGCAATCGACCACCATCGACAGCGATAGGACCGAGGAGCGCTCGCCCTTGGGCCGCCCGAAATGCGCCAACAGCAGCACTTTCGCGCCCGCATCCGCCAGTTCAAGGATCGTGGGTGCGGCGGCGCGGACGCGGGTGTTGTCGGTTACCACCAGATCCTGCATCGGCAGGTTGAGATCGACCCGCACCAGCGCGACCTTGCCGCGGATGTCACCAAGATCGTCGAGGGTTTTGAAACTGGTCATCGTCGCATTCCCTATGAGCGGTGACAACGCACCTCCGCAAATCACACCCGTCACCCTGAACTTGTTTCAGGGCCCATTTCTGCCCACGCGCCGAAGCGTTGTTGGGCAGCATGACGGCACCGTTGCCTTTTCCATGCAAGCTTCGAGCGGATGGCACGATGGATGCTGAAACAAGTTCAGCATGACGACGAAGGGATGCGCAACTTTCGTTTACAACAACTTCCCCATCACCCCGGCGGTGTCGACCATCCGGTTCGAGAAGCCCCATTCGTTGTCGTACCAACTCAGCACGCGCACGAGCTTGCCGTCGATCACCCCGGTCTCCAGGCTGTCGATGGTCGAACTGGCCGCGCTGCCATTGTAGTCGATCGACACCAGCGGCTCGTCCGAAAAGGCCAGCACACCTTTCAGCGCGCCTTCGGAGGCGCTCTTGAGCAGCGCATTGACCTCTTCCTTGGTGGTGTCGCGCTTGGGCGTGAAGGTCAGATCTACCACCGAGACATTCGGCGTGGGCACGCGGATCGCCGATCCGTCGAGCTTGCCTTTCAGTTCGGGCAGCACCTCGCCCACCGCGCGGGCCGCGCCGGTGGTGGTCGGGATCATCGACATGCCGGCCGCGCGCGCACGGCGCGGATCTTCGTGGATCTGATCGAGAATTTTCTGATCGTTGGTATAGGCGTGGATCGTGGTCATCAGCCCGCGTTCGATGCCGATGGCATCGTTGAGCACCTTGGCGAAGGGCGCGAGGCAATTGGTGGTGCAGGAAGCGTTGGAGACGATGGTGTGGTCGGCGGTGAGCTTGTCGTGGTTGACCCCGAACACGACGGTGAGGTCGACGTTCTTGCCCGGCGCCGAAATCAGCACCTTCTTGGCACCCGCTGCAATGTGCTTCTCGCAACTGGCGCGGTCAGTGAAGAAGCCGGTGCATTCCAGCGCGATGTCGATCCCGTTGGCCTTATGGGGCAAATTTGCCGGATCGCGCTCGGCGGTCACTTGCACCCGCCTGCCGTTGATGATCAGATCGTTGCCATCGACTTCGACGGTGCCGCTGAAGGCACCATGGACGCTATCGCGCTTGAACAGCAGCGCGTTGGCCTTGGCATCGGCGAGGTCGTTGATCGAAACCAGCTCGAGGTCATGGTCGGTCCGCGACAGGATCGCGCGGGCCACATTGCGACCGATCCGTCCGAACCCGTTGATCGCCACTTTCGTCGCCATGGTGAAAACTCCTGCTAAACGCCTAATTTGGCTTTGATTTGTGGGATGATGGCTGCGACTGTCAGGCCGAAATAGGGGAACAGATCGGTGTCGGGTGCCGACATGCCGAAGCGGTCGATGCCGATCGTCAGCCCGTCGCGCCCGACGTATTTGTGCCAGCCCATCGTTGTTCCGGCCTCGATCGAAACCGCCGGTACATCGTGCGGAATCACATCGTCGCGGTACGCGCGGTCCTGCGCTTCGAACAACTCCCAGCATGGCATCGAGACGACATCGGCACCGATGCCTTCGCTCTCGAGTGCCTGGGCGATGTTCACCGCCAGATGCACTTCGGAACCCGTCGCGAGCAGCACGATCTGGCGCGGCGCAGCGGCGGCGACCAGGCGATATGCCCCTTTGGCCGAAAGGTTTTCTGCCGCTGAGTCCCGCAACGCGGGCAAGTTCTGGCGAGTCAGCGCCAGCGCGCTCGGCCCCCCATCCTGACCATTGGCGCCCCGTTGCAACGCCAGTTCCCAGCATTCGGCGGTCTCCAGCGCATCGGCCGGGCGCATCACCCACAGATCGGGAATTGCGCGGAGCGAAGCGACATGTTCGATCGGCTGGTGGGTCGGCCCGTCTTCGCCCAGCCCGATGCTGTCGTGCGTCAGCACATAGACGACATGCGCCTTTTGCAGCGCGGAAAGCCGGATCGCGTTGCGGCAATAGTCGGAGAATACCAGGAAGGTGCCGCCATAGGGCGCGATCCCGCCGTGCAGCGCCATTCCGTTCATCGCCGCTGCCATGCCGAATTCGCGGATGCCGTAATAGACATAGCGACCGCCGTAGTTCGTAGCGTTGAGCGGCGGGGTCGAGGGCGTCTTGGTGTTGTTCGAGCCGGTGAGATCGGCCGATCCGCCGATCATCGCGGGGACCGCAGCGGTCAGAACGCCCAACGCATTCTCGCTCGACTTGCGCGTCGCGAGCTTGGGCATATCGGAAACCAGCCCGGCCTTGTATTCGGCCCAGCCGGTCAACTTCGGCAAAGTTCCCGCCATCCGCGCCGCGAATTCCGTCCCACGCAGTTCACCGGCGCTGCGTGCGACCCAGTCCTTGTGCGCCGCTGCGCCCTTGGCACCAAGCGAACGCCAGTCGGCGAGGGTCTCTGCCGGAATTTCAAACGGCAGCGCGGCCCAGCCCAGTTCGGCGCGCGCGGCAGCGACCTCGTCGGCCCCAAGCGCGGCCCCGTGGACGCCCGAACCGCCCTGCTTGTTGGGCGCGCCTTTGCCGATGATCGTGCGGCAAGAAACCAGCGAGGGGCGGCCATCGGCCGCTGCCGCCGCCAGCGCGCGCTCGACGTCGGCAAAATCGTGCCCGTCGCAGTCCTCGGTGTGCCACCCGGCAGCCTTGAAGCGCGCGGCGATGTCCTCGTCGGTCGACAGCGCGGTCGAACCGTCGATGGTGATCTTGTTGTTGTCCCACAGTACGATCATCCGGCCGAGCTTGAGGTGCCCGGCAAGCCCGATCGCCTCATGGCTGATGCCTTCCATCAGGCAACCATCGCCCGCGACGACCCAGGTTCGGTGATCGACCAGGCCGTCGACGTATTCGGCATTGAGGTGGCGCTCGGCGTGCGCCATACCCACCGCCATCGCCAGGCCCTGCCCGAGCGGACCTGTGGTGCATTCCACCCCTTCGATCTCGAAGTTCTCCGGATGACCCGCGCAAGGGCTGTGCAACTGTCTGAAATTGCGGATATTATCCATGGTCGGCGCGGCATAGCCGGTCAGGTGCAGCAGCGAGTAGATCAGCATCGAGCCATGTCCGGCAGACAGCACGAAGCGGTCGCGGTCGGGCCATTTCGGGGCAGTTGGATCGAATTTGAGGAACTTCGACCAGAGCACTGTAGCGACATCGGCCATGCCCATCGGCATACCGGGATGCCCGCTGTTGGCCGCCTGCACCGCATCCATCGACAGCGCCCGAATAGCATTGGCCATCGGGGCCAGGCGCGAAGGATCAAGGCTCATATGTGCGGGCTTCCGAAAGGGCGGTCGATTCGACGCGGTTTCCTTTGCGGACCCGCCGCCCCCCGTCAAGCACGCGGCTCTGCGCCAATCCGCCAGTCTGTGGGAAGTTCACCGGCCAAGGCTTTGCGCGCCGCCGATTTTGCGCTAGCCATGCTGGATGGACGGGGATCGCACGACACGCGCACTGGCACGGATCGAAGCCGCACTGGGGCGGATCGAAAGCGCATCGCGCCATCCTGCGGCTTCCGCACCAGTCAATTCGGACCTCGATGCACGCCATGCCAAGCTGATGCAGGCGGTCGCGCAGTCGCTCCACCAGCTCGACGAGCTGATCGCGGGAGGCTCGGCATGAGCAATATCACGCTGACCATCGGCGGGCGCGACTATGCCGTGGCCTGCGATCCCGGCGAAGAGGCGCAGGTCGCCCGGCTCGGCGCGATGATCGACGCGAAGCTGGCGTCGATGGGCACAGCGGCAAGCCAGGGTGAAACCCGCAATTTGCTGTTCGCAGCGCTGTTGCTCGCCGATGAGGTTTCCGAACTCAAACGCGGTGCGCCTTCTGCCGCCCAGCCATCCAATCCGGTACCCGATCACGCCGATGCGCTCGAGGCGATTGCTGCCCGGCTCGAAACTTTCGCTTCCGCACTTGAGGGTTGAGCCCGCAGCGCCTAGATAGGGCGCGACGGGTACTGCCCGGTGCGAGCCTTCGAAAATCCCTGAGGCTATAAGCAAATCCTTGGGGGCTGTCCCTGGTTGGACCCTGGTCCGGCACACATGGTCCCCACCTGACGTGAACGCGTC
>JANOOJ010000315.1:0-6593 GCA_031421295.1 Novosphingobium sp.
ACGATGGTGGCACCCAGGTTTTTCGCGCCGATCGCCATGGCATTGCACAGACCCGAGGGATCGGCATGACCATCACCGGTGGTATAGGCCCCCGCGATCACGCCGTCGGTGGTGACGAACGGATTGATCCGCCGAATTTCGTCCGGCGTGATGATCTCCATGTCAAAGCCGATGATCTTCGAGAAGCCGTGGATGTATTTGAACCAGTCGAGCTCGCGCTGATTGGTGGCAAAGCGGATCCCGCCGGACTTGTGCCAGCTGACATATTGCCCGGTCAGCCCTTCCAGGCGGGGATAGAGATCGTTGCTATAGGCATGGATCTTGGCCAGGTTGAAGCTGCCGGTGATGCTGGGGCACTGGCCTGCGGCGTGCCAGGTCGAGCCAGAGGTCAGCTCGTCCTTCTCGATCAGCATGCAATCGGTCCAGCCCAGCTCGGCCAGATGGTAGAGCAGGCTGGCTCCCATGATCCCCCCACCCACGATCACGACGCGCGCCTGTGTATTCATCGAAATCGGACTCTCTCCGGGGTTTGCTGCGCCGACCTTAGGGCGCGAGGGGGGAGCACGACAAATGTCCAATTCGGCACAACTGGTTCAAAAAATTTTCACATCTGCCTACGCACCGCCGGGGTGAACCCGTTGTTGTAACTACCCCGTTGCCGGACGCAAAAAATTTCACCCGTCCGCCCAAATTTTTCAGTTGTGGCGGTGTGGTCGCGGCGGTCTAACCTGAGCATCGGAGCGGAATGCAGGCGGCCGTTTCATTACGGCGGCGCTGCACCGGAGAAGCAGCGCAGGTAGTCAGAAAGCCCATATGAAGATCGGATTTATCGGGCTTGGCAATGTTGGCGGGAAGCTGGCGGGAAGCCTGATCCGCAACGGCCACGACGTTACGGTGCGCGATCTCGACGATGCGCTGGTCGCCGAATATGTTGCGCGCGGTGCCAAGGCGACAACTTCGCCGATGGCCTTGTGCGAAGCGGTCGACCTGATTGTCACCTGCCTCCCCTCGCCTGCCGCTAGCAGTGCGGTCGCCGAAGGGCCCGACGGCATCCTGCAAGCCATGCGGCCGGGCCAAATCTGGCTCGAAATGAGCACGACCGACTATTCCGAAGCAATCCGGCTTGGAGCGCTGGTCGAAGCGCGCGGCGCGATGTTTCTCGAATGCCCGGTTTCGGGCGGCTGTCACCGCGCCGACACCGGCAATATCGCGATCTTCGTCGGCGGCCCGCGCGCCGCGTTCGAGGCGGTGCTGCCCGTGCTGGCCACCATGGGCCGCCGCATCCTCCACACCGGTGCGCTTGGCACGGCCTCGCAATTGAAGGTGATGACCAACTACCTCTGCACCGTCCACCTCGTGGCGCTGGCCGAGGCACTGACCACGTGCAAGGCCATCGGGCTGGACATGAACACGACCTTCGAGGCGATCCGCATCTCTTCGGGCAACAGCTTCGTGCATGAAACCGAAAGCCAGGTCATTCTCAACGGCAGTCGTGACATCAACTTCACGATGGACCTGGTCAGCAAGGACATCGGCCTGTTTGACAAGATCGCCCACGATGCAAAAGTTCCGGTGGAACTCTCACCGCTGATCGTCCGTCTGTTCAAGGAAGGCGAGGCCAATTTTGGCCCGCGCGAATTCTCGCCCAACATCATCCGGCGCTATGAAGAGCCGCTGGGCATCAAGGTGCTGGGCACCGGCTTTCCGGATCAGATGATCGATGAAGAGGCCGAAGAACCGGGCTATGAGGTAGTTCCGAAGCGCTGACCGACGGACGACATGCCATGACCACTGCCACACCGACCGACCATGCCGGATGGAATGCACTGGCGCACTCGCTGGTGATCGAGACCGGACTGGTGATCGACGGTCAGTGCCGCAGCGCCACCGACGGTGAACTTTTCAACGTGATCAATCCAGCCGACGGAACCACGGTGGCCGAAATGGCGTGCGGAGCCGCCGCCGACATCGAGCTTGCGGTTACCTCTGCCCGCAACGCCTGGGGCGATGGCCGCTGGCGGCACATGGTGCCGCGCCAGCGGATGGATATCTTTCGCCGCTGGGCCGATCTGGTGGAGGCCCATGCGGCCGAACTGGCGCTGCTGGAAACGCTCAGCATGGGCAAACCGATCAATGATGCGCTGACCATCGACCTGCCCGAAACGATCGTCACGATCCGCTATTTCGGCGAATGTATCGACAAGGTGGCGGGCGTGGTCACCAACAGCCCACAGGGCGCGGTGCACTTGGTCGCGCGCGAACCGCTCGGCATTGTCGGGGCGATCTCGGCCTGGAACTATCCGTTGCTGATGGCGACCTGGAAAGTCGCTCCGGCGCTGGCGGCGGGCAACTGCGTGGTCCTCAAGCCTGCACAACAGGCGCCGCTGTCCTGCGTGAGGCTGGCGCAGCTGTTCCTTGAGGCAGGCGGACCGGCGGGCGTGTTCAATGTCGTCAATGGCCGCGGTCAGGATGCCGGGCGGGCGTTGGCGTTGCATCAAGATGTCGCCAAGATCAGCTTCACCGGCTCGACCGCCGTGGGCAAGCAGCTGATGATCTACGCCGGCGAATCCAACCTCAAACGGGTTGCGCTGGAAACCGGCGGCAAGAGTCCGCAAATCTTCATGCCCGATCTGGCCGACCTGGATGTGGCGGTTGACCGCGCGATCATGGGTATTTTCGACAACGCCGGCCAGGTCTGCAACGCCGGATCGCGGTTGCTGGTTCATGCCGATATCCATGACGAATTCGTGAGCCGGTTCATTGCACGGGCAGGCGAACTCTATTGCCCCGGCGATCCGCTCGATCCATCGACCAGCCTTGGCCCGATGGTCACTCGGGCGCATCAGGGCGATGTGCTGCGCTGGATCGAAACCGGCAAGGCCGAAGGCGCAATGCTGGCGCTGGGCGGCGGCACAGATGCATCGCGTCCAGATGGTGCCTATGTCATGCCGACGCTGTTCACCGGGGTTAGCCCCGCAATGGCAATTGGCCGCGAGGAAGTGTTCGGGCCGGTAGCGGCGCTGTTCTCCTTCCGCGACGAGGCCGAGGCGATCCAGCTCGCCAATGACTCGATCTACGGCCTCGCCGCCAGCGTTTGGACCAGCGACCTCAATTGCGCGCACCGTATGGTGGGGGCGCTTGAGGCGGGAGTGGTGTGGGTCAATTGCTTTGGCGATGGTGACATGACCCAGCCGTTCGGCGGCTACAAACAATCGGGCAACACCCGCGACAAGTCGCTCGAGTGCCTAGCAGGTTACATGCAATCAAAATCGGCGTGGTTCAACCTCAAGTAAGGCTCAAACCGGTTCGGGCACGCTCTCCGAAACTTGGCTTGCCATCCAATCCATGAAAGTCCGAATTCGCAGGTTCTCCTTCATATCCTTGCGGCAGATCAACCCCCAGGAGCCGGGGCAGGTCTCGACATGCGGCGATGGCCGGACCAGCCGGCCAGCGACCAGATCCTGATCCACGAACGGCCCGTTGACCAGCGCGACACCCTCGCCATTCAGCGCCATCTCCAGTGCAACGGCGAGCGTATCGACCATCAGATAGGGCACCTTGGGCTCAAAGCTGACTCCGGCCGAGGTGAACCAGCTTTCCCAGTACTGCACTTCGGTATAGATCGCGACCAGCGGCTGCTGCATGAGATCGGCAATGCTTGCCGTTGGACCAATCCGATCGAGCATTTCGGGGTTACACACCGGGAAAAGGGCATATTCGAACAGCGGCATCCAGTGGTATTTGGCGGGATCGGGCGCCACCTCACAATAGACCAGCCCGACATCGGCATGGACTTCGTCGAATTCCCATTCAACCGCACAAGTGCTGAGCGTCAGTTTTATTTCGGGATGATGGCTGAGGAACTGCGGCACGCGCTTGGCCAGCCAGCGGATCGAGGCGGTGACATAGGTTTGCACCCGCAGCGGCTTGTCCAGCGCGTGACGATGCACCGCCTGAACCCCTTCAAGCAGCGATTCAAATGCCGATCTGACATAGGGGTAAAGCACGCGCCCTTCGTTGGTCGAGACGATGTGGCGCCCTTCCTGCGCGAACAGGGCGACGCCTAGCGCTTCCTCGATCAACTGGACCTGGTGGCTGACCGCCGGGTGAGTGAGGCACAGCTCGCCCGCTGCGTCGCGGATGCTCTGGTGCCGGGTTGCCGCCTCGAATCCTCTGAGTGCCTTCAGAGGCGGCAAGCGTTTCAAATCGATCTTGGCATGCATCAACCGCCCCCCGCGCTTGTTACCGAAGGCTACAGCAAGAATCTCGACTGGTAAATAATATTGACACGTTTAGCCGGCGTCGATGCGCACCATCTCCGCCCCCTTCTCCGCAACCATCACAGTCGGGGCATTGGTATTGCCGGATGTGATTGTCGGAAAGATCGAGGCGTCGATCACCCTCAGAGCTTGCACGCCATGCACCCGGAGCCGTGCATCGACCACGCTGCTTTGGGGATCCGGGCCCATCATGCAGGTTGAGGTAGGGTGGTAAACAGTGTCAGCGCGCTGCCGGAAATCCTCAAGCAAGGCCTCATCGCCTTCCACCTGGCAGCCCGGGACGAGTTCTTCGGTGATGATTTCCGCAAGCGGAGCGGCCTGCGCCAGCTCACGCAACAGACGAATCCCCGCCTGTGCTTCCGCCAAATCATGCTCGGTCGACAGGTAATTGGGCTGGATCGAAGGATAACACAGCGGATCGGGCGACGTGATGTGCAATTCTCCCCGGCTCGTCGGGTGGCAGGCGTTGAAGGACAGCAGAAAGGCCGAGAAGGGATCGGGACTGAGCAGCCTTCGTTCCGACAAAGGTGTCTGAGTATAGCTGACGGGGCTGAAATAGAGCTGAAAATTGATCCGTTTCTGCTCCGGCCCACTGCGGACGAAGCCGCCGCCCTGGTTGACGCTGAGCGACAGCGGTCCGCCGCGATTGACCAGATAGTGCAGCCCCGCCTTGAGCTTGCCCCACAGCGGCCCAAGCTCGTCGTTGAGGGTGGAAACGCTGGTCTTGTAGAAAAAGCTTACCGCCAAATGGTCCTGCAGATTGCGGCCCACCGCCGGGGCACCGATCAGCGGCGTAATTCCCAGTGCGATCAGTCGCTGCGCGTCGCCAATTCCCGAGAGCTGGAGTAGCTGCGGCGAATTGATCGCGCCACCTGACACAATCACCTCGCGGCGAGCGCCAACCTGTGTGATCTGGCCGCCGCGGCGATATTCGACCCCGGTCGCGCGCTTCCCGGTGAACATCACGCGCGTGGCGTGGGCTCTGGTCCGCAGCTCTACCCCGCCGCGCCGCAGCGCCGGGCGCAGATATTCATTCGCGGTCGAAGCCCGGCGACCCTTGCGGGTATTGATCTGGAAGATGCCCACCCCTTCGCTGTCCGGCCCATTGAAATCGGGTGTGAACGGCATTCCCAGCGTTTGCGCGGCAGCGATAAAGCTTTGGCAAAGCGGATGTGCCCGCGCGCTGATGTCGGTGACGTGTTGTGGACCGCCCACGCCGTGCCACCCACCGGCCCCAAGATCGTGATCCTCCGCGCGAATGAAGTAGGGCAAAACATCATCCCAACCCCAACCCACATTGCCCAGGTCGCGCCAGTCATCGAAATCCTGGGGTTGGCCGCGGACATGGACCATTGCGTTGACCGAGCCCGATCCACCGATCACCTTGCCCCGCGGCCAATAGCTGCGGCGACCGCCCAGCCCCGGCACCGGCGCGGTTTCGTACATCCAGTTGACGCGGGGATCGAAGAAGGTGCGGCCATATCCGATCGGCATCTGGATCCAGATCGTACGGTCGCTGCCGCCCGCTTCGAGCAGCAGCACGGTGGTCTTGCCATCCTCGGTCAGCCGATTGGCGAGCACGCAGCCCGCCGTGCCTGCACCGACGATCACGTAGTCAAACTGGTCCATTTCAGCGGACCGGATGCTGGGTCATCTCAAGATGCAGCATGGTTCCGGTATAGGGATTGGCCAGTGCCACCTCCTCGTTGAGCTCGACCCCCAGTCCTGGCGCGGTGGGCGGGATGACGTGGCCGTCTTCGAACGCGATCGGGCGCTTGAGAATCTCCGAGTGGAACCCGCCCCAGGTTTCGATGCTCTCCAGGATCAGGAAATTTGGCGAGCAGGTCGCCAGCTGGATATTGGCCGCGCCGACAATCGGCCCGCAATAAAGATGCGGGGCGATCTGGACGTGGTGAACCTCGGCCATCCCGGCGATCTTCTTGGCTTCGAGCAGTCCGCCGACCCGGCCCAGGTTCAGCTGGAAGATTGCCGCGCTGCCGGCTGCAAGCAGCCGGGCGAAATCATATTTGGTGGCGAGCCGCTCGCCCGTCGCGATCGGAATACTGGTTGCGCGGGCAACTTTGGCCATTTCCTCGGGCGCATCGGGCGGGACCGGCTCTTCCAGCCACAGCGGATCATAGGGTTCGAGCCGCCGCGCCAACCGGATTGCGCCAGCGGCGGTCATCTGGCCATGCGTCCCGAACAGCAAGTCAGCCTTGCTGCCCACTGCCTCGCGCAGTTGCCGGGCAAAGCGTTCGCAAAGCTCCAGCGCATCGAGCGACAGTTGCCGGCCGTCAAACGCCGAATAAGGGC
>JANOOJ010000316.1:0-1998 GCA_031421295.1 Novosphingobium sp.
GGGCGTTCACTGCGCTCCGGACGGTCCTGCCGTTCGGGGCGCTCGGGCCGTTCTTCGCGCTCGCGGCGAGTGTGCACATAGGCGGGCGGCTGGTCGAACGAGGGGAAATCGCTCTCCATATATTCGCCGCTGTCGTCCTGCTCTTCACGCGGGGGCGCATCGCCTTCCTGCCAGCGTTCACCCTGCGGGCGGCGCTGCTCTTCCTGCCGGACCCGGCTGTCGGCGAGCACCCGGAAATAGTGATCGGCGAACTGGAGATAATATTCCGCAGTCACCCGGTCGCCATTGAGATGCGCGTCCTGCGCGAGCTTGCGGTACTTCTCCAACAACTGCGGGGCATTGCCGCGCGCGCGGCTGTCGATCCGGTTGAGCGGCTGGCCGCCCTGCGGACGGTTGTTGCTGTTGCCCCGCCCGCGCCGACGGTTGTTGTTATTGTTGTTGCCGCGATTGTTGTTGTTCAAGGGAAGTTGTTCCTTAACCCCGGACCGGCCGTCGTGCAGCAGTCCTATATCCTCATGCCCGCAAAGCGTTGTGCCTGCGGTCCCGACATCTGCGTGGTAGGGCGGGCGTGACCCTCGCCATTTGCAAATGTTGGAGTGAACCGGCCTGCGGGGCAGCTTGCATCCCGCCGCTGGACTGGTGAGGGACTTAGGCGCGGAACGACGCTTTGCCAAGCGAATTGTTGCGTTCGGGGACCATGGCCAAAGCCCTGGGACGCCCGGCGAGGTCGTGGTGAAGGCGAACCGTAAATCCTGCTGTGTCGGCAATCGCACTCACCGCCTCGGCCTGCGTCGCTCCGATTTCGACCACCGCGACCCCGCCGGGGGCGAGCAGTGCCGGGAGCTGCGGGATCAGAACTCGGTAATCGTCCAGTCCCTCGGGTCCGGCGAACAGCGCTTCCGCCGGTTCGTGCGCGCGCACCGTGGGGGCGAGCACGGCGGTGTCTTCGACATAGGGCGGGTTGGCGAGGATCAGATCGAACCGGCCGAGCCGATCCGCCCAGCCCGCCGTGTTCCAGTCACCCCGCAGCAGCCGGGCGCGTTCGCCCAGCCCGAGCCGCGCCGCATTGGCCGCCGCCACCGCCAGCGCGGCGGGCGAACGATCGATCCCGATTCCGGTCGCGGCGGGCAGTCCGGCTAGCACCGCGAGCAACAGCGCCCCCGAACCGGTCCCGCAATCGAGCACCCGCTGCGCCCGGGGCAGCGCGGCCAGTGCTGCCTCGACCACCACCTCGCTGTCGCCGCGCGGGATCAGCACGGCCGGGGTGACGATGAAGGAGAGCGAACGGAATTCCTGGGTCCCGAGGATGTAGGCGATGGGTTCGTGGTTCACACGGCGGTCGAGGAGCGCGACGAAACACGCGGGCACGGGATCGTTTTGATGGCGTAACAGCAGGTCGGAACGGGAGACTTCGAGGGCGTGGGCCATCAGCAGTTCGGCGTCGAGGCGCGGGGTGTCGGATGTAGCGGTTAGTCGCTCGGCTGCCTCACGCAGGGTGCCGGAAACGGTCACTCACCCAGCGCCGCCAGCCGCTTGGCCTGGTCCTCGGCGGTGAGCGCGTCGATCAGCTCGCCCAGCCCGGGGCCTTCGAGGATTTCGGGCAGGCGGTGCAGGGTGAGGTTGATCCGGTGGTCGGTCACCCGGCCTTGCGGGAAGTTGTAGGTGCGGATGCGTTCGGAGCGGTCGCCCGAGCCGACCATCGCCTTGCGCGCTTCGGCCTCCGCCCCGTGGGCCTCGGCGCGCTTGAGGTCGTAGAGGCGCGTGCGCAGCACCTGCATCGCCTTGTCCTTGTTTTTGTGCTGGCTGCGCTGGTCTTGCTGGATCACGACGAGGCCGGTCGGCAAGTGGGTCAGCCGCACCGCCGAATCGGTGGTGTTGACGTGCTGGCCGCCCGCGCCGCTGGCGCGATAGATGTCGATCTTGATGTCGTTCATGTCGATTTGGACATCGACCTCGTCGGGCTCGGGCAGCACGGCGACGGTCGCTGCCGAAGTGTGG
>JANOOJ010000317.1:0-13314 GCA_031421295.1 Novosphingobium sp.
CGGATCGATGCGCCCGCGCAGCAGCGCTTCCTCGCCGCGCTCAGCGCCAGCGCCAACGTCCGGCTCGCCGCCAAAGCCGCCGGGTTCAGCCACGCCGCATTCTATCACCACAAGCGCGCCAACCCGGCCTTCGCGCGCGAATGGCAGCTGGCGCTGCAACACGGCTACGATGCCCTCGAAACGATATTGCTCGAAGGCTGGTCGCACGAGGGTCACGAGTACGACCACTGGCGCGACAACGAGTCGCCCGCGATCCCGCCGATGACCGCGAGCCAGGCGCTGCAACTGCTGTACCTGCACCAGAAGGAAGCCAGGCTGTGGTCCGAACCCGAACCGCTGCGCCGCCGCCGCGGCGAAAGCGACCAGGCCCGCTCGATCCGCCTCTCGCTGATCTATGAGGCGCGGATGGAACACGAACGCGAGCTGTACCGCGTCGCCGAAGCCGGAAGACGCGCGCGCGGCGAACCGAGGTGGAGCCGGCACGAGCCCGACCCGCCGGAGCTGCCCGATCTGGCGCAGGTGACCGGCTGGTCGAAAGCCTGTCCTGAGCCTGTCGAAGGGGCGAGCGGTAAGGCGGCGCGGGATGAAGGGCGGGCGCTGTTCGGGGGGTGGCGGTTGGGGGATATGGAGCGCGACGGCAGATGACTGGCACCCACCCCGTTCGTGAGCCTGTCGAAGCACATCCTTCCCCTTCGTGCCTGGAACGCAACGGCTTGAAAGGCAGAGCACCAAGCTGCGTATGTGCGCCTTAGCGTTCGGCGTGGCGGGAGATCGTCTCGCACATCACACTGTTCGTCCCGTTGTCCAGCGTTCATGCGACTTTAGGGGCGGTCGTACGTTGATAAGCCGTAACTCGGAAAGGAGCGTTCGCGATGAAGAAAATTCTCATATTCGTCACTCTTGGTCTGCTGGCCTCGACCGGCCCGGCGCTGGCCAAGAATGATCAATCCAAGCGTGATCGAATGGAAAATCGAGCCACCGAGACGACTGCACGGTGGGACAGCCGCCGTGCCGCTTACGAGGGGGACGGCAGGGGCTACTGGTATCAGGGCCGCTACTACCGCGATGGCCGACTTCACGGCACCAACTGCCCGCGCGGTCTGGCGAAGAAGAATAATGGCTGCTTGCCGCCGGGCCACGCCAGGTCGCGCTGGCAGGCGGGCCAAAGACTGCCGCAGGCATATCGCGACGACTATGTCCCGAATGCCTATCGCGACCGCTATTCTGGCGGAACGTATCGTTACGCTGACGGGTATGTCTATCAAGTCGATCCCAGGACATATGTGATCCAGCGGGTCATCAGCGCTGTGCTACGCTAAGCGGTCTTTGTTCGATTATGGAGGCCTGGCTCGTCCAGGCCTCCTTTTTTTTGCCGGATCGGCTGGTGAGCACCCTCCACAGCAATGCTCAGATTGCCAGGATTACTAAGCAGGTCGGGCAAGCTGTCGACGCTAATCCGCCGGTGTTCGCCCCGGCCGAGATCAAGCGCCTGCGCGAGCGCAACAAGGTCAGCCAACCCGTCTTCGCGCGCTATCCAAACACCAGCGAAAGCACGGTCGAGAAGTGGGAGGCGGGGACGAAGCCGGAAGGCGCGCGCGCGGCGAACCGAGGTGGAGCCGGCACGAGCCCGACCCGCCGGAGCTGCCCGATCTGGCGCAGGTGACCGGCTGGTCGAAGGCGAGCGGCAAGGCGGCGCGGGATGAGAGCCGGGCGCTGTTCGGGGGGTGGCGGCTGGGGGATGGATAGGTGGTAGGGGCTTGGGCCGGGAGCAAGTTCGCAAAGCAAGCATTAATGCGCTTTCACATGGTCCACCAAAACCTCTCCGATCGTTTTTCCCAAGGTTACAGGTACAGCGTTTCCGATTAGGCGGCCCAATGTTGCGAAACTCACCGGTTCATCGTCCGGCAGGAAGGAGTAATTTCGAGGGAAGCCTTGGAGCATAGCAGCTTCCCTTAGACTGATCGCTCGATCTTGATCTGGATGTCCAAATCGGCCGTTGCCATATCCGAAGCACTGTGTGGTGATGGTGGGAGACGGTTCATCCCATTTCATGCGCCCATAGACAGCTGGGTAGGTGGCTCCAGTTTTCCGGATGTGACAAGCAGCCTTAAGCTCCTCTGGCCAATCTCGCCAAGTTCCACCGGGAACGGAAGCGCGAATCCGCATTGCGTTGAGTTCGCTAAGCGCACTGGCTCTGTGAATGCGGTCGCTGGAATGCGCTTTCCCGGCTTGCAATGGTGGCAGTCCTCCGATCACCGATCGTACGGATTTTGCCTCCCGATCGAACTGCGGTAGCTGAATTGGTCCAAGTTTCGATGCCACAAGCACAAGCCGCTTCCGGGTTTGGGGAAGCCCAATCGATTGGCAGTCAATCACTCGTGCATCGACCCAATAGCCCGTAAGGCTCTGGAGGAGGCGCTCATACACTGGTGCCCGCAGCAATGGCGGCACGTTTTCCATTGTGACAAGGTCCGGTTGAACCTCTTCGATTAGCTCGCCAAATCGCTCAACCAGCTTCCAATCGTCCTTGCGTCCGCGATCGGGGCGAAATGTGCCATTCCGTTTCGCCTTCTGCGAGTACGTCGAGAATGGCTGACAGGGCGCGCACCCCGCCAGAAGTGTCGTGGTACCGGGAGCGAAGCTCTTGGTGATCGTCTCGGCTTCCAGCGTCGAGACATCGGCAAGAAGGAATGCTGCATCATTGTTCTTTTCGAACGGGTGCTGCGAGGCAGGATCGATATCCACGCCAAGGCGAACGTCGATCTCGGCTTGTGACAGACCGTGGGTCAGGCCGCCAACGCCGCAGAACAGGTCAACAGCAGAGATATGGGGCGTGTCCGTCATGCTGCAGCTACAAGATGTGCGTCATTTTCAATGTGCGCTTGGAATGCGTCTACTGCGTAGCTCATGTAGTCAAGTGTGACATCGGCCAGCTTACGAATGTCGCTGAGTCCCAGATCACTTGCGCCATCTTCGAACGAACGCCTGCCATGCGCGATAGCATTTCGCCGGTCGGCAAGGAACTGGAGCGGCGTTTTGTCCCCATACTCTGGAGTTGCAGCGATGCGGTTCCACATTTCTGGAGGCATGGTGAAGGTCACATTCATGCGCCTGGAAAAAGTCGCAATCCCCTTGTCGTCCCAAGTGCCTGAAGGCTTTTTCAGACTTTGCGGCCCAAGGATTGGTGTCGAGAGCAGCAAGTTCGACTTTTCGTAGACAGTCGCGAGCCTGCCATCCTCACTGCCCTCGGCAATACGGCTGACGACAGATTCGCGTAGCCACTCCCGCAATGAATATTCAGTCCAACTGCGAGGATCGGCGGCACCCAGCGCACCTCCCAAAAAATGCAACGCTTGGCTCATGATCGCCTCCTCAATATTGTAGAGGTGAACGATCAAGCCCGACTTGATCGTATTAATATGTCGGGCAGATAGGCTTACATTTCCCAAAGAGGCGTCGAACATCATCCTGTCTTCGAGCGCTTCGGCCAAAGCGAAGTGCGCATCAAACTCCTCGCGGCGCGTGTCCAAATCGGTCCGTAACGTCGTCATTCGTCGATCAAGATTGATCGAACCAGACCAATCCTGCCCTCCAACTTGCTGCGAACATTCGCTCCGTCGGAAACGACAATTTTGTCGAACCCCTTCTCTTCCATCCGCGCGCCCACCTGCGCTGAGTTTACGTCCAAGTGTTCGTTCTGGCGAAGTGCAAGCGCCGTCCCTGTTGCGATCGCTTCGAAGCGCACTCTAGGTATCGTATTGGCCGTTGCGTTCTTGCGGAATCCGTTCGGGAAAAGTTGCGGCACTAGCTCCAACATACGTTCGAACTCCGACTGCATCCTCCCGATCATTTCGGGGTCGCCGACGGCTGCGTCATTTGCGGACTTTAGATAGTCATAGAGATACTTTTTAGGTCGATCCCGGTAATTCGGAAACCGCCCCTCCGGAGTATCCCAGCCCTCAAGATAGGCAAAGAAACGGGTCACCAGTTCCTCGCGCTCACGCTGATCGACAACCTTCTGCGACATGGGCGTGGAGGCTACGAACTGCGCGCTTTCGGCTAGTCCCCGGATCAATTCGGTCACAGGGCCGGGCAGCGAGCCACGTCGAATTTCAGCCTCGTTTGCGACCGTACCAGACTTGTTGATACGCGCGAACATTTCGGCTCGTGTCGAGGGATCGGTACTAGGGTCGAGCACGATCGTTCGAATTGTGACATCTTCTAGCTTGTTGCGTCGGCCCTCGGGCAGATCCAGAAACGAAAAGCCGTTCAGCTCGGGCACGAGCACAAGGTCTGACAGGCGCAAGCCTTCCTTCAAGAACGCACGCATCGCGCGCATCCGCTGCGAGCCGTCAACGATTTCCATCCGCCCATCGGGCATCTGGTAGAAAAACAGAAAAGGTACCGGCAAGCCCACAAGCAGCGATTCGATGAATTCCGATTGTTGCTGAGGGCGCCAAGCCAGTTTTCGCTGATACTCCGGAACGACAAACCGACCCATCTCATCGTCCGGAAAACGCTCAACGTAAACGGATATGGGATACTCCGTGACGGTAAATTTTACTTGACGCGAAACCGTTGAAATTGCCGCTTCAGCAGTGGCAATTTCCTCGTTGCTAGGCGCCCTTCTCTTAGCCATTCAATGTCCCCGAGGGCGACAATGTCGCACCATAGCCGAATTCTTACACCAGCCGGATACGAACTCAAGGTCAAGCCTTGCTTTGGCTTTGTCTACTCTGCCCGTCTACTTCGACAGTTCCACCTGCTCGAAGTCCAGTTCCACCGGCGTCGCCCGCCCGAAGATGCTGACGCTGACCTTGACGCGGTTCTTGTCGAAATCGAGTTCTTCGACCGTGCCGGTGAAGCTGGCGAAGGGGCCGTCGAGCACCTTGACCGAATCGCCGATCTCGTAATCGACCGAGATGTGCTTCTTGGGTTCGGCCGCGGCCTGTTCGCGCGCGCCGAAGTAGCGGGCGGCTTCGCGTTCGGAGATCGGCTGCGGCTTGCCGCCGAGGCCGAGGAAGCCGGTGACCTTGGGGGTGTTCTTGACGAGGTGATAGACATCGTCGTTGAGGCCCAGCTTGGCGAGCACATAGCCCGGCATGAACTTGCGTTCGGTCTGGACCTTCTTGCCGCGCTTCACTTCGGTGATCGTCTCGGTCGGCACCTCGACCGCCTCGACCAGCTGCGAGAGGCCCATGCGTTCGGCCTCCGAGAGGATCGAATCGCGGACCTTGTTCTCGAAACCGGAATAGGCGTGAATGATATACCAGCGGGCCATTGGGTCTCTCTTGCTTGAAATTATCCGGCTTGCTTGAATGTATCCGGCTTGGCTGGATTATCCGGCCAGCGACAGCAGCCACTTGACCGCGCTGCCGAACAGCGTGTCGATGCCGAGGAAGAACAACGCCAGCAGGACCATCATGATTCCCACGAAAATCGCGGTGGTCACGGTTTCCTGACGGGTCGGCCACACGACCTTGCGGGCTTCGGCCTGCACTTGCCGCATGAATTCACCGGGACTGGTCTTGGCCATCAGCTGGTCCGTTCGTTTGCGCCTCTTGCTCTTTCGCCATAGGCTCCGCGCCGCCCCGGCATCTGCCGGGAGGGGCTGCGAAGTTCCGATGTCGGAAGACACGGCGGCATTTAGCGACGCGGCTGCGGTTTGGCAAGATGGGGGAGTTCGCGGGAGCGGTCTGGCACGGTCAGCGACGCGCCACCGCTTGCAATATAGGATTCAGGGTAGAACTGGTTTGCGTGATGGCCGGCATCCGCCCCTTCATCCCCCACCAGGCATTGGAGTACGCCGCCTTCCTCAAGGCGCTGCGCCGTACCGGCAACGTGCGCGAGGCAGCGCGGCTGTTGGGCATGCACCGGACACGGTTCACCCGGCGGCGCGCAAACATCCAGCCTTTGCCGCACAGTGGCAGGCGGCGCTCGCACTGGCCCAGGCCGCGCGGCACTGCTGCCTCGCCGCGCTCAGCGCCACCGCCAATGTCCGCCTCGCAGCGAAGGCGGCGGGGTTCAGCCAAGCGGCGTTCTACCATCACACAAGCGCGCCGATGCCAGCTTCGCCCGCGAATGGCGGTTGGCGCTCGAACGTGGCTATACCCGGCTCGAGGCCGAGCTGCGGGTCGGCCGGTCGCTCGACGACCCGCAGGCCGACAGCTGGACACGCAACGACCCGCGGCCGATCCCGCCGATGACCGCAAGCGAGGCGCTGCAACTTCACTACCTCCACCAGCAGGAAGCGCGGCTGTGGGACACCCCCGAACGCGCCGCCGGAGCGAGTGCACCGCGGCGCGTTCGATCCGGCTCTCGCTGATTTACGAGGCGCGGCTTGAGCACCAGCGCGAAAAGTTTCGCGTGGCTGAGGCCGGCCGCGCCGCTTGCGGCGAGCCGCTGCATGCCCCGCACGAGCGCCCACCGCCGAAGCTGCCAGACATCGCGCAGGTGGATGGCTGGTCCAAGTCGAGCGGCAAGCCGCCGCATGATCCCGGGCGCGCTTTGTTTGACGGGTGGCGGTTGGGATGCGTGGTTGTGAGCTGACTGGCCCGCGGCAACCGGCGTGGTTGGGGGTGTTTACCGCCCCCTTTGCAATCCTAGTTCCAGCTTGAGGCATCCAGTGGTGAGCAAGCAATTGGGCCATAGTGACCATCGATCTCGGCCAGTTGACCAAGGTCGAGCGCGATCTTGACGTCGGGTGTCAAAGTCCGCGACCCTCGTAGCAAATTATGTGCTTCCGTCCGGGTGATCATGCGAACATCCGACTGACTGCATGACCGCGTATCGACGACAATGTATTGATCTTCTTCGATTTCGAAGGCCGATAAAATCGGTACGCTTTCATCCGCCCATGCAGCATCCCACGCTTGGATGGCGCGTTCCAGGTTTTTGTGCAGGCCTGGCACTGAGCGGATGGACGAGTGGTAATCCCCTGCAAAGTGGTACGCCAGACGATGCAAGTCGCCATTGGGAAACACCAATTTGTAGGCATCGAGCGGTCGGACATCCCGAATGCCAAAGGCTTCTGGATCGTCATAATAAGGACTGAAGCGATCAATGCTAAGTCCACCAACACCGCCGGGTGGCTGCAGATGATGCAGGAGCGGTGCCAAAGCAATAATCCCATCGTAGTCATCGGCTTCGTCACCGGGGAAATCGCAGAGAAGATTCCACACGATCGCAATCCCGCTGGAACGCGCGAAGCGCATGCAGTCGATGTTGATTTGAGCCGTAGTGCCCTTGCGCATCCGTTGCAGCAAAGCGCTGGAAAGGGATTCAATGCCGGGCTGAATTGAATTGACACCAGCCGCACTGAGCAGAGCCATTCGTTCCAGTGAAATGTTGGCTTTCTGCTCGTAAAAAATTGAGAGCTTTTTCTCAGATTTTTTTAAATTCGGTAACAATGTGGAAAAATATCCATGCGGCATGATGTTATCCACCATGAGTATACGATCTATCTCATGACGTTCTGAAAGTTGCGAAATTTCCGATAGGACTTTATCAGCGTTCTTTGTTCGATGCTGCATTCCATTGGCGTTGAGTCCACAAAAGGTGCAATGGTGCTTTTCACCCCACCAGCAGCCACGACTACTTTCGTAAGGTAATCTCAATTCGCCAGAATCAAGTCCTTCTTCGCAAGTCGGTTCCTGCACCAGCTCCGCAAACTGCAGGAAAAATTCATCGAAGCATGGCGGTTCAAGACGGTCGAGATCTGTAGCAATCTCGCCTTTCACAAGCCGCGGAATATCGGCTTGGCCTGATCGGGAATTGAGCAAGAATTGGGGAAGGCTGGTATCTGCTTCGCCTGTGAATACATGATCGATGGCTGGTTCCAGTGCAGCCATCGCTTCACCCATCATTCCATCGACATTTGCGCCGCCAAGCAACGTCACCTTTGTCGGGTCTAGCTGCTTGACTGCCGAAATAATCGAAAGGCTGGCAAGTGTTTGCTCGAACACAGTCGACAACCCAAGAAAACGCCCGGGCAACGCAGCGATGGCAGTGGCGAGCTCTTGGACGTACAGAGCCGAAATTGCCTGCAGTTCCTTGAACGGTGGTGGCGACGGATTTCTCAGTTTGCGCCACGTGGGAGGGGCGACGTCGCCAGCGACCGAAGCCATCCCGTACCTCGCGCCCCGAAACAACCGTTCGCCGACGAGTTGTTCGGTGGGTGTATGGCAAAGTACACGGTAAAGCTTGGGTCCGATCACTGCCGCATAGGCCAGATTTGCATAGACCACACAGGCTTTGACGCCGACCTTCCGAGATGCGGCGGCGAGCAAGTGCAGCCCAAGCGAGGGGCGATCAGGGCTGGCAAAGGGGGGAGCAACAAGAACAAGGTCGGCAGATGATGCATCCGCGACAGCGATCAGGCGATCAATGCTTTCGCTGATTCTCGCCTGCGCTCTTGCGCTCCAGCCCCTTTTGCTGGGGACCAGCAAGCTCATTTCGGTTTAGAACTTGACCTTGACGCTAACTTCGACCTCGCCCGCAGCTGAAGCACCCGGACGCACTATCCCCGCAACCTCTCGATTGAGCTTGGTTGCGGCGGCATCATCCAGAACTATACCTTTTGCAGCCAAAGCCGCCGCCGGGTTTTCCCGAAAAACCTTACCAAAGTCACCGGTTGTAGTTTCCAACGACCCGATCCGAGCCAAAGCAGCGACTTGGCCTGCTTTGAGATTCGACAGTGAGCTTAGCAGTTGTGATTTTGGTGTAGTGTTCTTTGCCATTGGGACCTCCTGATGTTTCCAAGCGCGACCCACTATGATTCATATTTTTTTATTTTGGCTGAACCTCAATTCGTAAGGCTCAAATGCATCAAAGTCAACCTTTGCAGCATTAGTTCGAATCCTTAATGGATTCCAGAATGTTACACGGAGTCTTGACTTGGTGATCATGACATTTCGTCTAGGAATGATTCCGCGTTATCTGCGCGAATCGCATCGATTTTTCCACTTGTCGTACCGTTCGACCAAGACAAACGATCCACGATTCAAGTGAGAATGACCGGATGGTCGCGAGCAGGCACGCCAAGAGGTTCGCTGTCAGCCAGCTCTCGATCGCCGCGCAAGCCAAGCGATGATGATTCCGGGTGCGCGCCAAGTTTCGGTCGCTCCATCCGGCAGCCGCACCGGCTGCTAATCACCGACAAACCAGAACCAGTCGGCCTGCCGCGCTTGCGGTCGGACGTGGAGATCGATCGGGGTTCCGGCGAAATGGAACAGCCGCTGGCTGGGATCGATGTCGGAAGATGCCAGCGTACTCAGCGAGCGCGCGGGGGATTTGCAAGCCGCGCCAGCAGCGCATGGCGGTGGCGCCAGATCACCTGCGCCCCGGGGGGCAGCGTGGTCGGCTCCTCGTCGCCGACGTACCACAGATAGTCCATGCCTTTGGCGGGCGCGAAACTGGCCAGATCGATCGGGTCGCCGCGCCAGTGAAGGATACGCAGCGAGGGATCGCGCAGCGCCCGTTCGTCGCGCACACCCGGCTGGGGGCGCAAATGCAGCATATGGACATTGGGCATCGCGAAATTGGCGTTCACCAGCGCATCGCGGCGCAGCACCGCATAGGCACCGATATGCTCGAACGTATTCATCCCCCAGCGATCGCGCTGGACCAGCACCGCGCTGGCGACTTTCGCGCCTTGGGGCACATGATCGAGCGCGGTCAGCAATCGCGCGGTTTCGCGTGCGTTGCGCGCCCAGGTTTCGGTGGTCACGCCGAGGCGCGCGAGGAACAGCGCGGGTGCCAGCCACAGCACCCAGCGCGGCACCCGCCAGTCGATCGACAGGCAGCACAGCATCAGCCCGACCGCAATCAGGCGGTAATCGGCATAGTCTCCGCCCGCCAGATGGCGCGGGATCAGCAGCGAGCCGAGCAGGGTCAGCATCGCCCCCCAGCCCAGCCGACCATCGAAGCGCTTGCGCTGGAACACCACGACGATCAGCAGGATGATCAGTCCCAGCCCGATCAAATCGAGCTCGGACAGCTGATCGCGCATCGCCTTGGTCCAGATCAGATATTTATAGACCTGCGGGAACGCGCCGTAGGAGAACATCCCCTTGGTCCCGCCGCCCAGCAGCAGCGGGATGATCGGCAGTGCCAGCGGGGTGGGCGCGGCCAGCGCGGGCAAGGCCGGGCGCTGCGACCATTCATAGCCCAGCACCATCAGCCCCAGCACACCCCAGCCCGACAGGTGACACAGCCACACCAATATGCTGATCGGCATGAACAGCAGCCAGCGCCAGCGCCATCCCTCGAGCTCGACCCACAGCGCGAAAGCGAACAGCGCGGCGGCCAGCGAGAGGCCGAAATTGACGAAGCCGAGGAGCAGCGCCGGTGACCAGATGAAGGCCATTGCCAGCAGCGAGCCAATCCCGATCCGCCGCCGCAGGCTCCACTCTACCGCGAGGATGCCCAGCCCGGTCAGGACGGGGATTGCCCCGGCGATGATCCGCCCGGCCACTTCGAGACCGACCCAGGCGCTGAGCGGCCGGATCAGCAGATCGACCCCGACATTGCCGGTCCATTTCCACTCGAAGCTGTAGAATTGCGACAGGAACGGGCTGCGGGTGCCCTCCATCATGACGTGGTAGCGGGCGAGATGTGCCGGATAATCGCCCATCTGCGGATAGGTCGCGACCAGCACCGGCAGGCAGGCGAGCAGCGCCAGCGTCAGCCCGAGAATCAGCCCCTCGCGGCGGCCTGGCCGGGCGAGGAAGTACGGCGCGGTGGGATCCTCGGCGGCCATGGCCCAATCGTTCGGTTGGGGAAAATGCTGGCAGGAGTGGAGGGATTCGAACCCCCGGCACTCGGTTTTGGAGACCGATGCTCTACCAGCTGAGCTACACTCCTGCGCGCGGCCCGGCCCTTAAAGCCTGGGAGCAGTGAAGGCAAGCGATGCAAATCCCGCCGATGCTGCTATCTTGCCGCCATGCACGCGCCCGCGAGCCTGCCGGTGATCAACCCTGAAATGCTGCTGCTGGCCTATCGCAGCGGCATATTCCCGATGGCCGATGGCCGCGACGATCCCGAAATATTCTGGGTCGAGCCGCGCCACCGCGCGATCATTCCGCTCGACCGTTTCCGCTGTTCGCGCTCGCTGGCCCGGACGCTGCGCCGCGGGCGGTTCCAGGTGACTTGCAACACCGCCTTTGCCGAAGTGCTCGAAGCCTGCGCCGCACCGCGCTTTGAAACCGAGGAGACCTGGATTAGCCAAAGGATCGCCGCCACTTACCGCGCGCTGCACGATGAGGGGCACGCCCATTCGCTGGAATGCTGGTACGGCGGTGAATTGGTCGGCGGGCTCTACGGCGTCGGCTTCGACCGGGTGTTCTGCGGGGAAAGCATGTTCAGCCGGATGCCCGATGCCTCAAAGGTCGCACTCGCCTGGCTGGTTGCAGCATTGCGGCGAGGGGGAGCCGAACTGCTCGACTGCCAGTTCATGACCGGACACCTCGCCTCGCTGGGCGCGGTCGAGATCAGCCAGAAGCGCTATCTCGAACTGCTGCGCGATGCTCAGGCAGGCGGCGTAGCAGGCGCGGTGCTGGGCGTAGGGACCGCGCTGGGCGTGGCCGAGGCTGACGGCTTGGGCGCGGGCGCCGCGTTGCCGACCGGTTTTGCCGCGCTGCTCGACGATGTCGCAGACGCCGGGTCTTCCTCTTCGCCCGGGAACTTCATTGCGCAGTCCTTGACCCAGACGTCGTAGACCGGGTGCTCGACGACATTGAGCGAAGGCGAATTCTTGAACAGCCAGCCCGAGAACACCCGCCGCCACGCCAGCGGATCGCTGGTATTCGCGCGTTCTTCGACATAGACTTGGACGAAGGCCCCGGTTTCGGGCGGGGTTTCCCACGGCAGCGTCCGTTCGCAGGTCGCCAGCTTGACGATAATATTCCCGACGCGGCGCGCTTCGCCTGGCTTAAGCGCGAGATTCTGGGTGATGTTGTTGCGCTTGTTGAGCAGGCCGATGGTCGCGACCCGGTCCTTGACCGGGGTGCCGTATTTGCTTTCGACCGCCGGAGCCGCACCGCCCGTACCAACCACCGCCTTGGGCACGTCGGTCGCTTGGGCTTCGGCCGAATCTTCCGGTTCGCCCTTGCAGCCGGCCAGCGCCAGCGCGGCAGCCAGGGCGAGCGTCCATTTCATGGCTCAGGCGTCCGGGGTCAATATCTGTTTGTCGCCCTCGGGCGACCATGATTCGTAGTCGCCGGTCGCTGCGGCGCGGCGACCGCCCCGCTCCAGCGCGCCTTGCGGGCGATAGGCCGCAGCGGTGCCGGTGGCGTTGGGGGTGTAATCGACTTCCCAGATCCGCGGGGACGGCAAATTGCTTTCGGGAATGCCCCCGTTTTCAACGTCGGCAAAGCTGCCGTGCAACCAGCCATGCCATTCAGCCGGCACGCGGCTGGCATCGTTGGCCCCGGCGTAGATCACCCAGCGGCGCTCGTTCCCGGCAAACGGCCCGCCTGCGGCCTGGCGCTGCTTGCCGCGGAAATACCGGTTGCCCTGCACATCGGTGCCGACCTGCTCGCCGGTCGTGGCGCTGTTGAACAGCGTTCCGATCGTCGCGCCGTCCCACCAGGTGAAGAGTTTGGAGAGGATTCCCATGGCCAGCGCGTTAGCCGCACTCACCCTGCCCGCGCAAGCCGCCAGGGTAGCTCACCAAGCCACCTTGTCACCCGCGACGATACCCAGCTGCGCCGCGCGCGCCCCTTTTAGCTCGAGCACGCCCTTGACCAGCCCGATCGAAGCGAGCGGCATTTCATTGTACGGGATCGCATTGGCGGCGATGTTGCTGATCCGCCCGTCGGGGCCGACAAAGATGAGGTCGAGCGGGATCACGGTGTTGCGCATCCAGAAGCTCGCGCCGCGCGGCGGGTCCATCGGGAAAATCATCCCCTCGTCCGCGCCCATTTCGGTGCGGAACATCAGCCCCTTGGCCTGCTCCGCTTCCGTACCCGCCACTTCGACCCGGAATGTGTGGACCTTGCCCAGATGGGTAACGGTCAGCGGTACGACCTTGAGGCCCGAAACCGGATGCACCGCAGCGGCTGCCGTGCTCGATCCCGAAGCGGCCTGCCCCGGATTGGCCGAGCAGGCCGCTAGCAGCAGAACCGAGGCCAGCGCGCAGGAGATCAATCGCATGGTTCGTCCTCGTCCAGAGCCGCAGCCCATTCTTCCGCCGCTTCCACGCTGGCGGCATTGACCAATTCGCGCGCGCTGTCGAGGGGGTGTCCGGCGCGGAGCATCGCGCCAATCTGCTTTTCGCGCGCGGCGCGATCGGCGGGCGGTGGGCCATAGGGGCCG